>JAUSDE010000051.1 GCA_030650885.1 Thermoleophilia bacterium
ATAAATCGCTCTCCGTTCATCCGCGGATCCTTTTGAAAAACTTGCGACCAGCATGAACAAAGCCAGCAGCCGCGCTTCATGAAAGGGTGATCTCAGCAGCTCCAGCGTATCTTCGCGGCCGGTCTCCCGAAATCGCCGGGCGCACTTTCTGAGGACGGGAACCCGTATGCCGAGGAATATGTCCCCCTCACCGTATTCGCCTTTGCCGGTTTTAAAGTATCGCTGTGAGTGGACAGCGATCTCGGCGTCGCCTAGCTCCTGTAGCTGTTTGATTATCTGCGCGGCTGTATTTATTTTTTTTCTTTTTTCGCTTTTTTATCGTGCCTTTTTTCTTTCAGGGTTTTTACAGATTTCTTTTTAACATCTTTCTTTGCATTTTGACTTTTAGCCATGGTCATCTCCTGTAAGTAGACGCGCTTCTCTGATTGATCTTTCAGGTTGAGCTTCTTAAATACCTCTGACATCCAATGCCCTTCCCAGGTAGTCGCCATATCGCTCCGCGGCCTGCCTGAAAGCCCGGACCCCGGACCTGCTCAATGGTTCGAATGGGCTTGCCGTGACGAGCACGTCGTTTTTCCTGAAAGTGCGTTTCCAGGTACCCGACACAATGCCATCGATTACTATCACCGGCTTCATGACACCATTTCTGGACGGAATGATCGAAGCTGTGCGGCTTTGAGCAAGCACCGCACTACGATCCTTATATCCAAGCAGGAACTCGTCAAAACCGGGCAAAAGATGCAGGATTGGAGAGCCACCGCCATGGGATGTCGTGCCCTCTGGCATCCAGTACGCTATTCCATCAACGATCTCCTGCGCCAGCCGGGAGGCATTTTTTTTCAGGCCGGTCCGGGCATCCGAAGCTTTCAGCCCAGACCACCAGATGAAATCCTGCACGGTGGCCGGACCGTGGCTCGTAAAATAACGCCAGGCGAGTTCCGCCAGGGCTTCTTCCCGCTCCATGATTAGCGTTTCCGGAACCCAGTCATCAAGCATGACAAATGTCTGCTGTTTCCCCTGGCGCGGTCCGAAACAGATGACCGCATCGAGCCCCAGCCGCCACAGGATGTGATAGCCGCGCTGGCCGGCAGTGGATATTTTTTCTCCTTCCAGTACCTCGTAAAGTTCTTCCCGGGTCATCTGCCTGCCACCGTGCAATGCGTCTGAAATAAGTCCGGTAGCGCGGGCGAAGATCGCCTCATCGAGCTTCAGCTGCCGATGGCGGGTTGCTGCCCTGGCGATGATCCGCTCCCGCTGTAGCGTGAGCATCCAGCGCACATCGGCCATTGCGACGAAATGCAGTGTGCCGCGCATCGGCCAGGTGCGGATTATCTTCCGTTCAGCTAATGCTTTTTCGACTGCAGCTTCGGTTCCATCTCTCGAACGAAGCCCGATTGCCCAGAGCGCGCCGGGATAGTCCTGTGCCTGCATGGCCCCGAGCGCGGCTACGATCTTCTCTACTTCCCTGTTTTCTGCATGCGTGATCTTCTGATTGGCGAGGCGGCGGATTGCGATTTCGTGTGGTGTCATCGGGTTCCGGATAATTCCCTGGGGCCAACCACTACTTATC
The DNA here is from genome assembly GCA_030650885.1 of Thermoleophilia bacterium. GTDB lineage: Bacteria > Actinomycetota > Thermoleophilia > BMS3ABIN01 > BMS3ABIN01 > JACRMB01. Next base: position 1,571 of record JAUSDE010000051.1, read on the forward strand.
ATCTTCGCGAGCGATGGCCTTGGCCATCCTGTAATCGTCCATCTCAAATCCGCCGCCGATGTCCTGGACCACGTCCGCTTCGATTGAGAATCCCATACGCCAGTAGAAATCTATGGTGGAGGAATTGTGGCGATTGACGGTCAGCCATAATTTTCTGACGCCCATCTGATGGCAGAGTCCTTCCGCGAACTCCAGCGCGGCTCTGCCCAGACCGCGGCCCTGAAGGTTTTTCCTCACATAGAGCTTGCTCAGCTGAGCCTCGCCGCTTCCATCAGGAACTGGCGCCAGGGCGAAATATCCGACGATGTGGCCACCATCCGTGATCGTGTAATAGATGTAACCGCTTGAGATCTGTCCGGTGATCGCCGAAACGCTCTGGAACCTGTGCAGCATGTAGTCGACCTGGGCCTGGCCTATGATCGAAACGAAGTGCTGATTCCAAATCTCATGCGCCAGGGCAGCAACGGCGTCGATTTCTGAAGAACCGGATACTATTTTTATCGTTGGGAAAGCCATCGCCTCCCGCTAATCAGGGCAAACAGGAAAAGGGAATTCCGGCTCGCGCTAGACAGCCTCATCGAACTCATCCAGGTAGCACGCAACACCGGACACTCCCTCCATCATGCCACGGTCGAGGATCATAACCATGAAAGCCTCGTCAGGCACACCCTCCCACTGGCAGGTGATGCCGTGGAAGCATGCCGGCTCGAAACCGAAATGCGGATAGTACTCCGGATGTCCGAGGACGATTATGAACGGGCAGCCGCGCTGGCCCAGGAGTTCGATTCCTTCCCGTACAAGCATGGAACCTGCTCCCTGCCGCTGGCGTTCGGGAAGAACAGCCATCGGCGCGAGGCCCATTCCCGATATCGTGCCGCCAGGGCCATCTATCACCACTGGCGTGAAGAGGATATGGCCCACCACGGCGTCGCCGTCGACGGCCACCAGCGAGAGCGAATCAGGGCAGTTCATCCGCAGCCCGTCGATGATGTCCGCCTCCGTTGGCTGACCGAATGCCAGCTCGTTGACGATGCGAACGGCCGAGATATCTTCCGGGCGCTCCATGCGGATCTCGATCACAGGCAGCTCCTCATCAGATCGGGCGCTCTATCGCACTATCTTGGATATCCCCTGCTCCAGGATATCCTCGGCGCCCATCTCCTTGAGCTTCGGGATGATGACGTTGACGGTATCCTTGTCGACCACGGTCGTGACCGAGAATGAATCGCTGTTGTAGAGAGGAGCAACGGTGGGGCGCTTCATCGCAGGCAGCACGCCGACCACGGCGTCGAGCCTGTCCTTGGCCACGTTCATCGAGAGCAGCACCCGTCCGCGGGCATCGAGGACGCCCAGCAGCAATGTGCGGATCTCGTCGATCGCCTTGTGCTTGGCCGGATCGTCCCAGGCGGCCCTGTTGGCGATCAGACGGGTCGTCGATTCCATGATCACGTCGACGACCTTGAGGTTGTTGCGCCTGAGTGTGGAGCCGGTCTCGGTGAGATCGACGACGACGTCCATGATCTCCGGCACTTTGGCTTCGGTTGCACCGAAGGAGTAGAAGACGTCGACCGGAATGCCAAGCTGCTCAAAATATTTTTTAGTGATGTGGGGGAACTCTGTGGTTACTCGAGAGCCGGGCCTGATGTCAGCTGCCTTGGCGATACTCGAATCTTCGGGCACGGCGACGACCATCTTCATCAGGCCGGTACCGGTCTTTGCGTACGGCATATCGGCAACCTCGACAATTTCGGCGCCAGACTCGGTGATGCAGTCCAGGCCGGATATGCCCAGATCGAAATAACCATCCTCCACATACTTTGGTATCTCCTGCGGACGCAATATCTTGACGGCGCTGATGCGCTCGTCGGCGATCGTGACCGTGTACTCGCGGGCGCTCCGCTTGACCGGCAGGTCGGCTTCGTTGAAAAGGAGGAGCGTCTGCTCCTGCAGGCTCCCCTTTGGTAACGCGATGCTTAACATCTTTTGCACCTCTTTGAGTTGATACGAAAACGGCGTCTGACTTATTGCTGGATTCTATCGGAATCGGCGGCGAAGCATAAGGCGTAATAGCTGGTTTTGAGGTGGAAACACAGGAGACGAGCGCAAAATGGAGAAAAAAGGGAGATGCGGTACTGCCCGAATTGTGAGAAGCCATATCCCGAGGATGACTTTGAATGCCCGGATTGTGGTTACTCTCCAGAGACTGAAAAGGATGCGGAGGCAACCGCAAAAATGCCGGTAAGGGCGGAACCGGAAACCATGGCAGAAGCGGCCCCTGCAGCTAAAAACGAATCCATCGGCGTACCGAAGGAACCGGTCCCGGTAACCGGGCCGAGTGATGGTAAATGGTTTAAATCTCGCAAAAACCTCGTCCTGTTAGCGCTTGTGATTGTAGTTGTCATCGCCGCCATAGTGGGGGGCATCCTTTTATATCTTCACGGCCGGCCGGAGCCCTCCGCCACCACCTCAACCATCTCAGTTACGAACACCTCCACGATCGACACAGGCGTCAAGGAATACCAGGATAATCTCAATGACAGCTGGAACACGCTCCGGGACATAACCGTGGAACTGGTCAAAAAGGACAGCGAAGTCGCAGACCAGGCATCACTGAACTCATTCACCGCGCTGCTGACTGTCTCATCCGACAAGATAGAACAGATCAGAAACGAGATGGGCCGCATGCAGGTTCCGGTTGACTATAAACTCCGGCACAAGAACCTGGTCGATGCGGTCGGCAGCTACCGTGACTACCTCGAATCGCTACTCAAAGTCACCAGCGTGGATCCTGCCAAGGTCAACGCCGCCGATTTTGATCTGGTGAACACGATTGGTGCGGATG
>JAUSDE010000058.1 GCA_030650885.1 Thermoleophilia bacterium
AGCAGCCGCCGCAGGACTTCCAGCCTGTCTCGCATCAGCGCTAGCCAAAGCGAGTGCTCGACGCCATCGTCGTAATGCTCAAATGCCGAGCCGGTGTTATAAGGCGGGTCGATGTAGATGCACTTGATCTTCCCCGCGAACTCCTGCTCCAGCGCTTTCAGGGCGAGAAGGTTGTCGCCGAAAATCAAACGGTTGTCGAATAAGTCGTGATCGGTGATGCGGTGCGCCGCGTGGCAGGACTTTTCCGGGTCCTCCAGCAGAATGCGCGGCTCCAGCCTCGGCCGGTTCTCCTTCCCGATCCAGGTCAGCTCGAGTTTGGTCTTGCTGGCCATTGCTCTTCCATCAGCTTCAAGATATCCGTCGCATGTTTATCGGTTCGCACGACCAGCTCGGACTGTTGGCCGGACACGTGCTGCCTCACGGATGCCATCCAGCGCAACTTTCACTTGCTCGTATACACTGACCCCGAGTGGGTTGGCAGTCTCTAACGTTACCGCAATGCCGTATGGAATCGGCTCGGCAAGTGTACTGCCCGTTTCCAGTCGACAATTAACCAGTATGGGAGCGATGTCGCCTTGGGCGATGGGCACAGCCTGGTCGCCTTCAAGAATTTCGTGTTGGACTGTGCCGCGGGTGGCCGCGTTATGGTCGACGTCGCGTCGTTTCAGCTGTAGTTGATCTACCGGAGGGTCGAACCACAGATCGGCGATCCGGTAGGAACGGTGCCGTGTGTTGATCGGTGTGAACCACGCCAAGCTAATGGTCATCCGTCGACCAACACGCTGCGCGCTCAGAGCCGGTGGAAGCGGGACTTGGTAGACATGTGCTTCGCCGGCATTAAGACGGCCGCAACCGAGCATGATGACGCGTTGGTCGGTACACACGCTGCCGCGAACCCAGTCAGCTTCGCCATATCCCAGAAACTGTGCGCAGGCACGCTTCACACGATTCCAACGCGCAGTGCCATTGTCGGACTGATTCAAGGCAGCATCGATTACAGATTGAAGGTTGCTCCAAGAAGTTCCATGAACAAGTAGAGCCTTGAGCAGAACCGAGATCAGCTCATCCGACAGGGTGTCGCCTCCGGGTTCGGCACGAAGGGCGTTGATTTGATCATACAATTGGGCCGCCCGGCGAGCGGTCAAAGCCGTAGCATTGCTGGTCCCGCAGACGCGCGTGGTGTGGTTAGGTGGGATCGCTGCTCCCCCAGGAGCGGCCACCTGCTGACCCAGCTGAGTTTGGTTTTGCGGTATTTTGAGCAAGGCGGGATCAGAGTTGCCACTCGTCATCTGTAGAAGGTAGTGTTGCCGACCACCGGCAACGAGGATGTCCGGCTTGATGGAACGGCGAAACCCGCTAGCAACAGAAGAAATAGGGCTGCAATATGGGGCATTGCGGAGAGGGTCGACAATAGTTGGCGTTGGGCTATTAGGCCCTAGGTCCGCATGTACAGCTCCCACGGTAAGCGCATTGATGGACTCCGACGGAGCAAACAGGCGTCTTTGCATGCAATTACGTGCCATGGCGCGGAATGTTTG
>JAUSDE010000093.1 GCA_030650885.1 Thermoleophilia bacterium
CTTCCATTCGCTGGAAGACCGCATCGCCAAACAGTTCTTCGCGGCGCGAGTGGGCAAGTGTACCTGCCCGCCGGATCTGCCCAAGTGCGTCTGTGAGGCGAAGGCTGAAGTACGGATCATAACCAGGCGGCCGATCGCGCCGTCAGCGGATGAGATAGCAGATAATCCCCGCGCCCAGTCAGCAAAACTGAGGGTCGTGGAAAAGCTCGGATAGACTGAAATTTGCATTACCGGGAGGGAGGGTGCGATGGCCAGATTGGCAGAGCAGGATTGGGGATTTACCGATATAACGCGCAAGTTCGAACGCCACGGCAAGCCGTCGAGGCGGCCGGCACCGCGTGTCCGGAACCAGCGCGCCCCGTCGGGGGGCACGGCCCATGTCGGCTTGTGGTTGTCTTTTGTAGCATTGACTCTCGTGGGCCTGGTGGCCGTCAATGTTGGCCTCCTCCAGAAAAATCTTGAATACAATGGCCTCATCCAGGAGAAGAGCGATCTTTCGGCCGAGAACGCCAAGCTGTCCAGTGAAGTGGCGGCGCTGAGCTCTCCCGAGCGGGTGGAGCAGATCGCCACGAAAAGCCTCGGCATGGTGCCGGCCGAAAAGGTGAGCTACGTATACATCAGTCCGGCTGAAACCGGACAGAGCTACGCTTCCCTTGACCCGCTTGGCGCTGGAGGCGCCGGGAGGGCTGCTCCCTAGGTGCCGGTGTTAGCCGACCCAAACAGGCGAATCCGTTTTACTCTTTTCCTTTTCCTGTTAGTCTTCATCGCCGTTATCGGCAAGACCGTATATCTGCAGACCGTCAAAGCTGAAGAGTTTTCGGCCAAGGCCAGCGAGCAGCAGGTCAAGGAGTTCACATTCCCCGCCCGGCGCGGCACCATATTCGACCGAAACGGACACGAGCTGGCCGTGGGCGAAGAGGCCAAATCGATCACAGCCGACCCCTTCTATATTGAAAACCCACTAGAGACGGCCGAGTTTCTGGCGCCGCTGCTCAAGGTGGACCAGAAGGAACTGCTGGAAAAACTGTCGAGCCGCGAGAAATCCAGCTCGGTATACCTGGCCCGCAAGATAGATCCCGCCACTGCCGCCATCATCGAAGATGCGCATATCAGCGGCCTGTGGATGCACTCCGAGGAGAAACGCAGATATCCGCAGAAGCAGGTCGCGGCCCAGGTGCTGGGTTTTGCCGGCACCGACAACCAGGGTCTGGCGGGCATGGAGCTGCAACTCGATGAGTACCTGACCGGCACTGGCGGCAGCCAGCGCATAGTCTTCGATCCGGCCGGCAACCAGATCGAGACACTAAGCCTGGAAGAGGGCAGCCGTGGAACTGACGTGACCCTCACGATCGACCAGGCGCTGCAGTTCGAGGCGGAAAAAGTGCTCTCGGAGACCGTCTCCCAGTGGTCTGCGAAGTCGGCCGCCTGCATCATCATGAATCCCAAAAACGGCGAGATACTGGCGATGGCAAACGTGCCCACGGTGGACGCGAACACCTTCAGCCAGATCAGCGAAGACCAGCGCCGGAACCGCACGGTTGTCGACACCTATGAACCCGGTTCGATCTTCAAGGCCGTGACCGTTGGAGCGGGGCTGGAAGTCGGCGCCGTTGCGCCCGGGCAGACTTATTATCTGCCGACGACGCTGGAGCTCGGCGGCCGCACTATCAAGGACGCCGTCGACCGCGGAGAGGTGGACTGGGACCTGGGCCAGATACTGGTTCATTCCAGCAACATCGGCGCGGTCACGGTCGGCATGCGCACCGGCGAAGCTCAGCTGGATGAATGGATACGCAGGTTCGGATTCGGCTCACCCACAGGCATCGATTTTCCAGGGGAGGAGATCGGAATCGTCTGGCCGCCCGAGGACTGGTCCGAATCCACGATCGGCAACGTGCCTATCGGCCAGGGCCTTTCGGTGACCGCGGTGCAGATGGCCGCGGCCTATTCGACCATCGCCAACAACGGCATTGCGGTGACTCCCAGGCTGGTGAGGGCGATCGGCGATGAGCCGGTGGCGTCCGCGGAAGGCCGCCGCATCATCAGCGAACAGAACTCCCGGCAGCTGCGCAGTTACCTGCAGATGGTGGTTGAAGAGGGGGGAGCGCCACTGGCGCAGATAGACGGTTACCATGTCGCCGGCAAGACCGGTACCGCCCAGAAACTGCTTCCCGACCATAGCGCCTATTCGGATGAGGACTATATCGGCTCCTTTATCGGCATGGTGCCGGCATCGGATCCGCAGCTGGTTGTGCTGGTGATGGTGGACGAGCCGCATCCCTTCGGCGGCGGCGGTACCGTAGCAGCGCCGGCATTCCAGAAGATAACGCAGTTTTCCCTGCAAAAGATGGAGATTGCGCCATGACGGCCGCAAGCGGAAAAGCCGCGCTGGTGACATCGCCCGGGCCGGGGTGTTCAAGCAATGCAAATTTTTATAGAATAAGGTCCCGATGAAGGCGGAATCATACTTCACCCTTCTCGACGGCCTGCTGGCCACTGCGGTCTACCATCCCCATAAATACAAACCGGGCGCTCCCTTGAGGACGCTGTTTTTTTGGTCCGTACCCCTTAGCAGCGCCAGTGGCTCTCCGGCCGATTCCCTGGGAACGACCGTGACTCGCATGCCGGAATCTTTGAGTCGTGGCAACTGCGCAGTTGAAGGAATGGGAATGAGGACTTCGACCACTTCGGTCTGTAAGTACTGTTTGCCGCTGTAATTCATGCCAGGAAGGCGACGGAGAGGATGTCGGGCGCGATACCAACACAAGTTGAAGAATTGATCACACTTACCGCAAAAGATATCTGCGAAGCCTGTGCGGGCGAGCTCCTGGCGGGCTCCGGCCTGGCGGCTATCGGCGACATTTCTACTGACACCAGGGACGACCTGGCAGGAAAGCTGTTCGTCGCTCTCAGGGGCGATAATTTCGACGGCGGCGAGTTTGTGGAAGAGGCTCTCGCCAGTGGCGCTCTGGGGATTGTGGCGGAAAGGTCCGCCGCGGCCAGGGCGGCAGGGACTAACGCCGGCAAGGTCATCATCGCCGTCGATGACTCAGGCGAAGCGCTGAAGAATATCGGCTCCCTGGTTTCCGCGCGAAGCGGCGCCACTGTTGTCGCCATAACCGGAAGCACCGGCAAGACCTCCACCAAGGATATGCTTTCGGGTTTGCTGGCCCCGCGCCTGGAGTTTGTCGCCAGCCGCGCCAGCTTCAACAACGAGGTCGGTGTACCGCTGACGCTGCTGCAGGCAGACGAGGAGACCGAGATCATCGTGGTCGAGATGGGCATGCAGGCTCCCGGCGAGATCACCGAACTCTGCCGTATCGCCACACCGGATATTGCCGTGATCACCAACGTCGGCCCGGCACACCTGAAATATGCCGGCAGCCTGGAGAACATCGCGCGAGGCAAGGCGGAGATAGCCCACGGTCTTCCCCCGGGAGGCAGGCTGGTCCTCCCCTTCGGGGATTCTCTGCTGGAGCCACACCTGCAGGGGCTTGATCTGCGGAAGATAACATTCGGTTTCGATCCGCTCGCTGATATCCATCCCATCTTCCATGAACACATGGAGGACGGCAGCCTGCACGCGGTGATCTCCGTCCGTGGGAGGGAGATCGAACTCTGGTTCAATTTCGCTCCCCACCATCACCTGCTCAACATGATGGCCGCGATCGGCGCCTATGACATGCTTGGCCTTCCCCTGGAAGAGGTCCCCGCGGCTGTGGAGAAGATCCATCTCGCCGGATTGCGAGGCGAACTGGTCAATCTGGCGAGTGGGGTCACCCTGCTCAACGATTGCTACAATGCCAACCCGCTTTCCATGCGCTCATCGCTTGATTATCTGGCCAGCGTCGGCACCGGCCGCCGCACCGTGGCGATCATCGGGGACATGGCTGAGCTGGGCGAGGATTCCCGGGAATATCATCTCGAGATCGGCAGGAGGGTTGCCGAGCTTGGCATCGACTGTCTGTTCGCCATCGGAGACGACGCCATCGGTTATATCGATGGCGCACGCCAGAGCGGCGGTTGCCGCGAATGCTGTTACCATTTCGCGGACCGCAATGCTGCGCTTGCCGCTGTTCCGGGAATGGTCAGGAAAGGTGACGTGGCGCTGGTGAAAGCTTCGCGTTTCATGAGACTCGAGGAACTGAGCGAAGCGCTCGCGGGCGCCGACGGCGTGACTGCTGCGGATGCCAGCGGGAATGCGCCCGCTGCCGGGGATTCCCCAGACATCACTCCGGAGAGTTAGTCCGGTATGTTCCAGCTTCTGGCAGCCGGCCTCGCCTCCATGATGATAACCCTTTTCCTTGGGCCTAAATTCATCAAATTTGTCAAAAAGAACGAGTTCGGCCAGCAGGTTCGTGAGGAAGGCCCCGAGGCGCATCTGACGACCAAGGCGGGCATCCCCACGCTCGGCGGCATCCTGATCATCGTCGGCATGCTGGTCCCCTTCTTCATCCTCTGGGAATTCAGCGCCAAAAGCCTGATAGTCGTAGTCACCACCCTGGGCTGTGGCGCCATCGGCTTTGCCGACGATTACGCAAAGATCAGGATGAAGCGTTCGCTGGGGCTGCGCGCCCGCGGCAAGCTGGTCCTTCAGCTGGTGCTGGCGTTCGTCGTCGGCCTGCTGGCGGTGCGTTATGCCGGCCTGACCGAGAGCATCAAGATCCCCATGAGCGGCGAGGTCATCGACCTGGGCATCTTTTACTATTTCATGATCTTCATTCTTCTGGCATTTTTCTCAAACGCGGTCAACCTCACGGACGGGCTCGACGGCCTCGCGGCGGGCTCGGTCTCCGTGACCGCGCTCACATACATGACCATCGCCTTTCTGACTGAACAGAACGACCTCGGCATCATCGCCGCCTGTCTCGGAGGAGCCTGCGTCGGCTTCCTCTGGTTCAATTCGTTTCCGGCAGAGATCTTCATGGGTGACACCGGCTCCCTGGCGCTGGGCGGAGCTATCGCCGCCATGGCGTTCCTCACCCAGACTGAACTGCTGCTGGTGATCATCGGCGCCATCTTCGTGGCCGAAGCGGCTTCGGTGATAATCCAGGTGCTGGGCTTCAAAGCCACGGGCAAGCGCGTCTTTCTGATGACGCCCATCCATCATCATTTCGAGCTCATGGCCTGGTCCGAGACCAGGATCATCATGCGTTTCTGGATCGTCGGCGCCATCTTTGCCTCCACCGGATTCACGATCTTCTACCTATCTCTTCCGGGAAGATGAGCTCCAGCGGCCTCGACGAAATCGGCCGTCTGCTGATAATCGGCATGGCCCGGTCGGGCATCGCCACGGCGCTGGCCGCTCGCAGGATGCTGCCTGATGTAGAGGTGATACTGTCTGACAACGAAACTGAGCCGAAGGCAGCAGCCGAGGCCGAGCCACTGCAGGCAGCCGGCGTTCGCGTCGAGCTTGGCCGGGAGGATAACGCCCTGCTGGACGGCTGCGGCCTGGTAGTCAAGAGCCCGGGTGTTCCACAGGAGAGTTCCCTGCTGCTGGAGGCACACATGCGTGGCATTCCCGTCTGGGGTGAGGTCGAGTTCGCCTGGCGCTTCCTTCCCAACATCCTTGTGGGAGTCACCGGCACCAATGGCAAGACCACTACGACAGAGTTGCTGGGGCACATCATCGGTGCCAGCGGGCGGCCCTGCCGGGTGGCAGGCAATGTTGGCGTCGCCCTTTCGTCGCTGGTAGGCGAAGTGGACGAAGATGAAGTTCTGGTGGTTGAGCTCTCGAGCTTCCAGCTCGAAGACAACATCAACTTCCGCCCCGATATAGCCATCCTGCTCAACCTGGCTGAGGACCACCTCGACCGGCACGCCGACCTGGAAAGTTATTTCGCCGCCAAGATGCGGATATTCGAGAACCAGCAGCCTGAAGACATCTCCATCATCAACCTGGACGACGGCAACTGCCGGCGACCGGTGCCGGGCCACGCGTCGAGGGTCTGGTTCAGCCGCAGCGCCGGGGATGCCCGGCCGGATGCCGGTGAGTCCGGCGAGCCGCTGGTGTTCAAACGGATGGGCGTTATCCGGGCGGGCCTGCACGGGCTTGATATCGCCAGCGCCGGCCTGCGTTCCCGGCTGCCGCTTGAGTATTCCGGCAGGATTGACACCGCTGGCGGCGAAGTCAGGAATGAGGGCGCTTCGACGCTGATTCTTGACTGGCAGGAATCCGCCCTGAGGGGCGATCACAACCTGGATAACTGCCTGGCAGCCGCGGCTGCCTGCCTGTGTCTTGGGCTTTCCCCAGAGGAAGTAGCCGCCGGGATAAAGAGTTTTCCCGGCGTCCCCCATCGGCTCCAGGAGGTGGGTGTGGTGGACGGCGTCACTTACGTGAACGACTCCAAGGCTACTAACGTGGACGCGGCGCTCAAGGCACTAACCGCTTATCAGCGTGGCATCCATCTGATCCTCGGCGGCCGCACCAAGGGCTGCGATTTTGACAACCTGGCCGAGGCGGCATCCGACCCCAAGGTCAGCGAGGTCATTCTGATCGGCGAAGCAGCGCCCACCATAGCTGCCAGCTTCGACCTGCTGGGCGGCGAGGTGCTGATGGCGGATGACCTGGAGGCGGCGGTCCGCACCGCCCGGGAGAGCGCCGAGCCCGGAGACACCGTTTTGCTGTCGCCTGCGTGCGCCAGCTTCGACCAGTATGAGAATTACGAGCAGAGAGGCGCACACTTCGTGAACCTGGTAAAGCAGATGATGGCTGAGGCTGAATGAGCTTCGTGAACCGCCGCAAACAGAGGATTGCCGAGCGTTCCCGCAGGCGTAGCGAGGAAGGCAATTTTGAATATGTGTTCCTGGCGATCGTCGCCATGGGAATGCTGGCTCTGGGCGTCGTCATGGTCTTCAGCGCCAGCCTGGCGCGGGCCTACTTCGAGAACGCGGACGGCTACTATTATCTCAAGCGCGAGCTTTTCTTCGCCGTCTTCGGTGTAGCAGTGATGTATGGCATGGCCAAGTACGATTTCACCCGGTTGCGGAAGATGGCGCCGGTGCTCATGGCTATTTCGATCGCACTGCTGATCATCGTGCTGATCCCGGGTGTGGGTGTCAGCGCCAATGGCGCCCGCCGCTGGCTCGGAGCAGGTCTGGCCACATTCCAGCCGGCGGAGTTCGCCAAGCTGGCGGTCATACTTTTTGTCGCATCGGTCATGAGCGCGAGGCCGCGGCTCCTGGTTTCCCTGCGGGACATGGCCTTACCGGTCCTTGCTGTTCCGGTCTTCGCCTGTTTCCTGGTGTTGCTGGAGCCGGACATGGGCACCGCCATCACGCTCGGCGTCACCGTGGCCGGCATGCTGCTGGTGGCGGGTGTCAGCCTCAGAGTGCTGGCGCCACCGGCGGCAGTAGCAGCCTTTGTTATCCTGGTCTCGGTCACCTTCAGTCCCCATCAGATGGACCGCATCACAGCTTTCCTCGATCCGTGGAAGGACGCCACCGGCACGGGGCACCAGATCATCCAGTCTTGGGTTGCAATAGGTTCCGGCGGGCTGTCCGGCGTCGGCCTCGGCCAGAGCGTGCAGAAATTCAACTACCTGCCGGAATCGCACACGGATATGATCTTTTCCATCATCAGCGAGGAGACCGGCATCCTCGGGGCGATGCTCGTCATCGCCGGATTCATCGCCTTTGCCTACATCGGTTGCCGCATCGCTCTCAAGTGCCACTACAGGTTCGGCAAGTTTGTAGCCGCGGGAATCACTTCGATGCTGGTAGGCCAGGCGGCCATCAACCTTTGCGCTGTCACCGGCCTGCTGCCGCTCACGGGCGTGCCGCTGCCGCTGGTCAGCTATGGTGGCAGCAGCCTGATCGTCGTCCTTGCCAGCATCGGTATATTACTGAACATCGCCGTCAACCCACGGGGTAAAATTGCCGCAGCTCCCCAGAAAAAAAACAAAGCCGTTCAAAGTCGTGATCGCGGCAGGCGGGACGGCCGGGCACCTGGTGCCGGCGCTCGCTCTCGCCGGCGCGCTCACGGATAGAGGCGCACAGGTCTCATTCATCGGCACCGGAAGGGGGCTGGAGAAAGAGCTGGTACCGCAGGCCGGGTACGAGCTCGATCTTGCTGACCTCAGGGGCCTCGATCGCCACTTCTCCCTGCAGCTCTTCCTGTTCGCCTGGTCGCTGATCAAGGGCGGCTTTGACTGCTTCAGGATCCTGGGCAGGCGGCGTCCTGATGTCGTGGTCGGTGGCGGCGGCTATGTCAGCTGGGCGCCGGTCTTCACAGCCTTCCTGCGGCGGACGCCTACACTCATCGTCGAACTCGATTCCCACATGGGCCTCGCCAACCGGGCGCTGGCTCCTTTTGCCCGCCGCGTAGCCTTGAGCTTTGCCATACCCGGGCGCCAGGGCGCTAAATATTTAATGGCGGGCCGGCCCATGTCGCGGCAACTGCTCGACGCATCAGCCGCTGAGGGCCGCCGCAGGTTCGGCCTGAGGACCGATCGCCCGGTTGTCCTCGTCAGCGGCGGTTCCCTTGGAGCCAGGTCGATCAACCTCGCCTGCGTCGAGGCTTTCGGCGTTCCCGAACTCGATTTCCAGCTGGTGCATGTCAGCGGCAAGCGGGATTATGACCTGGTCCGGCAGATGCTGGATAAAAGTGGCGCCGACCCGGAGAATTATCATTTGCTAGACTATACAGTTGATTTACCGCTGGCCACGGCCGCTGCGGACCTTGTAATCGGACGCTCCGGCGCCTCGGTGCTGGAAGTGGCGGCTCTGGGTAAACCGGCGCTGTTGATCCCCTATCCGCACGCCACCGCGGACCATCAGCTGAAAAACGCCGAATGGATGGCCGAGACCGGCGCGGCTGAGATAATCCTCGACGGTGACCTGGACGGAGCCATGCTCAAACAAAGGGTGGAAACCTTGCTGGGCGACGGGCAGCGGCTGGCGGCGATGGCAGCGGCCAGTTCGGTTTTGGGGAAGCACGACGGCGCTTTGCGCATCGCGGATGAAATCTTCGTTCTGGCTGGGAGATAAGCAGAAAGGCCTGTGACCGGGAGATAAAAAAGGCAGCTGGCAGGCAGAATGCCGGCGGATCGCGAACGAGTGATCAAATGAATTTATATATAGCCGGGAGGCTGTTATCAAAAGAATACATTTTATCGGTATAGGGGGCGCGGGGATGAGTGGCATCGCCCAGGTGTTCCATACGCTGGGCTACGATGTCAGCGGCTCGGACCTCAAGCGCTCGCGCTATACGCGCATGCTCGAGGAAGCCGGCGTGGCCGTGGCCATCGGCCATGCGGCCGGGAACCTGGACCGCCCGGACGCAGTGGTCGTCTCGACAGCCATCCCGCCGCATAACCCCGAACTGGTGGCGGCGGTACAGCGCGGCATCCCCGTCTTCCAGCGTGCCCAGATGCTGGCCGAACTCATGAGCATGAAACGGGGCATCGCCGTCGCCGGCACCCACGGCAAGACCACGACCACATCGATGATCGCCAATACCATGGAACTGCTGGATCTCAAACCGTCTTTCGTCGTCGGCGGCGAACTCAACGACGTGGGCAGCAACGCTCGCGCCGGCGAGGGCGACTGGCTGGTCGCCGAGGCCGACGAGAGCGACGGCTCGCTGCTGCATCTGAGGCCGGAGATCGCCGTCATCACCAACGTGGAACTGGACCATCACTCGCATTACGCTTCCATCGATGAAGTAATCGAAGTCTTCCGGAAATTCGTATCGGAGCTGCCCGAGGACGGTGCCCTGGTCATATGGGACCAGCCGCTCCTGAGGGAGATCGCCAAGTCGACACGTGCCAGGGTCGTGACCTACGGCACCGAGGAGAGCGCTGATTACCGGGCGACTGACCTGGAATCGAACCGCGCCGGGACGTCGTTCAGTCTGGCATGGCCCGGTGGCGGCGCGGCTTCACATTCGATGGCTGCCGATGATACCGCGCCCGGCTCATCAGCCGCCGACGCCGAACCCTGCCGCGTCTCCCTGATGGTGCGCGGCGTGCACAATGTGATGAATTCCCTGGCGGCTATCGCCGTGCTCGACCTGATCGGGACATCTCCACGAGACGCCGGCGCCGCGCTCGCCAGTTTCAGCGGCGCCGCCCGCCGTTTCCAGATCAAGGGGGAAGCAGCCGGCGTCACCATCGTAGACGATTACGCCCACCATCCGACTGAGATCGCCGCGACCCTCGAGGCCGCGCGTTCCGGCGGATGGACCCGAGTGATCGGCGCCTTCCAGCCACACCTGTATTCCCGCACCCGTTACCTGCACGACGAGTTCGGCAAGGCGCTCAACAACTGCGACCTGGCTATCGTCACAGATATATATGGAGCCCGCGAAGAACCGGAACCGGGCATCAGTGGCAAGCTTGTCATCGATTCGGCGCTCAAATGGTCGCCCAACGCGAACGTAGCCTACATTCCCAAGACCCGCGACATCGTGCCGCTGCTTCTGCGCGAACTCCGTCCGGGAGACCTGTTGCTGACCATCGGCGCCGGCGATATCTTCAAGGTCGGTGAAGACCTGCTGGCCGCGCTCCAAAGGCAGGAAAGCCTTGTTTGATCAGAAGGTCCTGGATGAATTTGAAACGGCCGCCGGCCGCGAAGGAACCAGCGGCGCGAGACTGGACCGCCTGACCACCCTCGGTTGCGGCGGCCCCGCCGCCATTCTCATGGAAATCGATTCTCCGGAAGAACTGGCTTCTGTTTTGGCAGTCGCTTCAGCCAACAGCATCGACTGGTTCGTTCTCGGTTATGGATCCAATCTGCTAGTCGCCGATTCCGGTTGGGATGGCCTCGTTATCAGGCTCTCAGGCGAGCTCAAGGAATGCGTCGTTCAGGAAGAAGGCCGGCTGGAATGCGGCGCTGGTGCTGCCCTGACCCGGGCTGCATCAGCCGCGGCCGCAGCAGGTCTCTCCGGCCTCGAACCTCTCGCGGGCATACCCGGCACGATCGGCGGCGCCGTCGCCATGAATGCAGGAGCCTGGGGAACTGAGATCGGCAACATCATCGGGCGGGTTCTGGTCTGCCTGCCGGGCGAGTGCCGTGAGTTGAGTGCAGGCGACATGAGATTTTCCTATCGACATTGTGAGCTGCCGGAAGGTTCTGTGATCGCGCGGGTGACGCTGGCGCTGGATTATGATGAACCCGACAATATCCGCGAGGCCACGGCCGGGTTCAGCGGCCGCCGTAGCGAGGCACAGCCGACTGGTGA
Organism: Thermoleophilia bacterium; assembly: GCA_030650885.1. Taxonomy (GTDB): domain Bacteria; phylum Actinomycetota; class Thermoleophilia; order BMS3ABIN01; family BMS3ABIN01; genus JACRMB01. Next base: position 11,183 of record JAUSDE010000093.1, read on the forward strand.
GCGTACATGCGGCAGCGTATTCCGCAATCCTCCCGAAGGGCCAAGGGCGGGGGAACTCCTCGACAGCAGTGGCTGCAAAGGACTCGAGCGCGGCGGCGCAATGGTCACAGAGGCTCACGCGAATTTCATTGCCAACCGTGGCGGAGCCACCGCAACCGATATCGTCTGGCTGATGGATGAGTGCCGCCGGCGCGTTTACGACCAGGCCGGTATCGTCCTCGAGCCCGAAGTCAGATTCCTCGGCGACATCAGCCTCGAGCCTCTTTAAGGAGAGCGGCATATGTTTTCAATCATATGGAAGGCATCACTGGCGGTTCTGCTGATCGGCATCGGCGCCGGTGCGGCCTTCTGGCTGAGCCAGTCATCAGTGCTGGCCATCGACAAGATAGTGGTCGAGGGCAATCGCGCCGTCTCCACAGAAGAGATCATGGAGAAGGCCGGGCCGCTGCTGCGAGGCCAGAGCCTGGTCAGGCCTCCGCTTGATACGGTCCGGGGCGAACTGGGCAGTTTCGCCTATGTCGAGAGCATAGAATTCGACCGTGATCTCCCCGGAACCGTCATAATCCGCGTCAAGGAATACCGGTCGTTCATCAGCTTGCGGGCTGCTGATGGCAAGATATTTATACTATCGTCGGAGGGCAAGGTTCTCGCGGAGCAGGGGGCGACTCCTGTGACTTTGCCGGTGGTTTCTACAAAGGAACCTTGCGCGGCCGAAGTCGGGCGTCAGACGGAATGTGCCGACGTCCTGACAGCCACCGGGTTTCTAACCGACATCCCGATGAATTTCAATTACGAATTCGCTGAGGTATCAGTGGATAACGGCGACATCAGCGCCACGACCAGGTCCGGTGTCAAAATCCATTTCGGGACCATGGTCGACTACGAGATGAAGTTCGAGGTGCTCAGGCAATTGCTGGTGCGTTCGACTGCAGCCGGCGTCGAGGTCTTCATAGATGTTTCAGTTCCCGAGCGGCCGGTGACGAAAGAGACAGCGCCACCGCCACCACCGGAGCCTGTGGAAACGGCTCCGATTGAGGAGTCCGCGCCTGAGGACACGACTGCGGCCGACGAAGCCGCGGCAGCCGCTGCGGCAGCGGCACTCGAAACAGATGCGCAGGCGCCGGTGCAGGATACCGGCACTCTGGAGGGAACCGGAGTAGAGGTTCCTGTGGCCCAGTGAAACCATAAATCAATGGAAGAATTAATCCCTAAACCCAAAAAGAGGAAAAAGCTGCGCAAGCCTGGCGGAGAGAGCGGTACGTCCGCCGGCAGGAACACCAGCGCGGGTGGCAAGACGGGCAAGTCGCGGGTCAAGTCTGATGTTCCGGAATCGCCCATCGAGCCACAACCCACTGATTTTCCACCTGTAGTAGCTCTCGACGTCGGCACCACCAAGATCGCCTGCCTTATCGGTGAGCTCGATGCTGACGGAAATCTGGGCCGTCTCGTTGGCTCCGGCCATTCCCCGGCGAAGGGGATGCACAAGGGCGTGGTCGTCGACCTCGAAGATGCCGCCCAGTCGATCAGGGATTCGGTTTCCGAAGCAGAGGCAGACGCTGGCTACCGGGTACGGGAAGCTTTTGTCGGTGTCGCCGGCGCTCACGTCATCTCCATGAACCGCAAGGTTTCTCTCACGAATCCCAACGAGGACGGCAGGGTGACAAAGGCCGAGCGTGAAGCCCTGCTTGAGAAGCTGAAAAAGGTTGAGGTCTCATCCGATCTGCAGCTGATTCACGCTTTGCCGCGCGAGTACACCCTCGATGGCCAGGACGGCATCCGCCGCCCGGTGGGGATGTGGTCCAAAAAAATAGAGATGTCCGGCCACCTGGTCTTCGGCGCCATCAACTCTATTCAGAATCTGGTCGAGGCCGTGGGACAGGCCGGTCTTTCCACGGCCGACATCGTCCTTGAACCGCTTGCATCCAGTGAAGCCTGCCTCGACGACCAGGATCTGAACTCAGGTGTCATCCTGGTCGATATCGGCGGCGGCACCACCGACGTGGCCATGTTCGTCCACGGGCGGCTGGTGCATACGGCCGTACTGCCGGTCGGTGGCAATCATATAACCAGGGACATTTCCGTCGGCCTGAAAGTTCCGCTGGCCGCCGCCGAGGACATCAAGCTCAAACATGGTCACGCCGAGAGCCATCTGGTCGAGGATATCGAGATGTTAAAGGTGCCGATCGCCGTAGCCGGCGCCGCCGAGGATCGGACCGTCACTTTCTCAAAAAAATTCCTTTCCCGGGTCATCGAGGCGAGGGTCGCGGAGATATTCTCACTGGTTATGAGACAGGCGCGGGACAGCGGCTATCTCTCAAGTGTCGCTGCAGGGATGGTGGTCACCGGGGGCTCAAGCCAGCTTGAGGGTATCTGTGGACTGGCTACCAATGTGACTAAATTACCTGCCCGGCTCGGGGTTCCGACGGTGGGCTCGGGGGCTGTTGACATCCCCGGTAATCCTGTTTATGCTACTGCCGTAGGCTTGCTTTTGTATGGTAGCAGGCGTATTTTTTTGAGGGGGCCAAGTCAGCCGCCTGAACCCTCGATTACCACTGTAGGGTTGTGGAACGAGGTTCTGGCGAAGGTCAAGGGTTGGTTTGGACAAACAGGCAAGGCCTAGACCTTGGAGGTTTTAACAAAATGCTAGATCCCGGCAGCAGTTACCTGGCAGTAATAAGGGTCGTGGGGGTAGGCGGCGGGGGGACAAACGCGGTAAACCGGATGGTTGACGCGGGGCTTAAAGGTGTTGAATTCATAGCCGTCAACACGGACGCGCAGGCACTGCTCATGTGTGACGCAGACGTAAAGCTTCACATCGGCGGCAAGATCACGCAGGGGCTCGGCGCGGGTGCCAACCCCGAGGTCGGCAGGGAAGCGGCCGAGGAAAGCCGCGACGAGATCCGCGAGGCTATCAAGGGTTCCGACATGGTGTTCGTCACCGCAGGCAAAGGCGGCGGCACCGGCACCGGAGCCG
>JAUSDE010000098.1 GCA_030650885.1 Thermoleophilia bacterium
ACGCCGCAGGGGTTGTTGTGCTTGACGATTACGGCTGCCGGAAGAGTGAACTCGCGCATGAGGTCACGGGACGCGTTGAGGTCGAGCAGGTTGTTGAAGCCCAGCTCGATGCCGTGCAGCTGGGTGACCCGGCTGAGCAGATGCCGGCGAGCGTTGACCTCGGCATAGTAGGCGGCACGCTGATGCGGGTTCTCGCCGTACTTGAGATCCTGTATCTTCTCGTAGTCCAGAAGCATGAAGGGAGGGAAGTCAGAGACACCTTCACTGAACCAGTTGGCGATGACGAAATCGTAATGGGCCGTGTTATGGAAGGCCTGGGTCGCCAGGTCGCGCAGGGTCTCTATGCTGAGCTGGTTGTCGTTCTCCTTCATCTCCTCGATGATGCCGCTGTAACGGCGCGCGTCGGTGACCACGGCGACGCTCTTGAAGTTCTTGGATGCGGCGCGGATCATGGTCGGCCCACCGATATCGATGTTCTCGATTACCTCTTCTTCACTGACACCACGGCGTCCGGATACTTCCTCGAAAGGATAAAGGTTGACGACCACCATGTCGATCGGCTTGATGTTGTGCTCTTTCAGAGTGAGCATATGCTCGTGGATATCGCGGTTTGCCAGCAGTCCGGCGTGGATGTTGGGGTGCAGCGTCTTCACGCGCCCGTCGAGGATCTCGGGGAAACCGGTGACGTCGCTGATGCCGGTGACAGGGATGCCCTTGTCCTCGAGGAATTTGGCTGTACCGCCGGTGGAGATGATCTCCACTCCGAGGTCGCTGAGCGACTGGGCGAATCTGTCCAGCCCGATCTTGTTGGAAACTGATATCAGTGCACGTTTGACTTTCAAGACTTCCTCCCCGTTGGCGGCATTACCCTGGAATCTACATTGACGGCTCCATAACAGGCAGCCGCCTCGAAACTTTGGACTATTCTTATATTTCTTCCCTGATCAAAACCCGGCGCGGATTGTCTTCATCGAACCGCACCTGATTGTTCGCGATCAGTTCGATAGCGTGCGGCAGCAGCCGGTGCTCGACTTCATGTATCCGCGCACGCAGGCTTTCGACCGTGTCATTATATTTAATTTCCACTGCTTCTTGAAGAATGATGGGGCCGGAGTCGGTGCCTTCGTCTACATAGTGAACAGTGACTCCTGTGATCCGGGCTCCGTAATCCATGGTGTCCTCGATAGGACTGCCCCCGGGAAAAGCGGGCAGCAGCGAGGGATGCAGGTTGATAACCAAGTATGGGAAGCGGTCGAGCAACGCCGGCGTCACCAGCATCATGTATCCCGCCAGTACCACCAGGTCGACCTCGTGGCGCTCCAGCTCTTCAGCCATGGCCCGGTCGTGTTCCAGCCGGTCGTCGTAGTCGATCATGGGAAACACGGCAGTAGGGATGCCGGCTTCCGCCGCTCGAGTCAACCCCGGAGCCTTGTTATTGTCGCTGATGACCACTGCGATTTTGATGTCTTCCGGTCCCTGGTGCAGTTTGTCGATGATGCTTTGCAGGTTGGACCCGGAACCGGAGACCAGGACTCCCAGTCTGTATTCGAGCCCGCTCATGTATTCCTAAATGAATTCGACCGGGTGGCTGCCATTGACCACATCTCCTATTTTCCGCGCGCCCGGGATTGCGGCGATAGCTTTTTCCTCATCCGCGGCCGGCACTATGGCGACGAAACCGATGCCCATGTTGAAGGTGCGGAACATCTCTCCTTCCTCGACATTGCCAAGCCTCTGGAGAGTATCAAATAGCGTCGGCACAGTCCATCGGGAGCGATCGATGCGCGCCGTCAGGCTGGCGGGCATGACCCGGGGCAGGTTCTCCGGCAGGCCGCCACCGGTGATGTGGGCCATGGCGCGCACGTCCGCGGCCGCCATCAGAGCATATGCGTCGCGGGCGTAGATCTTCGTCGGCGTGAGCAGCGTGGCTCCCACCGAACCACCGCCGAAGCCCTCTACTTCATCCATCGCGTAGGAGATGCTGCTGACATCGAGTATCTTCCGTACCAGTGAAAACCCGTTGCTATGCACGCCGCTGGAGGGAAGGCCGATGATCGCGTCTCCCGCTTCGACCCGGCTCCCGTCGACGATAGCGCTTTTTTCCACCACTCCCACGGCGAACCCGGCGAGATCGAAATGGCCCTCCTGGTAGAGGTCCGGCATCTCGGCGGTCTCTCCGCCCAGCAGCGCGCAGCCTGACTGCCGGCAGCCCTCGGCGACGCCTTCCACGAGCGAGGCGGCTTTTTCAGGATCGAGTGTGCCTACAGCGAGGTAGTCCAGGAAGAAAAGGGGGCGGGCGCCGGTGACCAGCAGGTCGTTCACGGACATGGCGACGAGATCGATTCCTACGGTATCGTAGATGCCGAGCGCCTCGGCGATTAGCACCTTGGTGCCGACGCCGTCAGTGGCGGAGACCAGCACCGGTTCCTTCATGGATGGCAGCTCCACCATCCCGGCGAAGCCGCCGAGTCCGCCGATGATCTTTGTGTTCCCCGTGGTGGAGGCGACCGCCGAGCGTATCCGTTCCACGACTTCGACCCCGGCATCGATGTTGACGCCGGCCCCGGCATAAGTCAGCGGTTTGCCTTTTTGGGGATCTTCTATGCCACCGGCTCCTTGTCCACCGGCTCTTTGTCGGCCGGCTCCTGTTCCACCTGTTCG
>JAUSDE010000102.1 GCA_030650885.1 Thermoleophilia bacterium
GCCCCCGAAGAAGGCTCCGATAAGGAATCCTACTGCATAGTATTGCCTCCGCCGAACGTCACCGGACTGCTCCACATGGGGCATGCGCTCAACTCATCCATCCAGGATCTTCTGATACGCCTTGCCCGTATGCGCGGTAAAAATGCGCTATGGGTATGTGGCACCGATCACGCCGGCATCGCTACCCAGAACCAGGTCGAGAAGCAGCTGGCGGGAGAGGGGCTGACCCGGCAGGAGATAGGCCGCGAGGAGTTCGAGAAGCGGGTCTGGAAATGGCGCGGCCAGTACGGTTCCACCATCATCAGCCAGCTCAAGCGGATGGGCTGCTCGCTTGATTATGAAGGCGAGCGTTTCACCCTGGACGAAGGCTATGTTCAGGCTGTCTACCGGGTTTTCACGGCCATGTACAAGAAGGGCTATATATATCGTGACGAATACATGGTCAACTGGTGTACCCGTTGCCATACAGCACTCTCCGACCTCGAGGTCGAGCACGAGGAGGAAGACGACAAGCTTTATTTCCTGCGCTACCCGGTCGTCGGGGAAGATGAGTATCTGATCATCGCCACGGCCCGGCCGGAGACGATGCTGGGCGATACCGCCGTGGCGGTCAATCCTGATGACGAGCGCTATGCGCACCTGGTGGGCAAGCGCGTCGAACTGCCTCTGACAACCCGTGAGATTCCCATCATCGCGGACGAATATGTGGATGTCAGCTTCGGAACCGGCGCCCTCAAGGTCACTCCCGCCCATGATCCCAACGATTTCGAGCTGGGCAAGAAGCACGATCTGGACGAGATCAATATCTTCACTTCCGACGGCCATATCAACGAGGCCGGAGGCGAGTTCACAGGGCTGACGCTGGAGGAGGCGCGAGTCCAGGTCATGCACAGTCTCGAGCGGGACGGCCTGGTAGAGAAAGTGGAGCCATATACGCATTCAGTCGGCGTCTGCTACCGTTGCAGCACGCCCATCGAGCCGTATATTTCGCTGCAGTGGTTCATGCGCATGGACGAACTGGCGTGGCCTGCCATCAAGGTGGTCGAGGAGGGCAAGGTCAGGTTCTTCCCCGAACGCTGGGGCGGGGTCTACCTCGACTGGATGCGGTCGATCAGGCCCTGGTGCATCTCCCGCCAGCTGTGGTGGGGGCATCGCCTGCCGGTATGGTACTGCGAAGACTGTTCGGAGATAACCGTAGCCGAAGAGCCGCCGGCGACCTGCTCCCATTGCGGTTCGGCTGAGCTGCGTCAGGAAGAGGACGTGCTCGACACCTGGTTCAGTTCGGCGCTATGGCCGTTCGCAACCCTCGGCTGGCCGGAAACAACCGAACGGCTGGAAAAATTCTATCCCACGAACGCACTCGTGACAGCGCGCGATATCATCTTCCTCTGGGTGGCGCGCATGATCATGATGGGGCTCGAGTTTCCCGGCGATATTCCCTACAGCGATGTCATCATAAACCCCACGATCATGGCCAAGGACGGGCGCCGCATGAGCAAGTCCCTCGGGACCGGCGTCGACCCCCTGGAGCTGATCGAATCTTACGGAGCCGACCCGACCCGCTTCGGCCTGCTTAATATGGCCAGTACGCAGGACGTGCGATTCGCTGACGAGCGCATCGAGATGAGCCGCAATTTCTGTAACAAGATCTTCAACGCGGCTCGTTTTGTGCTGATGGGAGTCGCGGACGTTGAGCCGGCGCCCTCGGATGCCACGCTGGCGGACCGCTGGATCGAGAGCCGCCTCCAGGCGACCGCTATCGAAGTGAACCAGCTTCTGGACGCATATGATTTTTCTGAAGCCACGCGGCTGCTATACCGTTTTGTATGGAACGAATTCTGTGACTGGTACGTGGAGATCGCTAAAATGCGGCTGTATGGCGAGGACGAGGCCCAGAAACGCCAGGTTTCCGGCCATCTGCTGTACCTGCTTGACGCCATACTCAGGATGCTTCACCCGTTCATGCCCTTCCTTACCGAGGAACTGGCGTCTTTGATGCCCGGTAACAGCGGTTATCTGATCGAACGGGAATTCCCTCGGGGAGACGCTGCCGCCAGGAATCCTGTAGTGGAAAAAGAGATGGAGCAGTTGATGGAGACTATCGTCGCCATCAGGACCATGCGCAACGAACTCGGCGTCTCACCCAAGAAAGAAGCCCATGCGGTACTGGTTTCCAGGGATGCAGAGGTCAGAAGTGTGGTACAAAACAATGCCACTCTGATAGAATCGCTATCGAAAACCGTGATCGTCGAGAGCGTGGCAGAGGAAAGCGAGGCTACGGCGGCAGAGGGGCAGTCAGCGGTAGCCCTGATCCCTGGCGGCAAACTGCTGGTGTCACTGGCTGAGTTGATCGACGTAGAGCAGGAAAAAGCGCGCCTGGAAACGACGATTTCCAAGAAAAAGCAGGAACTTTCGCGCGCGGAGGGAAAACTGGGCAACAAGAGCTTCGTAGCCAAGGCCCCTCCGGAACTGGTAGATAAAGAGAAAGCCAAGCTGGAACAGCATTCTCGGGAACTGGCCGAGCTGGAAGAGCAATTCAACCGATATTTTGGGAAGTAGGGTGTCGGCTACGGCAAAAACCAAAAAAACGCGAGCGGAAAAGACCACTGCTGGAGCGAAGCCGTCGGCCAGGAACAAGGCCACCAGTACGGCGTCTGCCGGAAAAACCAAAAAACCGGTAAAGGCAAAAACCGCAGCAAAGAAGAGTTCCGCGGCCGGCCCGGCCGCAAAAAAACCGAAACGCGTAGTCACGCCAAAAGCATCCACCAAGCCGAAATCCTCCTCCGTGGGGAAGGCAAAAAAGTCTGCGGCTGCGAAAGGCGCGGTAAAACCGAAGGCGTTGGCGAAAAAAGCCGGGGCGAAGCCGTCAGCAAAGTCTCCAGCGAAGGTGTCAGCCAAAGCAACGGCTAAAAAAGCAACTTCGAAAAAAGCTACCGCGAAAAAAGCACCAGCGAAAGCCTCGGCGAAGGCTCCTGCGAAAGTATCCGCGAAATCCAAGGCTACTGCGAAAGTCCAGGCACTGATCAAATCGAAAGTGGCCGACAGGAGCAAGGCCGCAGCCAGGGCGAAAGTCGCTGGGAAAACAAAGGCCGCTGCGAAGGGCGCTTCGAAATCGAAGGCTCCAGCGAAGACGGGGGCCAGGGCCACCGCAAAGTCACCGGCAAAAGCATCAGTTAAAACCAAAGCCGGCGCTCAGCCAAAAAAAGCGTCCAGGACGAAAGTAGCGGCGCCGCTGGCGGCGCCGCCGAAGCCGTCCAGACCGAAACCGCCGCCAGTACCGCAGATAAACGTCCAGGAATATCTTGCGGATCTCGACCGCCTGGGGATGAAGCTGGG
>JAUSDE010000108.1 GCA_030650885.1 Thermoleophilia bacterium
CGGTACGTTTATTACCGCAGACAGCTACCTCAAGCAGGGACTGAATCCAGAGTATTTGCGCTACTACTATGCAGCCAAACTTAATGGAACGATGGAGGACATAGATCTGAACCTGGAAGATTTTGTGGCAAGGGTAAACAGCGATTTGATCGGGAAGTACATCAATATCGCCAGCCGCTGCGCGGGGTTCATTACCAACCGCTTCGATGGAAAAATTACTTCATTAGACTTTTCAGAAGATACGGAAGCTAGAATTAAAGGCACAGGAGGCGGTGTCCATTCCGGCATCCGTTCAGTTGAGGCAAAAATACTCGAGAAATGTAATGTTATAGTCCGGCCAGTTGGATTTGCTTACAAAGACCGTGATTACAACCGTGCATTGCGCTTAATCATGACTGCTGCAGATGATGTAAATAAGTGTATTGCTGATTGGGCACCTTGGAACATCGCAAAAGACCCCACATGCGATGATGAACTCCAATGGAAATGCTCCGTAGCTCTTGAGTGCTTTAGAAGACTTACTCTTATGTTGAAACCAGTGTTGCCTGAATTAGCCAAACAAGTAGAAATCTTCCTAAACATTGAACCACTTAAGTGGCCAAAAAATGAAATTTATTCGAGATTGCCGGAAGGCCATAAAATCAATTCGTTTACTCCTCTGATGACCCGCATTGACCAAAAACAAATTGACTCCATGATCGAAGCCAACAAGACATCCCTCTCCCCTAGCCCCTCTCCCACAAGCGGGGGAGGGGAAGCTGCGCATTCCGAGCAGCGTCACGCCGCCCATCAACAACATGCCGCCAAAAAGGAAGTTGAAATGGCAGAAAAAGATTTTGAGCCATTCATTAGCATTGATGACTTTACTAAAATAGATTTGCGCATAGCAAAGATTGTGAATGCCGAACATGTCGAAGGCGCAGAGAAGCTACTCAAGCTGACGCTAGACATCGGCGAAGAAAAGCCGCGCACGGTGTTTGCCGGAATTAAATCTGCCTATGACCCGGAAAAACTCAAGGGACGCATGACAGTCATGGTGGCCAATCTTGCCCCACGCAAGATGAAGTTCGGGCTGTCGGAAGGTATGGTGTTAGCGGCTTCCGGTGATGCGCCCGGCTTATTCATCCTCAGCCCGGATGACGGTGCGCAACCGGGGATGAGGGTCAGATAGCGCCGACTGGCAAGGCATGAATCAACTTGTTTGATTTTGCTTTAAAATTTAACGGGTGCGACAAGCAAAGTAATTTTGCATGATGATGTATTGTGGATAATGGGGGCGGGAACTCAACATTTTTCACGGCGAGGACGATTTTATTGAAGCTGTCCTCCACATCAATAATCATCAGGCGATTGAAAAAGCTGTTGTGGATTCTCGCCAAGTATCCATCGAGTTGCGAGGAGCTGCCCCACAAGTTGACCACCATGATACCGTTGTCA
>JAUSDE010000109.1 GCA_030650885.1 Thermoleophilia bacterium
CTACAAGAAATTCAAGGAAGCGGCGGCATTCATGCGCGCCCGCCACGATGTAACCCGTCACTGGCGTTACCGGGCGGCGCCGTTGCCCAAGATCGCGGCAAATGCGTCCGAGCAGGAAGTCCCGCACAAATATGAGCCAGCAAAGCTGACCGATGCACTGAAAGTGCTGCTGGCGGAGCCGCCGGAGATCCGCACCGACCACATGACCCGGGTCACCGCCAACGTCTGGGAGCAGATGAAGGCGATCCGCACGGCGGTCCGGCATCAGGCCAAGGTTGCTTTCGAGGACATCGTCGGCGACGCCGACCGCGTCACCCAGGCCGTGACCTTCTTCGCGCTGCTGGAGATGTATAATTCCGGCGAGCTCGAGGTTGAGCAGGAGCAGCTGTTTGGCCGCATCCTTATTTATGAGGCTGAGAAGAGCAAGGACAACAAGCTGATTGCCTAGCCGGGTATTATTGCCTGGCCGGTGAAACTTTGTATTTAAATTACTGGAGGCTGTTTTGGAAGACCAGGATGTTCAGGAACCGGAATCAGAGGATGAAGGTTTGATGGATGACCTCGACATGGAAGAGGCCGATAGTCCGGACGCGGTTGCTGCCGACACTCCTGATTTAGAAACAGAAACAGAATCTGAGGAAGTAGCCGACGAAGTGGTATCTGAAGAAACCACAAGTGAAGCTACAGCTGCCACAGCTCCCGCCCACGACACCACCGATCTCGTCCGCGACATCGAAGCCATCCTTTTCATTGCCCCCGATCCGGTCAGTCTCGAAGTCCTGTCGGAAGTCACAGCCACCGAGGGTGAAGATCTGGCACATGCGGTCGAGGCTGTCCGTGAGAAATATTCCGATCCTGACGGCGGCATCATATTCGCCGAGGTAGCCGGCGGTTATACCTTCCGCACCGGCGACTTCGCCCGCGAGGCGGTCGAGCGTTTCTGCCGCAGGCCCATCGACTATTCGCTGTCGCCGGCGGCCATGGAGACCCTGGCGATCGTCGCTTATCTGCAGCCGATCACGCGGCCCGAGATCGCGCGTATCCGCGGGGTCGGCGCCGACACGGTCGTCGCGAACCTTCTGGACAAGGGGCTGGTGGCCGAGGCCGGGCGCGCCCAGCAGACGGGCGCCGTAAAATACCGCACTACCGAATCCTTCGAGAAACTTTTTGGCATTGCCGACATGGCTGACCTGCCGCCGCTGGAAGGCTTTGAAGCTACGCCGGCGGATGTGGAGGAGCTTCGCGAGAAGTTGCATCTGGCAGCGGACAAGCGGCAGTAAGATTGTGGTGTTGGTGGACGGGACGGGATGTTCCCGCCTCCACTGAGGGCGACTCCGGCAGCTGCTTGCTCAGACTTTCGTGGCGGTTGCGCCGTCGTCAAACGCTGCGGTGGGAACATCCCGTCCCGTCCATGTCTCTTCTCTATTGGGTTTGATAGGCTGGTTGAAATTTGGAACGATTGCAGAAATATCTTGCTCGGGCCGGGGTTGCCTCGCGCCGCAAGAGTGAGGAGCTCATCACCGCCGGCCGGGTGATGGTCAATGGCGAGACGGTCACCGAGCTGGGTGCGCGTGTTCAGGCTGACGATGTGGTCTGGTTCGACGGCGAACTGGTCGTGCCCGAGCGACTTGAATACTTTCTGCTCAACAAGCTTTCCGATGTCATCTGCGCTGTATCCGACAAGCGCGGCCAGAAGACCGTGGTCGACTTGATTGAAAGCCCGGTGCGGCTTTTTCCCGTTGGCCGGCTCGACCGTGACACTACCGGTATCATTATCCTGACCAACGACGGCACCCTGGCGCATTCGCTGATGCATCCCAGCTTCGAGGTTGATAAAGTATATAAGGCCGAAGTGGAGGGTGAGGTCACCGAATCCGAGCTCGACAGGCTGCGCAATGGAATCGAGCTCGAAGATGGCCTGACAGCCCCCGCAGTTGTTCTGCTGATGGGTAAGCGGCCTGGCGGCAGTTTTGTGGAAGTCGCCATACACGAGGGACGCAAGCGGCAGGTGCGGCGCATGTTTGATGCCATCGGCCATCCGGTCTGGAAGTTGCACCGGAAAAGATATGCGATGTTGACCGATAACGGTCTGGCTCCAGGCGAGTCCAGGCAGCTGACCGGAGAGGAAGTCATGGCTTTGCGGAAACTGGCGGAAGGAAAAAAATCATGAGGGAAGGCGAATGGCGCCTGGCAGCCGTGCGCGGAGCGACCACGGTAGAGGAAGATACAGCCGAACAGGTGCGGGAACGCACGGCCGAACTGCTTGAGTCGATGATGGAGCGCAACGGCATTCGCGAAGATGCCATCATCAGCATCATCTTCACGGCCACACCCGACCTTGTTTCCGATTTCCCGGCCGTTGCGGCCCGTAACATAGGCTTGTCGAAGGTTCCACTTCTCTGCTCACAGGAGATACCGGTAGCAGGGAGTGTCGAGCGCTGCGTGCGGGTGCTTATGCACGTATATTCGATCAAGCCGCGGGACGAGATCCGGCACGCCTATCTGCATGGAGCGCAGCAGTTGCGCACCGATCTGCCGGAATGAAATGAAATTCATCCCGCAAATAAAAAACCTTACGCCTTACGTTGCAGGCACGCCTATCGAGGTGGTAGCCCGGGAATATGGGCTCGACCGCGTGGTCAAGCTGGCCTCAAACGAGTCGCCGCTGCCTCCATTCCCGGAGGTGCTCGATGTCATCACTAGCAAATTCGACAGCCTCAACCGCTATCCCGATGCCGAGGCGCGCGATCTTCGCGCGGCGCTGGCTGGCCGCTACACGGTGGAACCGGACCAGGTCATCCTCGGCAACGGATCATGCGAGCTGCTGATCTGGTTAAGCCTTATCTTCCTGGAACCGGGTGCAGAGGCGGTATTTTCTGACCCGACATTCCTGGTCTACGACGAGGTGACGCTGGCTCGCGGAGCTACGCCGGTCAAGGTGCCGCTGGACGGATTCACCAACGACCTTAACTCAATGGCCGCCGCCGTCAACGATCGAACCCGGATCGTTTTCCTGACAAATCCGCATAATCCCACAGGCACTTATCTGCCGGCCACGGAGATCGCCGCTTTCGCAGCGGGGCTGCCGGCCGACTGTGCGCTGGTGCTGGATGAGGCTTATAACGAATATGTTGAGGAACCTGATGCCCAGGGCGGGCTCGCACTCTTCCGCGCCAACCCGAACGTGATCCTGCTAAGGACCTTTTCCAAGATATATGGTCTTTGTGGACTGAGGGTGGGCTACGGCCTGTGCTCGCCGCAGGTGAAGGAAGCAATCGACAAGGTGAGACAGCCTTTCAACATCAATACGCTGGCCCAGGCTGCGGCTTTGAAGGCATTGAGCCTGGAAGATCGCCTGGAGGAACGCCGCGCTCTCAACCGCGAGGGCCGAGTGCAGCTTTACTCAGGCCTTGGCGAGCTGGGTATCGGATACATCGAGACACAGAGCAACTTCATGCTGGTCGAGATCGACCAGCTTTCGGTGCCTGCTGCAAACGCTCCCGTAGAACTTCTGCGCCGCGGTGTCATCGTGCGCGATGGCGCGGCGCTGGGATGCCCCGGTTACATGCGCGTCAGCATCGGTACCGCCGGGGAGAATGACTTCCTGCTCGAAAAGCTGGCGGAGCTTAAAAACTAGCTTTTCGGTTCTTCTTCCTTCTCGGAGATGCTGCCTCTGAATTCCGTTATTCCTCTGCCGATGCCGCGGCCTATCTCAGGCAGAAATTTCGGTCCGAAGATGACGATGGCCGCCACCAATACTATGAGCAGTTCCTGCCAGCCGATTGAAGGCATGGATCCAGCTCCTTTCGATTACATAAAGATACGGAAAAAAGATCAGTATTGAATATATCAGATAGCCGGAAAAGTTAAACCGGCTTATGCGGCACTACGGCTGTTCGATGTGGATTCGCCATGCCGTTCATCCCGCCTGGGTGTGTCACCGTGAGAATCTCCGTCTCCGGATGAATCGTTACGGCCGCCGTCATTTGATGGAGATTGGCTGTCACCGTCGGAGTGTCCGTCATTTTGCGGCTGTTGATAGTCGCCGGATCCGCCTTCGCCGCCTGAATCGTTTCCACCATCGTTGCCGCCCGGGCTGTCATCGCCGCTACCTGAAAGTCCTCCGCCGGAGTCTTCAGGAACAGCTCCCGGGGAAGCACCGCTACCGGCTGCATCCTCCGGCCGCTGGTCATCGAGACCGTCTTCCCCGGTGTCATCTCCTTCGCCGAGGCCAAGCGTCTTGACCATGGCGTCATGGCGCTCGCGCACCGATGTGATCACCGCGTTCACTTCGGTAGTGTCCTCTCCAGCCGCCGCAGCGGCTGCGGCATGGGCGGATGCGTCGTTGATATGAGCCTCATAATCAGCGAGCAGGCTGCCGGAATACTCGCCCTTGCCCCTGTCCATCATTACCTGAAGCTCATCAAGCCGGGCGTTAGCGTGACCGGCTTCAGCTCTCGCCTGGTCGTGATCCTGCATAGCCAGAGTGGTGCGTGCCGATTCCATCTGCTGTTTCACGGGATAAAGGAAGTTGTCTGGTTCAGCTGAGCCCGCTGCCAGAGCCGTTCCGGCAAAGATCAGCAGAAACAGCCCGGTAGTAAGAGCCAGCGGCCGCATTCTGAGCCGGATACCGGATTTCCTCGAGGCTTTAAGTGAGTGCGCATGAGCCATGATTTTTTCCCGCGCCGGTGTTTCAACCCCGGGAAGCGTGTTATCCGCCAAAAGTAGATCCCGTCCTGCGATCGCCAACTGGAGAAGCGGCCTGAGTTCTTCGGCGTAGCCGGGGTTAGCGGCGCAACAATCATCAATGCTCGTACGACCGTTGAGAAGACGGTCGAGCTCACTGTCGAGGACCGCCTCGAAATCCGCATTCCGCAAAGATTCAGTTTTTTCAAATCCATCGTTCATATCGACCTCTTCACCCTTCCTGCTTTTCCATCTCACGCCTGAGGGCCAGTAGCGCCCTGTGCGTCAAAGCCTTGATGGCGCCCTCGGTCTTGCCCAAAACCTCTCCGACCTGCCTGTTGCTGAAGTTCAGCAACAGTTTCAACAAGACAACCTGCTGCTGCTCCTCGGACAGCACAGCAATCGCGCTGAGCAACCGCCGTTCGTCCGACGCGGTCTCCGCCTGCTCTTCCACGAGGACCCCGGACGGCCGCTCCAGCATGTCTTCCGGGAATGCTGTCTCCCGGGCCCCGGTTCCCTGTTTCCGGAAATAATCAAGCACATCGTTTCGCGCTATTCGAAACAGCCACGCGGAAAATCCGGCGCCGCGCCAGGTGAACCCATCTATCTTTTCCAGCACATACAGGAATACAGTCGAGGTTATGTCCTCGGCTTCCGCCGGTTTGCCTACCTGACGCAATACATAGGAGTAGACCGGACCGTGGAAGCGGTCGTAAAGCTGACCGAATGCATCGGAGTCGCCTTTCTGGATCCGCTTGATGAGTCGCGCCAGCTCGCGCTTCTCGGTCAAAATATCTCTCCTGTGTTAACCAGCGTGAAAAGGGACGTTTTGGATACGGGTTCATTGACGCCGGGGAATGGATTTCGCGCACACACCCACCCGCGAGCGCGGGCGGCACCCACATCTTCTTTAATCCATACAGGTTGATTCGGATGAAATCAAGCCTAACCGGACTTTTTTAATTATTTTTTAAAAAGTCACTGCCCGTAGAGTAACTTTTTCTGAGGCAAACCGCTAAACCTTCAACAGCAGGCTCATGGAAGCGAATCAAAGCGAGGTTGCACATGACATTGAAGCTGAAAACTATGATCCTGGCGACGATCCTGTTGCTCGTTGTCACCGGTGCGGCGTTCGCATCGGGCAATGTGCCTGGCACTGACGGCGTAGCCGGTCTGACCGGCTCTGGCTCGAGCGGTTCTGAGGCAGGTGCTGCAGTCGAGGATCAATATGGAACTGATGAAGATGAAGCGGATGACGATGATTCGGCTGCTGCAGACGAGTACGGGACCGACGATGATGAAGGCGTCGGCGACGATACGGATGAAGCTGATGACGACTCGGACGAGATGGACCACGATTCCGACGAGATGGACGACGATATGATCGGTGCACCGCCTGCTGCCCATGGCTCAAACGCCGGCGGTAACGGTTCAGCCGGATCCCATGAAGTCGACGATGACGATAACGGATATTCAGGTCAGCCTGGTACGGCTGGTTCCCACAGGAGCGACCCGGACGCAGTTTCGCATTCGGGTTCGGGGTCCGCGCGGGGATCAAGCTCAGGCCACTCTTCTTCAGGCGCATCTCGCGGTAGGGACGGCGACTGAAGTTTGATGCAGGGAGGGCCATCAGGTCCTGCCACCGCATCTTGAACCACCCGGCATCGGCAGCTGGGGAGCTGTATGCCGGGTGGTTGAATTTGACCCGGGCCGTGTGATTGCGGCCCGGGTTTTCTTCTTCAGGATCACAAGTAGAGATCAATCGATAAATATTTCCAAAAAAGGTTTATTATTTCTTTCGCCGGGTATAAATAGTACACATCTTCTGGAGTCGGATTGAAAGATCAGAGACAAGAGAAGATGACAAAGGCCCCAAGAAGTCGGAAGACAAAGAGACTGATCACAAGCGGCGGGTAAGGGAAAACCGCCAAAACAACAGAGTACAAACTCTGGGAGATCAGGAAAAAAGTCTGAAGGTTTCTTGGGGCTTCGTTATGTCCCCGTGTCCCGACCCACTCCTGGCCGGTCTCTGTGCCTTATTTCAAGGTTTTTCTGCCTGCTGTTTTTCCTTCCGCCAGCGTAGTGTTAGAATTA
>JAUSDE010000111.1 GCA_030650885.1 Thermoleophilia bacterium
CCGTGTCCACCAGCTGCAATGTACTCTCAAAAGGTTTCTCGTCGCGCTCGCGGCAGATGCGTCTGGCGATCTGATTGGCATAGCGCTCTTCACCGTATTTCTTGAAGATCCGAGTGAGCTCGGCGTAAGGAAGCTCGTTGATCAGCTGCCGGGCGGTGGTCTTGCCGCTGGGATCCATGCGCATGTCCAGCGGAGCGTTGTAGCTGTATGAGAAGCCACGCTCGGGACGGTCCAGCTGCATTGACGAAACACCCAGGTCCAGATAGATCAGATCCGCCTCGAAACCGTTCTGGTTCATATCTTCGAGTGCGTCGGCAAAATTTCCATGGACGAAGCGGCAGCGGAAAGGCTGGTACTGGGCGAACAGGTCGAAGTAACGCTTGGCCACCGGATCGCGGTCGACGCCGATGAAGACCGCGTCCTGCCCCAGGGCGCGAGCTACCTTGCGCGCATGCCCACCGGCTCCGAAGGTGCAGTCGATGATCGTGTCATCCGCATGCGGCTCCAGCAGATTCAGAAGCTCGGCCGCCAGAACCGGCACATGCGCCGAGCCGTTAGATGGTAATCCCTGTATGCTGTCGTTCAACTGCATACTTCCCTTCTCCCTTTACGGGGGAAACGACGGGTCCTAGCCTGTTACTGCTCCGCCCTTTCCCGTTCTATGGCTTCCGCTTCGTACGCCTCCCAGACATGTGCGGCCCATACTTCAAAACAGTTGCCCATCCCCGTGAAGACCACCTCCTTGATGATTTTCGAACGATTCAGGTGATCGCCGGTGAGGCCGATCCGCCCCTGCTTGTCTACCTCCCAGTGCGTCGCGCCGCTGAGTAACGTCCTCTGCTGGTCGCGATCGCGGCGGCTGCTCATCGGATCCAGCCTGGCGATGCGGTCCTGCCGGAACTTCTCCCACTCGTCCAGCGGGTAGACGGTCAGGCAGCCATCGAAGCCCTTGGTCACAACTACCTTGCCGTCCTTTATCTGCGAACGGTATTTTGCAGGAATTGCGACCCTGTTCTTCGAATCTAATGAGTGTGTGTATGTTCCTATAAAGTCATATTCCATAAGTCCCGTCCCACAATGTCCCCCACTTTATACCACTTTTCCCCACGGAACAAGCATATTCATGCAATAATTTTGGGGAATTCCCCTATTTTTTCTCGCAAATTCCACTAAAAGCCGCATTTTGCGTTGCATAACTCAGGCGCGGTCCTCCTGATTGCGTTTTTCTTTGATTTAAAGCATTTAGGCCATGTCTTAAAAGTAAGTTCCTGCCGATAGCAGGGCGGGGCGCATTTAAGCGCATTCATGATGGGGGATTAAAGCAATCCAGGCGCCAGAATATGAAGCCGGGTGGTTAAGAAACGAGGTTAAGAAACGGGAACGCCAGAATGCGTGGGGTTAAGTGGGAGCGCTGTGATTCCGTAACGGCGACGTCCGGATGTGACTGCGAGAGCCGCGGCCATACTGCACCAAATGGAGCAGACGCCGGGCAGCGGTACTGCTAGGGCAGATCCGGCGCGTTCGTGTTTGCGTCAGGATTTGCCTGCTCGGCAAGGAGCTGCTGTGCGACGTGGCCAAAGCGCGAGGTCGGATTGATATCCCTGGCCTTCTGCCAGTACTGCGTGGCCTCGGCCTGCCTGCCCGTCTGGGCGAAGATGGAACCGAGATAAAGCATGATCTCCTGATCCTGGGGATTGATCTCAAGCCCTCTCTGAAGATCACGCAGTGCTACATCGACCATTCCCAGAGCGAACTCAGCATCGCCCAGGCGGCTGTAATAGACGGAATCGTTCGGATTTATCACGACGGCCTTGTTGTAAAGGTCCAGCGCGTCAGTGTATCTGCCTGATTGCATATAGACATCGCCAAGCCCCGCAATAGCCATCGTATCGGCTGCGTCAGCCGAGATCAGGTTCTGGAATGCTTCGATCTGGGGAGTGTAATCGACCGGCTCGTTGTTCTGAATATTCTGCAGTTCTTCGGCCGTATGGGGAGAGCTTTCGTCGTTTTCGCGGAAGACGAACATCGGGACTATAACCGCCAGCAATGCTACGATGGCAGCCGCTATGATCGCCCAGTAATATGATTTGAACTTCAAGAACTTACCTCCGGGGAGAATTCTTTCAATATTATAGCTTATTCCCGTGAAAAAGCTGTAACCGTGGTCACTGCTGGAATAGCCCCGTCCATAAATCCAGGAGATCGTTACCGAAGAACAGTGCGATCACAGCCCCGATGGCCAGGAAAGGTCCGAAGGGGATGCGGCTTTTAGGTCCCTTGATCCCGGTGGCCATCAGCGCCACGCCGGTCACAGCGCCGAAGAGAAAGCCCAGGAACAGGCCTGTCAGCACGGCTTTGCCCAGGAAGAATCCCATCATTCCCGCCAGTTTTACATCCCCCATCCCCATGCCTCCTGGTTTGAGCAGGGCGACGACGAAGAAAAAGGTGGCGCTCATCAGTCCGGCGGCCAGGTATGCGTACCACGGCTGCCAGGATGCCGCCGACTCATCGCCGGCCAGACTGATGGCGACGTTCGCGACCAGGCCGATCACCGCGACCGGCAGGACTATGACGTTGGGGATGATGTAGTGATCAAGATCGATATAGAAGATCGCCACGAGTGATGAGACGAACAGCAGGGCGGGCAGCAGGGCCCAGGTCATGCCGAACTCCGCACCGGCCAGAGCCCACAGGACCGCCGTCAGCAGCTCCACAGTCGGATAGCGCATGGTGATCCCCTGGCCACAGTGGCGGCACTGGCCGCGCAGCAGCGCGTAACTCAACAGGGGGATATTGTCATACCACTTGACCGGCTGCTCACATCTGGGGCATTGCGAACCGGGGGCTACCAGCGACAACTTTCGCGGCAACCGGTAGATGACAACGTTGAGGAAGCTGCCTGTGACAGCTCCCAGCACAAAAAGGATAGCCAGCAATGGAAACAAGGACACCGCCGTAATTTTTAGAGGGTCTGGACCGGAAGCTGAAGCTTACTAGTTTTCCGGCTCCAGCACGAATATTTTCGGGATGCCGGGCAGATTATCCTTCGAGAGATCGATCTCGCTGTTGCCCGGGTACTCGACACCCTGTTTCCCTGAGGTGAATTTGTCGACCCCATCAATCTTGAACAGGCACTTTTCGTTGCGATAGTGCATCGGTATGGCGACCCGCGGGGAAAGTTGCCGCCAGACCCGCGTTGCCGCTGCAGCGTCGACAGTGTAAACGCCGCCCACCGGAATCAGCAGCACATCGACCTCTCCAACAGCTTCCAACTGTGCCGGTTCGAGTTCATGCCCGAGATCGCCGAGGTGGCAGACCGTCATGCCTTCGCACCGAATCAGAAAAATCAGGTTTTCGCCCCTGAGCGCGCCGTGCTCGGTATCGTGAAAACTCTCCACACCGCGGATGCTGAAGCCGGCAGCCAGCCGCTCACGTGGCGTCTTCACGATCTCCGGCGTACCCGACAGGGCTTCGACATTGCCATGGTCCGCATGCCCGTGGCTGACGGTTACCACATCGGGAGCGATGCCTGGTGGATCATCCAGTGGGCGGTGAAGCAGAGCTCCCGGGTAGGCGGAAGTGTCATAGGGGTCTGTCAGCAGCGTCGCTCCGGAGGCGCTGGTCAAAAGAAAACAGCTATGTCCCAGCCATTTGATCTTCATGAAAATCTCCTCCTTCGCTCAGCGAGTTCCTCTCGCGGACGCCGACGCGTTTCTTCCGCGAATAACTAAAGCTCGTCCGGCAGCTCCCGCAACTCCGCCAGCGAGAACACCGGTCCATCGGTGCATACATACTTCGGACCCAGGTTGCAGCGCCCACACAGGCCGATGCCACATTTCATCCGGCGCTCCAGCGTCGTATAGACCCGTTCTTCCCTGAAGCCCATTTTATCCAAACTCTGCAGCGCGTACCTGATCATGATCGGCGGGCCGCAGGTCACGGCCACGGCATTCTCAGGCGATGGCGCTTTTTCCTCTACCACCGATGGCACCAGCCCCACGCAGCCATCCCAGCCGGTGCAGGCGGTATCGATCGTGGCGGCAAAATCGAGGTCGGCTCGCCCTTCCCAGTCGCGGCGGTCTGACGCGAAACACAGGTCCTCGGGAGTTCGGGCGCCATAGACCAGCGTCAGCTCACCATAATCATCCCTGTGGTCAAGCAGATAAAAGAGCAGCGAGCGCAGCGGCGCCATGCCGATGCCGCCACCGACGAGCACGACATTCTTCCCTTTCCAGTCGTCGGTGGGAAACGCACATCCCATCGGGGCGCGCACGGCTATCCGGTCGCCCGCAGAAAGTTCATGGATGGCGCTGGTGACCACGCCGGTCTTCATCACCGAGAAATCAAATCTCCCCTTTTGCGACGGCGCCGAAGAAATGGCGAAGGTGGATTCGCCAGCGCCGAGGATGCTCAGCTGGCCGATCTGTCCCGGCAGGAAGCTGAAGGACTCCGCCAGGGCGGGATCATCGAAGGCGATGCGGAACGTCTTGATATTGGCGGTCTCGGCGATGACCTCCAGTACGGTGGCGGGTTCAGGCCGCAGAGGCTCGGATGCTTTTATGCCTGCCTGTGGTATAGAGGTGCTCATGGCTTGAGTAGTCCCGCGGCGCTCATGGCTCCCTTGGCGCTTCCTCCAGCGCCGCCCTGAGAACATCGCGGATATCCAGCCCCGCCGGACATCCCCGGATACAGCGGCCGCAGCCAGTGCAGAGGATCTTGCCCTGGTTCTCGGGATAGTAACTGAATTTGTGGTTGATGCGATTACGGTAGCGGTGAGCCAGGGTCGGGCGGGGATTGTGGCCGGACGTCTCCTGCGTGTAAAGCGCGAACATGCAGGCGTCCCAGCTGCGCTGGCGCTCGCCCTCGCGGTCGCTGCGCATCTCGTCATGGATGTTGAAGCAGTAGCAGGTCGGACACCCATAGGTGCAAAAGCCGCAGGAGGTGCAGCGTTCGGATATCTCCTGCCAGAAATCCATGTCGTCGAAAAGCCGCGGCAGTTTTTCCTCCAGCCTTTCGAGTCCCTCGATCCTGGCGGTCTCGGCCAGCGGTGGCGGCGCCTGCTCTGATTCCTCGAAGATTGGTTCAGCGAGCAGCGCCTCTCCCCTGCTTGAGACAGCTTCGGCCAGAAGGCCGCCTTCTACCGGATAGACGATTATGTCGGAACCGGCTTTCTCCGAGGTTCCGTTTCCAAATGATGAGCAGAAGCAGGCCTCATCGCATGTAGTGCAGGCCAGGGTGATCACGGTCAGTGATTTACGCCGCGACTGATATTGGGGATCGTTATAAGCCTCCCCCTCAGGATTGTTGAAAAGCGCATCGAGGACATCGAGAGCTTTCGCGTCGCAGGCGCGGGCGCCGAAAAGCACGGCCGGCGGCGCCGGTTCCGCCGGTTCGATGACGAGCTGTTCGCCGGCAGGCGCGCCATTCCCGAATGCCCCACCCAGCCCGCCGCCGAATGCGTATGTATAGCCGAAGAGTTTTTCAGTCCGCGGCAGGACCACATCCTTGGCCGACAGCGAAGAAAAATGTTCGAGGTCTATCGGGTCACCGGTCCGCCAGCGCTCGAACATGACGGTACCGCCGGAGCCTGTGAGCTCGCGAGGAGCCCAGACTACCGAGCTGGCCGAAAGCGCTTCAAGAAGTTCCGGGATCGCATCGCTGGATATGAATTTCATGGATTCAACCTCCGCCTTTTGCCGGCGCTTAACATCGACTTTCCACGCCCAGGCCTACGCCTTCTTCCGTCTTTGATGTTCATTCTTCACCCCAACCGTCGCCCTTGATGTCAAAAGTCAGCAACGGCGGCTTCGCTTCCGGATCGACGCCTGCGCGGTAATCGAACATCTCATATATGGCACGGTTCTGCTCCTCCATCAATAGCATCAGCGGGATGCCCACCGGGCAGGCCCGCTCGCACTCGCCGCAGGCGGTGCAGCGGCCGGCGAGATGGTTGACGCGGATCATCTGCATCATCTCGGCCTCACCGGCGTTTATGCCGCCACCGGTCCAGTGGGGATCACTGGTCTGCATGATACAGACATCCCGGCAATAACACATGGGGCAGGCTTCCCTGCAGGCATGGCAGCGAATGCATCGCGAGAATTGTTCGCGCCAGAAAGTGCGGCGCTCCTCAACGTTCATTATTTGAAAATCCTCACTCAGCTGAAGCCGCACGCTGGCAGATATGCTGGCTGACGGACGTTCCTCGCAACCGAGGCACTTTGCCTGGGTATATGCCGCCCGGTCCACCAGTTCGCCGTTAACACGCAGCTCACCACCATCATCTTCGATCACGGCGCCATAGCCGTGGCGGCGCCAGATGGTCTTCACATCGAGCATCTCCGGACAGGTGACTGCGATCACCTTCACCAGCTCCCGGTCGATTTCATGTTCGGCGATCAGTTCAACGATGCTTCTCGCGTCACAGGCCTTGGCCACGATGCCAACGGCGCGGGCCTTCAACCGCGGCAGGTGTACGGCCAGGTTATGGACACAGGTGGAATCAAAGATTGCGGCCTCGGCTTCCTCAGCCGTATGAAAACGCTCCGGCGCGGCAACGCCGCCGGCGCCGGTCGCAGCCCAACCCAGCACCAGTCCGGTCTCTCCCAGTATCTTCTGGATGTCAGAAACCAGTTCGCTCATGTGCCAACCTTTTCTGCTGGCTCGATTTTCCCCAGCGCCTCGATCCGCTGCGTGAAATCCGAGACGACCCCGGCCCAGCGGGCACCCTCGGATGCACTAACCCATGTGTAGTGGAAACGCCCCGGGTCGATGCCGTAAGCCGGCAGCATCCGCTGAAGAAGTTCCAACCTCCGCCGTGCGTGATAGTTGCCCACGTTGTAATGGCAATCGCCCGGATGGCAGCCGCTCACCAGCACGCCGTCGGCGCCTTC
>JAUSDE010000114.1 GCA_030650885.1 Thermoleophilia bacterium
AAGAGCAATTAAGGCAGAAAAAGCACGAGAACAAAAATATGCTTCTGAAGTTACGACTCTGGCTAATACTTGCTCAAAGGCTTTAACAAATATTGGTGAATTCTTAGGAGATAATCCATATCCGCCTTTGTGGACTGATCAAGAGAAACTAAATCTTGCTGCAAGTATGGTCACTCTGCAACTAGCGTATGGTGATGCTCAAAATTTTGATGTTCCTGCAAAATATACAGATGCACATAACTCACTTCTTGCCGGACTTAAGAAATATTCTGACTCAATGACACTAATGGCAGAGGGCATAGATAGCTTAGATGCTGGCACGCTTACTGCTGCAACAGATCTTTTGAACGAGGCTAATGTAAATATAAGCGACGCTACAACTAAGATTCTTGATTCATGAGAAATTCGTGCAAATAGTGCATTGATAAAGTATATCGATCTGGGTATGGAAAGCTTGAAGACCAAAGGGAATCAGCTAAGTTATTTAGACAAAGGAGAAGGAACTAGTGACAGATGCACCTACTGAGCTCACAAAACTTATAGAAGCAGAGAAAACCTATCAATCTTCAGTAAAAGAAGCGAAAAAAGTATTTAAAGAAACAAATAAAGTATGGGCCAAGAAGCTTAAGGAAGCTGAGAAATCCTTAAACAATGCATTAAGGAATGAGAGCATTGATCGTTTTGGGAAAATCAAACTGTTTGAAGACAGAATAGAGTCACCAGAAGGAACTGCATTTTTTACAAATGGAGAAGTTAAGGCCGAAGTTGAAGCTGAAGGCAATTTGTCTATATCACAGCGCCCCACTGTTACGCGATGGGCTTGTTGCGGTTGTTTTTCACTGGCGATGCCGAAAAAGACAACTCATGACTCAAGGCAATTGTTTCTAACTATTACCGCACCGGGCGTTGGCTTACTAGTAAAAAGCAAATTGCCAGACTCAAAAAAAATTCGGCAATTTGCCGTAAATGTCAATAGCGCCTATCAAAGTGCAGAAGTTAAAAAGAAATCGCGGGAAGATGCCGTTAAAGTTGCTACTTCCGGCTTGGAAACAGTAAAGAAGGAAATGGAAACTTCAACCTCGAAGGCGAAAGAAACGTTGTCTATCGTTATTGAAGACAAAAGTCAATTAAATGACGCGATCTTAGCAGCAGAAAATCAATTGTCTCAATCTGAAAATAAGAAACTTGCAGCAGAGGTAGAAAAAGCAAAAAAGCTATTACTTACCGAATCAGAGTAGTGAAAGGGAGCCGCATAATCGTAGCCAACCGTGCAATATAAGCACGCTAGGGCATGGACCTAGTGGGTTATCAGATTATCCACTCTACATCGATATAAAGCCGCACTGGCAAATGCCGAAAGCTGGAAAGCCACACATAGTAATCTATTGACTTTTTAGCTTTTGGGAGATGAAATGGCGAAGAAAAATGAAGGTCTTCTCGATCTACTCCTGGATTTTCTAATCAAATTACCTTGGTGGGTCAGTATTTGTATTGCCGTGATCGGCGCCATGGTTTTTATGCTGATGGCGCCGCAGTCGCTTTGGCTAGCAATAATGTTTGCGTTTTGTTTCCTTATTGTTGCAGGAGGCTCGGCTCTCATATCGGCGAGAAAGAGAAGGCTACTAGACCGGCAGAAAAGTATCGAGTCGATTCGCTCTTTGGAATGGAAGCAATTCGAAGAGTTGCTTGGGGAGGCATTCCGGAGACTGGGCTACTCAGTAAAGGAAAATTCATCTGCTGGTCCAGACGGTGGCATCGATCTCACAATCAAACAAAACGGTAATGTTTATCTCGTCCAGTGCAAGCAGTGGCGTGTATTCAAGGTGGGCGTAAAGGTGGTGCGCGAGATGCTCGGCCTGGTGACCGCCCATGGCGCGCAAGGCACCATCATCGTGACATCGGGAATGTTCACTCAGGAGGCCAAGGCATTCGCTCAAGGAAAACCGATCGACTTGATTGAGGGACACCAACTCGTCGGTATGATTGAGTCTGTTCGGAGAGAATCAGCGATAACGGCAAGTGATACCTCGGGGCAGACGCGCTCCTTGGGAGTTCCCACTATGCAGTCGATCGCCAGTGCCCGACAGTGTCCTCGTTGCGGCGGCGAACTGGTCGTCAAAAAAGCGCGCCGAGGTCCTACAGCAGGGAGTAGCTTCTGGGGCTGCTCAAGCTTTCCGCAATGCAGGTATTCTGAAGGAATTGAGAGTTAGCAAACGACGATTCTCTAAGCGACGCTTCTCTCCTCCTCAATCGGAATTCCTCGTATCTCGTAATTCTCACAAATAACTATTAAAAAAGGGACTCCCTCACAGGAGCCCCTTTTCCATCAACTCAAGTATTACTTCTTCCGCAGCTTCTCACTCTTCTGCAAGGAGCGGTCGAACTCATCAAATACAACGTTTTCAACCCGGCCTGACCGCAGGTCGCTGTAGCGTGAGGATGTCGATCTCCAGGCGGCCGCCACACCTACTTCATCCTTGTCGTAGGCCATAACTGATGCCGCACTAACGCCATGGGCTAGTGCATCGTCGATTGCATCCAGGTCAGCGCTGAGGAAGACAAACTTCCAGCCATCCTCCTGCTTCTTGTTTATCATCTTCGTGATCTGCCCTCTGGTGAACTCATGGCTATCATTCTCCTGCCCATCGGTCACGACGAGCATTACCACGTGGGCCGGCATTTCCATCTCGGGCATGACCGCGAGGTTCTGCTCCAGGTCGTTTATGCCCCGCCCGATGGCATCGAGCAGCGGTGTAGCAGCCCGGGGGACGTATGTCTTGCGAGTCAGCTTGGGTACGGCGCTGATCAGCTTGAAGTCATGGATCACCTCGTACGGGTCCTCGGAGTCGAACTGGACCAGCGTCAGCGTTCCCACACCCGGCCGTTTCTTCTGATCGGCGAGAAAAGTGTTAAAGCCGCCGATGGTGTCGTCCCGGATCGGTTCCATCGAGCCAGTCCGGTCGAGTATTACTGAGATATGGCTGTAGTCTTCTTTCATTTTGGGCCTCCCTTTCTATTGGTGGATCTGCCGATGGCATCCCTTGCACACGGTTACTACCTTTCCCCTGGCATCATGGTGGAAGTGCGCCAAGTCCAGGTCCCAGCCGGTCTCGAACGGATCGGTAGTCAGCCGCTGGCTACAGTAATGGCACTTGCCGCCGTCGAGCATGTAGCTTTTGTCGAGGCTGTGCTGGAACTTGTCGTATATGCCGTAGTTCTTCTCCATGTAGCGTTCAAGCATGGTTCTGGCCATTCGTCCTCCCCTGGTGGTGATCGCCCGGTCACGGATACGCTGATGAATCTGATTGACACTTGTAGAATGTTAACAGGGGGGTCGGACGGAAAAACGGCGATTGATGAGTATTTATAAATAGTATACTATGTATATACAAAGTATAACACAGCGGCAAATCAAAACAAAATGATTTCAGGGCCCGAAAAAGGTAAAATGAAAGTCAATGAAGCCAAAGAAAACAACACCAGCGGGGAAGAGCAAGAAGTTCAAGCTTCAGGAAACCCTCGGCAGGAGCGACCTGGAGATCATCAATATGCTGGACAGCAGCAGTCCCGAAAAGATGATGGACCAGCTGACGCCATATGAAGAACGTCTGGCGTATTCCTCAAGCCATAAAAAGACCATCAGCATCCGCCTGCCCGAATATCTTACGCTCAAGCTGAAGGAGATCGCTCGCAGGAAGGGGATCGGGTACCAGCCGCTTATAAGGATGTGGCTTATTGAGAGGCTGGAGGAGGAGCTGGATGGGGAATCTGAAAGCGAGGAATGATTCGTCCCACCCCGTAGGTTTCAAGCCCACCAGTAGTATAATCCTTAAATGCCAGGCGCATGCTCTCACTCTTCGAAGGTAGAACGCCGTTCATTTACTTTCCGCCACTAACCACGTAGCATTAATTACTTTTCAGTGATTGTGTTAACCACACTCTCAGCACTGAATGCTCCAAGTTAGGTGCAAAAAATGAAATACGAAGAACTTAAAGAATTCATTTCAGTGAAGATGCGAATGTCGCATGTCTATCAGCCAGTAATGCTCATCAGCCTTCTGGAAAACAACGGCAGATGTCATGAAACGCAAATTGCTTCAGCTTTGCTTTCTCAGGATCAGAGTCAACTCGAGTACTACACAAAAATTACAAATAATATGGTAGGCAAAGTACTGAGGAGCCATGACGTTGTTATTCGAGATCCAAGGATCAAAGAGTACGCCCTAATCGACTATGAATTGCTTAACGAACAGCAAAGGCTTTCTTTAATTGATCTATGTAAAAAGAGATTGACTGATTTTGTGGAAACAAGAGGAAAGAAGATCTTTGATCATCGGCGTAAATCGTCAGGCTACATCAGTGGAACGATCAGATATGAGGTGTTAAAAAGGGCAAAGTTTCGCTGTGAGCTCTGCGGAATTTCCGCGTATGAAAAAGCCCTTGAAGTCGATCACATAATACCCAGAAATAATGGCGGCTCTGATGACATCAGTAATTTCCAAAGTTTATGTTATAGCTGCAATTCAATGAAGCGAGATCGGGATGACACTGATTTCAGGGCAATAAGGGATTCATATGATTCAAGGAAATCAGGTTGTATCTTTTGTGAAACACCGGAAGATCGAATTATTGATGAAAATGAACTAGCAAATGTGATTCGAGATGGTTTTCCGGTGACCGAACACCATTCGCTGATAATACCGAAGCGGCACGTGTCTTCCTATTTTGATTTGGGGCAATCTGAGATTAACGCCATTAATCAATTAATTGTTCTGACAAAAAATGATATTGAGGAACAAGACAAGGCTGTCACGGGCTTCAATGTTGGTATTAACTCGGGAAAAAGCGCCGGGCAAACGATATCTCATTGCCATGTACATCTAATACCGCGGCGAGATGGCGACGTTGAAAACCCATTGGGGCGGTGTGAGGCATATTATTCCGGGAAAAGGTTTCTATTAAATTTAATATGCGGGAGCAAGCACCTTGTACATTGACGATAAAAGAGTCCGTCTTGCTGCCTTTGACTGGCTATCTGCACAAGAACGGATTTACGGCGACGTCCTTCCTCGGAAGATCCTTGAGCAAGGATTTATAATCGATGGTCAGCGCGTTCCTCTCATATCCGCACAAGGTATCTTCAAGCCTAAAGTACTGGCAGAGATTCCCATTTCTATAACCACTTCACCAAAGGGCCCATATGATGACCAGATGGGCGGCAATGATCTTCTGTCCTACAGATATCGTGGCATAGACCCTATGCATCGTGACAATGTTGGTCTACGCAAAGCTATGGTTGAGAAAACGCCCCTCATATATTTCTTTGGTCTCATGCCGGGGAAATATGTAGCAGTTCGTCCGGTTTTCATAGCAGGCGATGACCCAGTCAACCTGACCTTTGACGTTGCAGTGGATGATCGGGACCTAATTGGTTACTACGCGCGCAAGCAAACCAATGCCGTAGCGGATTCGTCGGTTGACGAAGGGCGAAGAGTATATATTACCGCGGTTGTGAAGCAACGCCTGCATCAGAGAGGCTTTCGATTAAAAGTTCTCAGCGCATATCACGAGCAGTGCGCTCTATGTAGGTTAAAACATGCGGAACTACTCGATGCAGCTCATATAATTCCTGATGGGGAACCTGGTGGTGAGCCAGTCGTGACCAATGGATTAGCTCTCTGTAAGCTGCACCACGCCGCATTTGATAACTTCTTTCTGGGAATACGACCTGACTATATGGTCGAGGTGAGGAAAGACATACTGGCTGAAGAGGATGGACCTATGCTTCAGCACGGGCTTAAGGGGCTTCAAGGTGGGAAGTTGATTATTCCGCGAGCTCTAAATGCGCGGCCATCTCCAGGTAAACTTGAAATCAGGTATAAGCAGTTTTTAGCTTCGTAAAAGACTGGTGTCGGAGGGGGGACTTGAACCCCCATGAGCCATTGGTACACTAGGCCTTCAACCTAATGTAAAGATAATTCAGTTCGACGGGTGTCAGTTGGCGGTCAAACTTGAGATTCATGCGAGTGAGCATCCCGTAGAAATTGATATTCGACCGACTCGACCCCCTAATTAAGACTTAGCCCACTGTCCATACTCCACGCTGAGTGAAAACAAAAGGTCGCTACTTGTCTCGATGAGTGAGCTTCTCGAAGCTCGCCATCAGTCTTTGCGGAACGCCACTGCAATCATCCCGACTGATTCGTCCGTGAATGGCGAGCGATCATCATCTCCGTACAGACCGATCATTCGAAAGCCGCACCGGGCGAGCAGATGCTCTAATTCGTAGCGATACATAAGGCGCATGGGGAAGGTCTCGGTTACCCGGATCGACGAACCATCGGCCTCGCCAATTTCGTACGTCATCTCACATTCGTTGCACTGGAGGGGGCGATTGTAGACGCAGGACGACATCCATCTGCGGACGGTCCGACCTTCCGTCCACTCGACGACATCGACGCACGATTCGCCGTTCTTGGTCTCCAGGATAGTTTCGCCGTCCGCTGATTCCGTCTTTATCGAGCTGGGCGCGGGGTCGGGGTTGAAAAGGTCGAGCACCAGCATACCCTGTGGAGCCAGCTGAGAGTGACAGCTTTCCAGGCACGAAAGCTGGTCGTCGACTGTGCGCAGGTGGTGAAAACTGTTGAAGCTGCAGAAGATCGCCGAGAATTTGCGATCGAGGTCGAATGACGCCATATCACCCA
Source organism: Thermoleophilia bacterium (assembly GCA_030650885.1). Lineage (GTDB taxonomy): Bacteria > Actinomycetota > Thermoleophilia > BMS3ABIN01 > BMS3ABIN01 > JACRMB01. The sequence goes on from JAUSDE010000114.1 coordinate 6,705, forward strand.
TGACAAGGCTGACCCGGTCGCGCATTTCTGCCGGGGTAGCTTCCAACTTTGCGCGGCAACGATCCAGCATCTGCGTGGAGAAGTCGAGGCCGGTGATCTCGTAGCCGGCCTGGGCGAGAGGGAGCAGCACATGACAAAGATTAAAACAGAGTTTTGGGGCTCACATCGCCAAAGCTTTCATGGCTTCATAGACCAGAAAAGCCGGCCATACGAGTGCTTTGAGAACTCCCAGCACACCATTCCAAAAACCATCTGCAAATTTGATGTAGTAGACAACTGCCCCTATGAATCCCAGGAACCATACCGCTCCGGCTGAACCATTCTGAGTTGCACTTTTTTTACCTGATCCGGAACAACTATCCTCAAGCTTCTTCTCTATCTTTCTCTCAATTTCTTTTTCCTGTTCTGTATTCATGATAGATCCTTAAATTGTTTTTCTGTTTATACCATCGCTGCAGCATTATTAATCACTATATCCACGAATGGATTATGTCGCGCAGATAAGGAAAAGGTGGAAAATAGCAGCGAATGACAATAAACTAATATTTGGTCTTCTATGAGGGCCTGTTGGCAGCGAAATATGGAGCCTTCCCTCAATGACCAGAATTTGCCCCTGACCCTGTTTCACACGAACTGGGAGGTGCGGTAGCAAAGTGAAAGCAAGTCGCCAGACTATTCTCTTAGCGATACCGTTCTTCCTCGCCGCCATCTGGGCCCTCGGAGCCAGCCTCTACATTCTCCTTGCCCCTTTTGGCACCGGAATGGGCACAACAATGTCTACCAGCGGCCAAATCATCACACAGAGTGTCGTCCAACAATCATTCTATGATGTCATGGGATCGTGGGGCGTTTTCCTTCTGGCAGTCTTTGCCCTTCTATATATTTCTACGGCCCTGTCTGCTTTGCTGAAAAAAACAGTGTTGCTCGCGTCCACCAGCTTGGTCGCCTGCGCACTGACCATCGTATCTGGTTTTTCGATAGGGCTTCTTTATTTTCCAGCCATGCTGGCAATCATCGCTGGTTGGATGATGCTGGGGACGCTGGGTATTGTAAGGCTATGGCAGTACTGCTTTCGGCCATTTCCGGCCGAGGAGGAATAGGGGCGAAGGTTTCCTGTTTCCAGAGCTTATTTTGTGGTCAGTTCATACCGGGCCACATCTGGAGGATCCAGGTAGGTCCAGGAGCCTTCAACGCCCAGGTGTCGTGCGCCGGTCTCCAGATGCAGCATAGCGATGCCGCAGTCGAGGCGTTTGGCTATACGATACGTATCAGAAAGACTGTCAACGGAGACTGTGATCTGTCCGGGTTCTGCCAGGAACCTCCAGGGTTGCCTGTTCACTGCGGATGGGGCCAGGCGGGCGCACTCCAGTGCGGCGCCCATCCAGGCTGGCCATTCTGTCTGCGGCAGCCCGCTGACCAGTTCGTCCAGACTTTTCCGCTTGTGGCTGCGCGCAAATTTTTTAATCAGCCTGTGGCTGAAGTTGGCAGCTTGCGCGTCCATCCCGAGGGCAATCACGGCTAATACCTGTTCCTCAGGAGCCAGCGTCATGGCATTCGCCACCACATCAGGATGGAAAAAGCCACCCACCCAGCACGTCCCCAGTCCATGGGAGACAGCTTCCAGCACAACCGCTTCTCCAGCATAGCCGCACATCAACTGGAAAGTCGGATCAGCCTTGTTACCGATGACCGCGGCGTAAGCCGGGGGGTCCACGATGCTGCCGTATGAGCCTGCGACTCCCCGGAAAACCTGGCTGACGGCTTCAGTAGTTACTACGACGCGGGCGGCGGGTCCCGAGAAACCGGCCGCTACACGGCCCAGCTGCTCCAGGAGTTCTCCCGGAACCGGTTCGCCGGTATAAGCTCTTATCGAGTGCCGGAGCGGTATAACTTCATACCATTTATCTTTGGGAGTCATCATCGGGGAAAGAAGAGCACCAGAATTCAAAAACGTGAGCAGAGTCGGATTATTCAGCGACTTTTACGCTACTGCACTATCCAGCACGGCGGCCTGCTCCTCACTATTCACTTTGGCCATACCTAGATGAAGCCAGTAACTTCGGCATATACGGCAATAACAGCGATATAACGTGACAGCCAGGCCCCCTGAGCAGAGCAGGTCATCGTGGCCGAACTCGATCGGCGACTCGAGAGCCCCGCCGCACTCGTGACAGACGTTGCTGATCATATTTGTGTTCGTGCTCTCAAGTGTCATTTCCAACGGTTTCCCTTTGCTTTTTGCGCCAGACAGCGCCCTCATCCAGGAGCCATATTTGTATGCCCCGAAGGTTACTACATATTCTTGCCTCCGGGTCCGGTCCCTTCATGGCTAAATGAGAAGATGTTCGGAGATATTGAACCTGAGGGTTATGTCGTCATGCAAACATCCTGCGCGCTTTAAGTGTATCGCGCATGCCGCATTTACACCCCGAGCCCGGCGATGGCCTCCTCGAACACTTCATACGGATGGGCGCCTACGATCCGGTGGCTTCCATTGATCACATAGGTCGGAACCGCCTTTACGCCAAGTTCCGCGGCAACTGACAGCTTCTTTTCAAGAACCGCGGTGTATTCACCGCCCGTGATCGCCTTCTCCAGTGCAGCGGCATCAAGGCCGGCCGCGCTTGCCGCCACACGCAGGACTTCCCAGCTGCCTATGTCGCGCCCCTCGCCGTACAACTGATCGAATACCGCCCGATGAAACTCATCACCTGGCCCCTGCGCATATGCATATTCGGTTGCCTCCAGCGCCAGCCGCGAGTTCCGGATGCGGCCCGTGAACACCATCTTCAGCCCGCCGCTTTCCGCCATCATTCTCAGGCGCGTGTGGGTGTCGTCGGACTCATCCTGATATTCCACGGGCATTTCCATGCCTTCTGGCGGCATATTGGGGCGCAGGAGATAGGGCTCCCACCTGATTACTGCGTCTTCATGCTCGCGCTTCAACTGGTCGACCGCTACCTGGCCGACATAGCACCAGGGTCATACATAATCAGAATAGATAGCAAGTTCAAGGGGCATGGTTCACCTCGGTCTTGGGATATGGCGTAAGTCTTCCCGAGGAACGGTGGGCTGAAACGGCAGCCCTACAGCTCCGGTTCGTCCCGCGGCTCCGCCTGTCCCATTTCTGCCTCCAGCTCCACGCCCACTTCCTGCAGCGGCGGCCGCTTCCGCGCCCGGTGCAGATCTATCACCGGCAGGAAGAACGTGGTGAACAGCGCCGCGACGACCACGAAGACGCCGAGCAGATATACATGTGCGATAGATACCGCCAGCGCTTCCTTGAGCGTCTGGATGAACGCAAGATAATACTCCTGCAGCTGAGCCTGCTGAGGCGCCGGCACCTTCTCCATCAATCCCACCATCCGCTGCTGGCCACCTACGGACAGAAAATTCTGCAGCGTGTTGGTGTCGATGCCGGAGATCGCCGCCGCCGGATTCATTTTGTTGATTGTCTGCACGAACGGGTCCGAGTTCACATCGGCGAGCCGAACGGCCAGGGCGTTGTTCATCACGCTGCCCATGATCGCCACGCCCACGGTGCTGCCGATGCTGCGGAACAGCTGCAGGGTGGCCGTAGCTACGCCCAGCTTGCTGCGGTCGAACGAGCTCTGCACCACGATTGTATAAATCGGGAAGGAGACGCCTATGCCCAGCCCCAGCACGACCATGTCGCGCACAAGCTCCAGCTTGGTGGTATCCACTGACAGTGTCGAGAAAAGGTACATGCCGAAGACTGCGATGGCCAGGCCGATGATCGAAGAAACCTTGTACTTGCCAGTGCGGCTGATAACCTGGCCGACGATGGCGCTGGAGATGATGATGCCGACGCTTAGCGGCGCCAGCACCAGCCCCGAGTTAGTGGCTGAAAAACCGACCACGCTCTGGGCGTATAGCGGCACGAAGGCGATGGCTCCGAACATCCCGAACGAGGTCAGAAAAGTGACGATGACCGAGACGTTGAGCCCGCGGTTTTTAAAAAGCTCCAGCGGCAGCACCGGGTCGGCGGCCCTGCTTTCTACCAGAGCGAATGCCGCGAGCAGCACAACAGTTGCGCCGAACAGTCCGATTATCTCAGGCGAGCCCCAGGCATACTGGCTGCCGCCCCAGACGAACGCCAGCAGCAATGTGACCAGCGCCGCTCCCAGGGTAGCCGCCCCCAGGTAATCGATGGGGTGCCGGTCTGTCTCCGGCCTGATCTTCGGCAGCGCGGCCATCAGCACGACTAGTGCCAGGATCCCGAAGGGTACGTTTATATAGAAGATCCAGCGCCAGCTGATGTTGTCGGTGAACCAGCCACCGACCAGCGGCCCGATGACGCTGGCGATGCCGAAGACGCCGCCGATGAGCCCCTGCCAGCGCCCTCGTTCGGCGGGGGTGAACAGGTCGCCGATCACGGCGATGGCGTTGACCATGATTGCGCCGCCGCCGATGCCCTGGAAGGCACGGAAGAGGATCAGCTGTGTCATCGACTGTGACTGCCCGCTCAATACCGAGCCAACCATGAAGATGATGATGCCGATCACAAAGAATATCCGGCGCCCGTAGATGTCCGAGAGCTTGCCGTAGATGGGGATGGTGACCGTCGAGGCCAGCATGTAGGCGGAAAACACCCAGCTCAGATGTTCCAGCCCCTGGAACTCCTGCACGATCTGCGGCATGGCCGTGGCGACGATTGTCTGGTCCAGCGCCGCCAGGAAGATCGCCAGCATAACGCCGACCATGGCGATGACCTTCGATTTGTGGTGAATATCGGTTGTGGTCTCCAGTGGTTCCCTGCCTTTTCATAATCTGCTGTAAGCCAGTCGGGAAAGTATACTTTTTGTTATGTGATCAAGCAAAACTCTACGCTGCTACTGTTTACGCTCCTGCTTATATACGCGAAAGTAGCGGGGAGGGCAGGTCGGGCATCAAGCATCTCGATGAATGACCGATAGCGCCTTTTACGACCATGGGGCATGCTTATGTTTACATAAGTTGAAAATGATGACAAATGTGGTATTATTTAAAATAACTGATATATCAACCAACAAGATGCACTCCGCGTTTCAGGGAATCCACGATCAGCAAGGGGGCAGTACCATAAGCATGAAGACAAAAAGGTTTGAGTATGTACGTCCGCGCCTGGTAAAGCTGGGCAACATCAAGGAGATCACCTGCAACTTTCCCGGATGGCAGTGCAGCTACGGTGGCGGCGAGCGTGAAGATGAGCACGATGGTGGTCACGGTGGAGGCCATGGCGGCGGCCACGGCGGCGGCCACGGCGGTCACCACTGATCTGAATCTCCGATAAAGTATTCCAGGGTGCCCCTATAGGCGCCCTCTTTGTTTAATCCCCTCACATCCCTCCTGTTTGAGCAACCCCATTTCGCAGACGATATTAGCACTAGGACCGCTTCAAGCGGTCTCTGAGTAAAGATATTAACCCCGGTACCACATCCGATCTGGTTCGATATCCACTCTTAATGTCCAGGGGCTTAACACCGCTATCCAGGAGTCATTACCTATGAGAATTATCAAGCCATCGCTCGCCGCCGCCCTTATCGCAATCGTGATCATTGTTACTCTCACCGCCGGATCCGTCTCCAGCGCCAGCGCTACCGTTCCTGCCGGCTTCAAGCTGGGCGTGGCCCTCGAGTATCCATCAACCCTGGCGAGTTTTGAGTCGTCTGTCGGCCATAAGGCTGACATGTTCCTCTGGTACCAGTCGATCAGCGAAGATCTGGACACCGCTACCCTCGGCCCAATCGCCCAGGGCGGCCGCGCCATCCAGCTTGCGTGGGAGCCGTGGAATTTCGGTGCGCCTGACCTGGTCAATCAACCGGCATATCAGCTTCGCGACATCACTGCTGGCAATTGGGACGCGGATATTCACAGGTGGGCGCGCCAGATCAAGGCGTTCGGTTACCCGGTCGTATTCCGTCCCATGTGTGAGATGAATGGAGACTGGACCAGCTGGGGCGGCACCGTCAACGGCAATGTACCGGCAGATTACATCCCCGCGTGGCGGCACATACACGATATCTTTGTCGCGGAAGGGGCGACCAACGCCGCGTTCCTCTGGTCGCCGAACGTGGAGGGCGACCTGGAGAAGGCCACCTCGACGTTCAGCAGATACTATCCCGGCGACGCCTATGTGGACTATGTGGGCATGGACGGATACAACTGGGGAAGGATGTATACGACCCCTGAGTGGACTTCTTCATGGCAGTCGTTCACGGAAGTCTTCCGCTACAGCTATGACGCCTTCACCGCCAGGACCGGCAAGCCTGTATTGGTTTCCGAAACGGCCACCACCGAGCTCGGTGGAGACAAGGCGGCCTGGATAACCGACGCCTTTGCCCAGTTGCCGGTGAGGTTTCCCCGCATCGTCGGCCTGACCTGGTTCAATTACAACAAGGAGACCGACTGGCGCGTGAGCAGTTCCGCCGCCAGCCTGCAGGCGTTCAAAACCGCGGTGGCCGTTGCGCCGGCGCCGGTTCCCGATCCGGCGCCGACTCCCGATCCTGCACCTGTACCAGACCCGGCGCCCGCACCTGATCCAGTACCCCCGCCGGCACCCGCGCCCGATACGGTCGCTCCGGCAGTCAGCATAACTTCTCCAGTCTCGGGAACGGTCCTGACACGTGGCACAGTTAATGTGGCTGTCGCCGCCAGCGACAACGTGGGAGTCACGCGCGTGGAACTCTATCTTGGGACCAGGCTGCTGGGCGCGGATACAGCTTCGCCTTATAACTTCTCATTCAGCACCAAAGGGCTTGTCCGGGGAACCTATACGCTCAAGGCGAAAGCTTTCGACGCCGCCGGTAATGTATCTCAGACCCAGATCCAGGTGACGGTTCCGCGGAGCAGCAAGCCGCGACTGAGCCTGACGAGTAACTCAGCCTACTGGGCCAGCTTCAGCGATTTCACCGCCAGGAAGCTGTCGGTCTGGTTCACGCTGCAGAACGGCGTCGGCGATGCTGCTGAGAGCACACAGGTCGTCAGCGCCTCTGGAACTGGCGGGACTGCCAACGCGACACCGCTCGCTCTTGATCTTGGCAGTGTCGCTCCGAGCGGCTCTACCGATTTCATGTTGATTTACACTGTGCCCGCGGGTGTCTCCAGATTCAGGACAGACATCCAGGTCGGCGCCCAGGATGAGGAAGGCAATTCCTACGTTTATTAATAACACGCAACCCCTTTTTCTTCTCATGGATTATGTTTGCCAGCTTTCTCAGCTTGCCAATGGTTGCCACTTGCGCTTTATTACCCTATAGTTACTGGTAGCCCGCTAGAACGCGGGTGTTAATTTGGTTTGAAGTGCTTGGCTGATCGTTCTTTTGGCAGTTGATCGAGTACTCCTACCACGGGAATGGTGAGAGGAGGAATTAACTTGCCAGAAGGAACAGTCAAATGGTTCTCCGATCAGAAAGGCTTCGGCTTTATTGAGCGTGAGAACGGGACAGATCTGTTTGTGCACTTCTCTGAGATCAAAGGCGACGGCTTCAAAACCCTCGCCGAGGGCCAGAAAGTGAGCTTTGAAGCTACGGAAGGCCCCAAGGGCCCCCAGGCTACAAACGTGAATCCCATCGCTTAGTATTCCAATGAGGAATCCAGGGGGGCCCTCCGTAAGGGGGGCCCTTTTTGTTTATAATGTACGCTGGCAATATTAGTTGAAAGAAGGATGTCCAGAATTTAATGCTCCCGGAACTGAAGATAGGTAATTTCAGCGCGCGGCTTCCCATCATTCAGGGAGGCATGGCCATTGGCATCTCCCTCTCGGGCCTGGCATCGGCGGTCGCCAACGAGGGCGGCATCGGCATCATCGCCACCGCCGGCGTCGGCATGAACGAGCCGGACCTGTACAAGAATTATGTGCAGGCCAATATCGAGGGGTTGAAGAAGGAGATCAGCAAGGCGCGGGGGCTTACCAAAGGTATCCTCGGCGTCAATATCATGGTGGCGCTGACCAATTACGCCGACATGGTCAAGACCTCAGTCGCCGAGGGCATCGACATCATCTTCTCCGGCGGCGGGCTTCCGCTGGACCTTCCCGTTCTGGTCGGGGATAACTTCAAAACCAAACTTGTGCCGATTGTGTCTTCCGGCAGGGCGACTAAGCTGCTATGCAAGCGCTGGTTCGAGCGGGCCAACCGGCTTCCCGATGCCGTAGTCGTCGAAGGCCCGAAGGCGGGAGGGCACCTGGGCTTCAAGGCCCAGAACCTCGACGATCCGGACTACGCCCTGGAAAAGCTGATCCCCGAGGTGATCGCCGCGGTCAAGGTCTTCGAGGACCTGCACGGTGTGACTATTCCGGTCATAGCCGCCGGAGGCATTTTCACCGGCGAGGATATCTACCGGTTCCTTCAGCTCGGCGCCGCCGGGGTGCAGATGGGTACGCGCTTTGTCACCACCGACGAATGTGACGCGTCCCTGGAATTCAAGCAGTCATATCTCACTGCCGCGGAGGATGACATCGTCGTCATCAAGAGCCCGGTGGGCATGCCCGGCCGGGCTATCCGCAACCAGTTCATCGATGACATCAGCGAGGGCAAGCGGACTCCCTACCGCTGCCCGTGGCATTGCATCAAGACCTGCGACTACAAGCAGAGCCCCTACTGCATCTTCTCCGCGCTGCTCCAGGCCCAGAAGGGTAATTTCAAACACGGCTTCGCCTTCGCCGGCTCGAACGCATATCGCGCCACGGAGATAGTCTCGGTTCATGATCTGATGGCGGCGCTGGTCAGCGAATATGAAGAAGCCGAAGCCAGGCTGGGCGTACTCTCGTAATCAGGCGCCACCCCAGCTCTCGCTCCGGCAGTTTATTCCGCGGTAAACACCTCTCAGCCAGTACCTCATATCTGATTTTAATCCGTATTTGCAGGCTTTCTGAAGGTTTCAGCTAACTATATAAGACAGATCCGCGCAAGGGTTTCGATATACGCAGACGGGGAATGTGCAACGCGTAGAGTCCGTATCCGGCTCCGTGCCGGCCGTCGCGCCCGGCCCGGCGCCCATCCCGAAGTTTAAAAAACCGTCGTACGCGACATAAATAAGCACACTTCTTCAGGGAGGCAGCATGGAATGTTATCTGTGCAAGCACTGCAAGGCCGTTACCAACTTCCCCATCACAGGCTCGTGCGAAGAGTCGCCGACGGAGGAACATGAGTGGGTATCGGGCGAAATGGTTGAGAACCAGGTGCAGATGATGTGGGAGCGGGAACCCGACTCGCTGACTTCGGCTTCCAGCTGAAGGGCTTCCAACAGCCCGCCACGACTCGTTTGATACCGCAATAACCGCTGAATCCAACAAGGGCCGATGGGGCAAGTCCACATCCGTCTGGCTCGACACGACCCCTGCAACCGAATATCCGGAACTCGCCGGAGGGCTCACTGTTGATGTAGCTGTGGTCGGCGGCGGCATCGCCGGGCTTACAGCTGCCTACATGCTCTCACTCGAAGGTCTCCGGGTCGCCGTTGTCGAGGCGATGCGGGTGATAATGGACGTGACTGGGTTCACTACGGGCAAGCTGACGACACAACACGGCCAGGTGTATGGCCTTATCTCGGAAAGATACGGTCTTGATAAGGCGCAACTCTACGCAGATGCCAACCAGGCAGCGCTGGCGCGTATTATCTCGATAATCGAAGACAACAGCATCGATTGTGATTTCCAGCGTACTGATTCATGGCTCTTCACGGAAGAGAGCGCCGGCCTCGAGACGATCCATGGCGAGGTCGAGCTTGCCCTTAAGCTCGGACTGCCCGCTTCTTATTCGGAAACAACGCCGATGCCCTTCACGAAAGGCGCGATGCGCTTCGAGGGACAGGCGCAGTTTCATCCGCGCAAGTACCTCATGTTCCTGGCGGATCAAGTCGTTGCCCGCGGCGGCTCTGTACTTGAGAACACCAGGGCTCTGGATATAGCTGAAAAAGAGCCGGGCGCGGTTCTGAAAACCAGTCATGGCGACATCACCGCCGGCAGCGTGATCATCGCCACAAACACACCTTTTTATCAATCCAGTCTCTATGCCCCGCGGTTCTCGCCCACACGTTCCTATGTGCTCGGCGTCAAACTGGAACAGCAGGTCCCCGAGGGCATGCACTACTGCATCGATGATCATGCGGCATCGATACGCAATCAACCCCTGCCCGGTACTGACGAAAGGCTCCTGATGGTCGGCTGCTGGGACAAAAGCCTCGACATCAGTGAGACTGAAGCCCAGTATGAAAAAGTGGAAGCATACGCGCGAGAGCGGCTGCCTCTGGCGTCTGTCGACTATCACTGGTTCACTCAGGACCAGAAAACGCCTGACCGGATCCCCTGGATCGGGCGCGTGAAGGACTCGCGCCACATTTATGTAGCCACCGGATTCGGCGGCTGGGGGATGACCACCAGTGGTGTCGCCGGCATGCTGCTGACCGACATGATAGCTGGCCGCGATACTCCTTATGCGGCTCTGTACGATCCGTCCCGGGCCATTCAGCAGTAATCTGCGGAGAGCGCTTCCGAGCCTGCGACTATATCGAGCAGTTCCGCCGTAATCTCGCCCTGGCGGCGGTTGTTGAAATCGTGTTTCAGCTCCTCCAGGTACTCTCCGATGTTCTTTTCCGCCACCTGCATGGCCAGCAGGCGGCTGGTGTTTTCGCTGAGCAGCGACTCCACATATGAACGCTCGACCATGATTCGGATGTGTTGCCGTATCAGCTGCCGGAACAGCTGCCGGGCGTCCATCGTGAACATGGGTACCGATTTCGCCGGCCAGGGACGGACGGCGAGCTCCTTTAGAAAATCCACATCGATCGGCAGCAATCGGGACATGTGCGGCCGATAGTGAGCACCTGAAAGCGGTTTGTTATGGAAGATCAGTACAGGAGTCTCCGAGCTCAGCCGATCGCTACCGATGTGCATGAAGACTTCCCGAACGCAGCGGGTCATGCCATCTACCGAGCCCTGTATCGCGAAGGACCGCTCGACTTCCATGTTCATCGCATTCAGCCGGAAGGCGGCGTGATCACCCAGAGTCACCAGGCGTCGCTGCCCTGGAGGAATGCTGAGCCTGTCCATGGTTTCCATGGCGAAGTTCACTATCTGTTCGTTGAACTGGCCGGAAAGGCCCTGTTCGGAACCGAGTATCAGGGAGATGGTGCGGGACCGGGCGGCAGTGGCTCGCGGTGCGCCGGTGGCGGCTCGTGGTACATGGGCGGCTCTGCGCGATCCCGGCATTTCTGCAACACCGGTGCCCGCGGATACTGCCGCTTCCACGGCCTTACGGATCTCCGGTGGCCCCTGCTGAAGCACCGCCTGCAGCCCCAGCTCGATCGCCCGGGAATAGTCGTTGAGCGAGGCCAGGGATTTCTCAAACTGGCGGATGCTGACTACGGCCAGCACCTTCATCGACGAGACGACCGACTGCATGTCGCCGGCGTTGTCTATGCGGCGGTGCAGTTCCTCAAGCGTCTGCATCCGGACCCGTTTCCGAAATCGTTCCTGCCTGCGCGGCGCTTCCCGCTCCTGCCGCTGACAATTCAGTGACTGCGCCGAGCTTCAGGGCGTTGCCGATCCTCTCGGTGATCGCTGTGATGTCCGCGTCCGTTAGTTCCCCGCCATCGAGGATCGCCCGGCACATTTCCGGGAGGTGGTTCTCGATCTCCTTCTCGACGCTGCGCTTGGCGTCGGTGATGTCGTCGAGGCGAAGGCCGTCGAACAGTCCCCTGGTGACACCGAGAAGAACCGCGATCTGTTCCGGTGCCGTGCGGGGCCGATACTGGGCCTGCTTCAGGGTCTCGCGCACCCGGCGGCCGCGCTCCAGCGCCTGGCGGGTCTCTTCCTCCAGATTGGTGCCGAAGCGCGAGAAGGTCTCCAGCTCCTCGAACTGGGAATATGACAGACGCAGGTCTCCGGCAACCGCCTTATAAGCAGGCAGCTGGGCCTTGCCGCCCACGCGCGATACCGAGCGGCCCACGTCAACAGGCGGCAGGACTCCTTCCTGGAAGAGCTTCGGCGACAGGTACACCTGGCCGTCGGTGATGGAGATGAGGTTCGTCGGTATGTAGGCTGACAGGTTCTGCGCCTCCGTCTCGACTATGGGAAGCGCCGTCAGTGAGCCACCTCCCAGCTCCTCAGTGAGGCGGGTGGCGCGTTCCAGCAGCCGCGAATGGATATAAAAGATGTCGCCCGGATAAGCCTCACGGGCCGGAGGCCTCCTTAGCAGAAGCGAAAGCTCGCGGTAGGCGCGGGCGTGGCGGGTAAGGTCGTCATAGACGATGAGCACGTCGCGGCCGCGTTCCATGAAATATTCGGCGATTGCGGTGGCGGCGTAGGGAGCGGCGTATCTGAGGCCCAATGGGTCGTCGCCGGATGCGACGACGACCACGCTCTTCTCCATGGCGCCATGGCGGCGCAGGTCGTCGATGACACCGGCCACTGCTGAGCCGCGTTGTTCCATGGCGCAATAGACAGAAATCACGTCCTTATCGACCTGGTTGATGATGGTGTCGACGGCGATGGCGGTCTTGCCGGTATGGCGGTCGCCGATGATCAGCTCACGCTGGCCGCGGCCGATGGGTATCAGCGCGTCGATTACCTGGATGCCGGTCTGGAGAGGCACGCTCACGGGAGCGCGGTCCATGATCGGCGGCGCCGGGCTCTCGATGGGGCGCCTGGTGACCTCGGGAATGGCGCCGCCTCCATCCAGCGGCATGCCCTTGGCGTCGACGACCCGGCCCAGCAGACCATCACCCACGGGAACGTCGACTACGCGTCCGGTGCGGCTCACCGTCTGGCCCGCCTCGATGCCCGCCTGCTTGTCGAGCAGGATGACAGCTACTTCGTCGGGCTCGAGGTTGAGGGCGATACCCAGCTTGCCGCCGGGGAATCGCACCAGCTCTTCAGACTTGACATTGGGTAGACCTGTGATACGAGCGATGCCCTTGCCCACGAAACACACGGTGCCCGACTCCTTGAAGCCCAGCCCGGTTTCCTGCTCCGACAGGACGTCGCCGACGGCGCCGACCGTCTCGTCGATTACCCGCTTAAGGTCATCGGAAGCTTTTTTGTCGTCAGTGTCACTCATAGTTCGCTCATCGTTCCTCTCCCGGCTTCCGGGCAAATGCCCGTGACAGATTCTCATCCAGGGTCTCGAGATAGTTCTGCAGGCTCCAGGCGGCGGTCTGTCCGCCGGCCCGGAGTTCGATGCCGCAGATCAGATCCGGGGATAACTCGAAGCGGAGGTTGAAGTCGCCGGCCAGGAGCAGCCGTACCGCCGCCTCGATCCGCTCCCGTGTCTCATCGTCGATCTCGAAAGCGGTGCAGATCACAGCTTCGGGTTTCCAGCCAGCTCCGGGCTCGTCACCGGTTGGAGTCGCTTCAGCATTCGGGGTTGAGAAGGCCTCGAACCCGGGTTCCTGTGCCCCCGGCAGACGGGCAATAAAAGTATCGATTATATGGCGTTCCAGGTCAACGCCCGCGAGGTCTTCCAGGACACGTCGAGAGATCTCGTAAACCTGTTCTCCGGCCCGCTGACGCAGGTCGCTCAGGAATGACTGTTTCTCGCGCTCGACAGACTGGCGCCAGCGCTCCTGGCGCTCTTCGATCTCGTCGCGGGCTTGCTGGATCAGGTCGCGCCTCCAGGCCGCTGCTTCCTCCTGTGCGGCAGAGAGCATCTCGCCGCGCTTATCCTCGATCTCCTGGCGTTCAGAGTGACAGACCGCGGCTTCCCTGGTGGCTGCCGCCAGCTTGCTCTCCGCTTCGTCGAGGTCGGCGCCGATGCGGTGCTCCCGCTCGTCCATGGTCCGCAGTATCGGTTTGTACAGGAACCGCTTCAGCAACAGCATCAGCACCACGAAGTTGACGATCTGCGCGAACAATGTGAATAGATCGATGTGCACCCGTTTATCCTTCCACCGATATCTTGTCCCGGTACGCTGGCAACCGTTTATCCTCCGGCTGACATCTTGTCCCAGAACGGGTTGACAAAAATCAGGATTATGGAGATGACGAAGCAGTAGATGGCGATGGATTCGATCATCGCCAGCCCCACGAAGAGGATGCGGGACAGTATGTCCGCCTCGTCAGGTTGCTGGGCGATCGACTGCAGAGCCCGCGACACGGCGCGCCCTTCCGCGAGCGCCGGAGCGATCGAGCCGATCGCCATGGTCATGCCTGCCATCGCCATCGATCCCAGGCCGATTATGGTTGTGCTGTCCATGGTTCCCTCCCAGATCAGTTTGTCAGTGTTTTGTCCTGCGTCCGATGTGTGCCTGCTGCGGACGCGATGTAGATAGCCGCCAGCACCGCGAATATATACGCCTGTATCTGGCCGATGAGCAGCCCGAACATCTTCATCACCACGGGCAGGAAGAAGGGGACGACGGCCAGCAGCGCTCCGGCTATCATCGACTCGCTCATGATGCTGCCGAATAGCCGGACGGCCAGGGTCAGGGTGCGGGTGAAGTCGCCGAGGATGTGCATCGGCAGCATCAGCGGCGACGGCTCGATATAGTGGCGCAAAAACCCCCCGACACCCTGGGCGGCGATACTGTAAGCTGGCACCGCAAAAAAGACGCAGAGAGCCAGCGCCGTCGTCGTCGAAAGCGAACCGGTCGGCGGCCGGTATTCGGGGATGACGATCAGCAGGTTGGAAAAAGAGATGAAGAGGAACAGGGTCCCCAGGAAAGGCAGATAGCGATTTATCTGCGGGCCGATGATCTCGCGGATATGGCTGCGCATCAGAGTCACGACCGCCTCGAAGATGTTCTGCCAGCGGCTGAGGGGCGGATGCATCGTCAACTTGCGCGTGGCCAGCCAGGCGCAGAATACGATGAGTACCATGACCCCCCAGGTGAAGAGGATGGTGAGGTTGATATTGACGAAACCCCAGCTCCATACGACTGTAGTGTCGGGGCTGATCTCCATCTCAACAGCTCTCGTCCGAAGCCGGAAGCGCCGGTTCCGGCTTGCCCCAGCGGCGTACCAGGATCATGCGAGCACCGATGAAGCAGGCGGCACAGATCAGGATGCCCTGCAATTCCGCTACCCGGGCGATCAGTACGAAGCCGGCCAGGCATAGCGCCAGCCTGCCGATGTAGCTGCCCAGCACCAGGAATGCCGGCTGGCTTGAGGATGATAGCCGCTGCAGCGTCAGCCACAGACCACCGAAATAAATGATTCCCAGGGCCAGGCCGGCGACAGCTGGCAATATTATCTGCACCACTACCATCATCTGTCCTCCCGGTCGTCCTGCCGTCGGATCCAGTACCAGGCGTTAAGGCAGCCGAGGAAGAGCCCGGTTGCCATCAGCGCCAGAGCCCAGGAAAAGCTGGTTGTGTACCGGTTGTCGATCCAGTTGCCGATGGCCAGGCCTGCCAGCGTCGGGATTACCACCGACCAGCCTGTCAGGTTGAAGCGCATGAAGTCGTACCAGAAGCGGCTGTGGTCGCGCTTTCTGGAGTCGCGTCCCCTTCCACCGGATCCCGGGCCGGTCAGATCCATTTTTTGCCGGCGATCCGAAATGCGCCTTTCACCATAGCGGCGATCAGCGGTACGGCGTTCAGCCTGGCGGCGCTCCTCGCCGCGATAGCTTTTATCACCATCCGGGCGCTCCTCAGTCGGCATGGCTGACATCTTCTTCCTCTCCCATCAATTGTTTCATGAACTCGTTTTCCAGATCAGCGACGACGCCTCGGCATCTGGTCTCTTCCTCTTCCTGAGGCAGGGGTGGCATTCTGGCAGGCCGCTCTCCAGGCTCCGGACGCATGCCGATGGCGAAGCGGGTAGCTACAAGCACCTCGCCGGAGCATTTGGCCAGAGTGCCCTCGTCGATGGCGAGCGAGAACTCGCGGCCGCCCTCGTCTTCATACGACAACATGCCTGGCGCCAGCGCCGACACGAAATCCACATGATGGGGCAGCAGGCAGAAATAGCCGTCGGGGCTTTTTGCTACCACCTTGTCCACCTGGAGGTCAACTACGACCTTTGCCGGTACCAGGACTTTGAGTCTCATGACTGCTTGACCTCGCTGATGCCGCCGATCATGTAAAGCGCCTTTTCAGGCCGGTCTGAAAATTCGTCGTTCAGTATTCGCTCGCAGCCGTCCAGTGTCTCCTCCAGCTCGGCAAAACGGCCTTCGAGGCCAGTGAACTGCTCGGTCATGAAGAAGGGCTGAGTAAGAAAACGCTCGAGCCGGCGGGCCCGGTGCACCGTCCGCTGGTTCTCCTGGGAAAGCTCCTCCAGACCCAGCATCGCGATGATGTCCTTCAGTTCCTCGTATTCCGCCAGCGTCTTGCGCATCTCGCGGGCGACGCGGTAGTGTTTTTCCGAGACCACCGTCGGGTTCAGCATCTTCGAATGGGATTGCAACGGGTCGACGGCCGGATAAAGACCCTGGCTCGCCCGCTGCCGCGAGAGCACGATCGACGCCGACAGGTGGCCGAAGGTGTGCGAGGCCGCCGGGTCGGTGAAGTCATCCGCCGGAACGTAGACAGCCTGGATCGAGGTGATGGCGCCCGCGGGGGTGCTGCAGATCCGTTCCTCCAGCTCCGCCAGCTCCGTCGCCAGCGTCGGTTGATAGCCTACCCGAGAGGGCATCTGCCCCATAAGGCCGGATACCTCGGAGCCGGCCTGGATGAAGCGGAAGATGTTGTCGATCAGAAGCAGAACGTCCTGGCGGGCATCGTCCCGGAAATATTCGGCCATGGTCAGAGCTGCGTGGCCTACGCGGAAGCGGGCGCCAGGCTGCTCGTTCATCTGGCTGAAGATAAGAGCGGCGTTGTCGAGCACGCCGGCCTCGCGGATCTCGCGGTATAATTCTTCGCCTTCGCGCGAGCGCTCGCCGATGCCGCAGAAGAGGCTGACCCCTTCGTGCTTGCCGGCCATGTTATGGATCATCTCCATGATCAGCACCGTCTTGCCGACGCCGGCGCCTCCGAAGAGGCCGGCCTTGCCGCCCAGCTCCAGCGGCGATAGCACGTCGATCACCTTGATACCGGTAGCGAAGATCTCCGACTTGGCTGACTGGCCGGCTAGCGGTACCGGCTCTTTGTGGATCGAGCGCCATTCCATGTCCGCCAGCTCGCCCTTTTTGTCGATCGTCTCCCCGAACACGTTGAAGACGCGGCCCAGCAGTTCCCTGCCTACAGGCACCTGCAAAGGACGGCCGGTGTCAAGAACCGGAGCGCCGCGCGCCAAGCCGCGAGCGGGTGTCAGGGCTATGGCGCGGACGACCCTCGAGTTGATCTGGGTGCCAACTTCGACCACGATCTCGCCATTCTCGCCGGCCCGCAGCTCGTTATTGATCTCGGGCAGGCGGCGGGGGAACAGCACGTCGACGACGCTGCCGCGCACGGAAACCACGGTTCCCTGGTTCGGTTCGTCCATTCCGTCATCTCCATTCGGAGAATATAGCTGGTGGCGATGGGCCACGGCTGTGCGGGTCTGCGAGACGGCTGCCGCCATCAGGCAAAATTCTGCTGGGATATGGTTCCCTGGTTGAGGGAATGACTAACCTGGGATTAGAGGAAGTTACCGTTTGTTGTGCTTGATGACGCCAGCGCCTACTCGTACCGGAGCGCCTCCGCCGGGTAGACCTTTGAGGCCTGATGGGCCGGAAGATAAGTCGTAAGCAATGAAGCGGCATAGGCGAGAACACCGATGAAGACGACATTGAACCAGGGTATCTGGTAGGTCAGGCCGGCCATGTCCTTGGCGATGAAAGTCATCACCGAGTAACAGAGGGTGAGCCCCAGAACCGAGCCGATGGTTATGCCGAGCAGGGCCACGAATGACGATTCCAGCAGGAATGCTTTCTGCACCATTCCCCGGCGGAAACCGATGGCACGCAGCATCCCGATCTGCTGGCGCCGTTCCACTACCGCGCGGGCCGCGATGACGCCGAGCGCAGCTATGCCCACCACGAGCCCCAGGCCCATGAAGCCCGTCAGAAGGTTGTTGATCATTGACATGGCCCGCATGGAGGAGCGGATGTTGTCTTCTATGACTATCGTGTTCATGCCGCTCTCGTAAAAAGTCCGCTGCAGGCCTCTCGACGCGTCGACCGCATTCACTCCCGGAGCCGTCCGGAACCAGAACGAAGTGGGGGGCACCGGCCTCGACGACATCTGCGAGATCGTATCCTGAGAAGTGAAGATGCCCATGGTGGCATAGAAGGCCAGTGGCTCGATGACACCGATGACCTTGAGACGTGAAAGCTCGCCCGTGACCGGATCCTTTACCTCGATGAACAGGTTATCCGGCAACTCCTCGTCCTCCTGATAGACACCGCTCATCTGGAACGTTATCGCCGGCCCTCCCTGATTAAAATTGCTGTGGGTGGGAAGCAGGCTGGAGTGGACGACAGCAAGGCCCGGCTGGTTCTTGATCGCCTGCCATACTTCGGCGTCGGTCTTGAAGGACTTGTCCTTCATCTTGAAAGTGTAATTGATGTTATCCAGGTAACCGGCGTCGGCGCCCTGGATGGCGAACTGCGACCATTCCTGGTTTTCCGCGCCGACCTGCCGTAGTTCGGCGCCAGCGGTCGCCAGGCTGCCGATGGCGGTGAAGTCGTCCGGGCCGATACCGTCACCCTTTGTGGCCAGAGTGCCGTTCACGTCGGTCACCGGATTGGAATAACCGGTGATCCCCTGAACTTCAAATCCTCCTGAGACCCGCGGAATATCGTCGTAGAGAGCTGAAAAAGAGTTCATCATCGCCGACATGAAGGTCATGGTGAAGATGATCAGTGAGAACATGGCCAGGGCCATGCCGGTGCGAAATCGGGTACGCATGGGGTAGTTGACCGAGATCTTGAGTATCGGCGGCAATCCCTTCAGCCGCCCGAAAACGCCCACGACCGCCGCCAGCAGGATGTCTGAGTTGTACATCACTGCCCAGATTGAACCGGCGACAACGGCGATGCCGGAAAGGATGAACATCTCCATGCCGGCGTTCATGTCTTCGGGCCAGAAAGGAAATATCGTGTTCCACACAGATTCGGGTGGCAGCCACCAGGCCAGCAGTCCCAGACCGGCGATGGTGAAGACGATGCGGTCCGGCAGGCGGAAATACCTGAGCACAAAGGGGATCCCGACGATCAGGAACGAGGTTCCCAGCATGAACCAGCCGGACTGCTTCGAGCTGAGCCCAACCATGGTCAACAGTACACCGAATATCAGCATGCCGATGCTGGTCAACAGCCAGCGCAGCCGGCGGCCACCCTTTTCCGGCTCCGGGATGTCGCGGATGGCTCGCACGATATTCAGGTGGCCGGTCCGCCAGGCGGAAATAATGACAATGATGTAGGTGGCGATCATCCCCATGGAGTAGGCGATGACCAGGCTCTTCACGTTGAAGCTGAAAGAGAAGCTGAACTCCTCGAAGCTGCCGAAGGCGCTGGCAAGGATCTGCACCATGCCCCAGCCGACGACAACGCCGAGCACCGCCCCGACAGCCGCCGCCAGCGCCGCGTAGACCACCCCTTCAAAAGCGAAGACCTTGAGGATGTCGCGGCGCTTGGAGCCCATCGCCCGCATCACGCCGAGCTCGGTCTTGCGCTCCGCAGCAAGCATCACAAAAATCAGAAATATCAAAAGGACGCCTGCGATCATTGAGAATTCGCCGAAAAGCAGAAAGATACTGGTGAAACTGCTCGCAGCCTGTTCGGCCTCAGCAAGAGCCTTTTGCTTCAGGGGCTGTATCTCAAGGTTGGTATCGGCGATCGCCGGTTCGAGAGCCGCTGTCACCGCGTCGGTGCGGTCGACACCCTCAAAAACGCCACCCTGGTTGGAAATCAGCACCATGTTATAGCTGTCCGGCTTTGCGGCAAGATCACGCGCCACTCTGATCGGGACAACCATTGAAGGCGCGATCGATCCTGACTTGCCGCCACTGTCATATACTCCCGCAACATTCAGCAGACGCGGGCCGGAAGCGGAAAAGACCTGGACCTGGCCGCCTTCCTTGACGTCTAGTTTATCCGCGGCCTTTGTGCTCATGAAGGCATCATTTTCGGATAGCGATTCGATGGTCAGCACCTGGCCGGATGCCGTTTCAAGCGGCTCGGTCTGCGCGGCATAGTCGCTCTCTACGCCGAGGACCTGAAGTTCAGGGAGATTCTGTCTGCTGGCTGGCGAAAGTGCCGGGTACGTATCGGCCACGACTGGCGCGATGCCGTCAGTCAGACCGTCAGCTGCGAGCGCTCCCCGGATCCTGTCGACTTCCGCCGGGCCGAAAAACTGGCCGTTGGTCTGGGCTCTGCCGGTCTGGTTGCCCATATGGCTTTCCTGGTCGGACACGCTTTTTGCCCTGACTATCTCGTCGACGGGCCCCAGCTGATCCATGGCACTCTTCCTGATTGAAAAATTCATCGTGTCGCCGGTGGAGAGAGCTGCGGAGAAAAGCAGCGTCGTCAGCATCAGGCCGAGGACTATCAGGGAAGTCTGAGCCGGCCTCCTGGTGATGTTGCGCACGCCCATCTTGAACAGCACCGGGTTGCGGAGCGCCGCTATTATTATGATCCCGGCCCCGATTCCCAGCGCCACCAGCAGGCCGATCATCATGTTATTGATGGGTATCCCGAAAAGTTTTTCCAAGGTTTATCGCCCGCTGTCGGCGTCAGCTGCCACCGAATCCGGCTCGTCGTCGCAATCCAGCTCGACGCCATCGTCAGTTGATGTGACTCCGCACTCCTGTGCTATGAGGCCGTCGCGCATCCGCACGATGCGATGGGCGCGCTCGCCGACCTCTTCGCTGTGGGTGACCAGCACGAACGTCTGGCCATGGTCCCTGTTGAGCCCGCAGAGCACGTCCATGACCTGCTTCTGGTTCTCGCTGTCCAGGTTGCCGGTCGGTTCGTCGCACCAGATGATGGCCGGGTCATTGACCAGAGACCTGGCGATGGCGACCCGCTGCTGCTGTCCGCCGGAGATCTCGGCAGGCCGTTTGCCTGTCTGGTCGGCCAACCCCAGAGCTTCCACCCAGTGCAGCGCCCGCTTGCGCGCTTCGCCAGGTTTGACTCCCGCAACCAGCGCCGGCAGCTCCACGTTCTCGACGACAGTCAGCACCGGCAACAGGTTGAAAGTCTGGAAGATGAAGCCCATGTTCTGGGCGCGGAAATCGGTGCGGGAGTTGTCGCGCATCTTGTAGAGCGCCTGCTCGCGGATCAAAACCTCGCCCTCGGTGGGCTCGTCGATACCAGAGAGGCAGTTGAGCAGGGTGGTCTTGCCGGAACCGCTCGGCCCCATGACCGCCACCATCTCACCGCTATAAACCTGGAAATCAATCCCTCGCAGGGCATGAACCTGAACCTCGCCGGTGTCGTATGTCTTGTGCAGATTGGTGGTGCTGATAATGATTTCGCTGCCAGCCGGCGCCGTGGCGCTCCCGCTGGTTTGCAACCGATCATGCTCAGCCATGTTTTCTCCAAAATATCTTTTTATATGCCAGATCAAATTATATCGAATTTAATAAGCTGAGACGTAAGCCCTATAAATCCTTCAATTTACGTACATTCGATAGCCTTTGAAAATTGGATGTTTAGGAGTATATGGCCGCGGAAATAGCCTAGTTATACGCGAAAAGCAATGAAAGGAAGGGTACAGGCATGGATGCGAATTATTTCTGTGACACTATGCAGTCAGAATTGACTGGCATCAAGGCAAGGATCTACACGATGGTGCGCGAGATGGAGCGAATGCCGGCGGAAGAGCAGGAAAAAAGGTCAGCGGAGATCGGGGAGATGAATATGATGATTGACGATCTCACGGCGAAGATCGACAAGCTCAAGAGCACTTGCCCGGCAGACTGGAGCGTGGAGCGGAGCGATATCGAAACGACAAAGAAACAACTCGTGGAGAAGATCGACCTCTGGGACGCCGAGCACATCGCCGGAGGGTATGTAGGCGGATAGCCGGCCTTCTTCAGGCGCGTCGACCAAAGCTTCCCCCCTCGGGGAAGCTTTGGCTTTACATGAAGCGTTCGAAGCGCTCCTTTTTCGCACCGCATATAGGGCAGACCTCGGGCGGATCGTCTCGACCGCAGAGATAGCCACAGACGCGGCAGCGCCATACCGGCTTGCCCAGCGGCGCACCCCCCGGAGCCACTGCTTCGCCAGCGTTTTCATGCTCCGACATGGTGGAATCAGCTTCAACGGAATCAAAGCGCGTGAGCATGTTCTGGGCTCGCTCATCCCTCGGAGGCCGCCGCTCTGGAATCGGTCTGACTTCTTTCACTCCCTGGAGGATCTCCCCGGAAACATACAGCGCGCAATAGCACATGCCATATTCCCCGAGGTCAGGGTCGCGGTAATCGCAGGGACAGATGATATCGAGATCATCCTGCTTGTCATCCGCCGACAGGCGGCAGGGGCAGCCGCGGTAACCATGGCGCTTCTCGTTCGTGATCAGGCCGCGCACCAGGTCGCGGGTCATCTCTTCGTCAGGGTTAAGGTGATATCCGGATTTCTCGGCGTCTTCCTTCAGGCGCTGCTGAAGTTTCGAAATCTCTTCATCACTGATTGTCTCCATCACGTCGTCCATGGGTCAGGAGATCAGGCTTTCTTATCCAGCTCTGCCTGTAGCTGCTCCGGGTTGTAACCAACTATGCACTTGTCGTCGTCGATGACTACGGTTGGGAAGGTCGACGCCGGATTCCACTTCTTGATCTCGGCGGAAATATCAGGCTGTTCGTTCTTATCCACCAGGTCCACATCGATCCAGTCATAAGAAACGCCAAGGCTGTCGAGCAGCTGCTTGGTTTTGCGGCACCACATGCAGGTGCTCAGGGCAAAAAGCATGATCTTGCCCCGGTCTTCGCCCTCCATATGATTTATCTTGCTCTCGTCCATGTGCGGAGTCCTTTTCGATTGATGTTCGGGCAGCTCGTGCGCCGCCTCAACTTTAATGATTACCGCTCAGCCGTGTAATCTAACCTTAACCGTCTAACGGCATCGAATCGTCCCGGCCCGGTTCCCGCGTCTCCGGCAGGCCTTCGATATCACGTCGGGTCAGATAGCGGCTGTAGTTCTCCTGAAGGGCTTCGAGCAGGTGGGGCATAAACTCATGGCTGATCATGATGCGCGTCACGACTATCGCCGGGATGTTCCCCGCCGGATCCTGGCCGGCGAAATCAGCATTGGCGAAATCGATCGAGAACTCGAATTCAGAATGGTTTACGCGGGCCATATTGGCATAGACTCCACGCTGGATATCGGATGGTACTGTGACTTTGACCTGGGGTCCCTGATTCCCGCTGTTTTCATTTCCGTCCGGCATATCTGCCTCCTTTGGCAGGCTGTCCCTTCCCACCTGTTCGTAGTCTGACGCCTTTACATTATCAGGAACGCGCCGGGGGATGGGCCGCCTTCCCAAACGCCAGTGCTTTGATTTCCCACCTATTCGGCCGAACTTTCAGGCTTTCCAGCAGTTTTACCGGTATTTTTTTCTGTCTAACTGTACTTACGGAAGCGGATTTGTCGGATTTCTAAAGAATAGCCAATGGGAGTCGATAATTATTTTGAATCACCCACTAACAGGACAGGAGGCAAACGCCTCCGCCCTAAAAGGGAGCCCGTAGGTTGTGAGTTTAGCCTCCCCCCACCTACGGGCTCATCTTTTTCCCTTTTTTCCTTCGTCCCAAACTCTGTATTCGCCTCAGTTGTCGCTCATCCCGCCAAAAGATATAATTGACCGACATTGGCGCGATGCTGCAAGTCTTCCCCTGTCAGTTCGACCTTCCCTTCGGAATGTGAAGAATCAGGGTTCTTGCGGCCTTAACGGAGATACCTTTGACCAGGAATATTACTGATGTGGCGGTTATTGGCGCGGGACCGGCCGGATTAAGCGCTGCTTTTATCCTCAGCGAGAATCAGAAGAATACCGTGGTTCTGGAGATGAGCAGCCAGGTAGGTGGCATCTCACGCACGATCGAACGGGATGGTTTTCGGTTCGATATCGGCGGCCACCGTTTTTTCACCAAGGATGAAGAGATCGACCAGTTCTTCAAGGATATCCTGGGAGACGAGGCCATCTGGGTCAACCGCTCCAGCAAGATATTCTATCTCGGTAAATACTTTGACTATCCCCTGAAGCCTGCCAACGCTCTGATGGGTATGGGCATCATCACCACTGCTAAATGCCTTGGGGATTACGGCTATGTCAAAGTGCGCAATATTTTCAAAAAGCCAGAGATCATCTCTCTTCAGGACTGGGTGAGCAACGAGTTCGGCGACCAGCTCTTCAAACTCTTCTTCAAGAATTACACTGAGAAGGTCTGGGGGATCGACTGCAGCCAGATCGAGGCGGAATGGGCGGCCCAGCGGATCAAGGGGCTGTCTCTGCGGGTGGCGGTGAAGGACGCGATCTTTCCGCAGAAGAACCGCAAGGTGGCGACGCTTATCGACAAGTTCCTGTATCCGCGGTTGGGCATCGGACGAATCAGCGAGCGGCTGGCGGAGGATGTGGAGAAGCACGGAAACGAGGTGAGGCTGCGCTCGCGGGTCGCGGCTATCAACCACGATGGCGCCCACATCACTTCCATCGATGTTGAATCGGCGGATGGCCCGTACACTCTGGAAGTCGAGAATCTTTGTTCCAGCATGCCGCTCACCGAGCTGGTGACCGCCATGAAGCCGGAGGCTCCGGCCGAGGTCGTCGAGGCGGCGCGCAGCCTGCGCTACCGTGACCTGGTGACAGTGAATCTGATGATCGACAAACCGGAGGTCACCGACCAGACCTGGATATACATACACGAGCCGACGATCAAACTCGGGCGGATACACGAGCCCAGGAACTGGAGTCCGGACATGGCGCCCGAGGGCAAGAGTTCTATCGTTGCGGAATATTTTTGTTTCGAAGGAGATGAGATCTGGGACATGGACGACCAGGCCCTGATCGACCTGACCATCAGCGACCTGGACAAGCGTCTCGGTTTCCTCAAGAAGGAAGAGGTGATCGATGCATTCGTGGTGCGCGTTCCCAAAGCTTATCCGATGTACGAACTGGGTTATGAGATACCGCTGAACAAGATCCGTGATTACGTGGCCGGATTCGACAACCTGGAGATAGTCGGGCGTTATGGAACCTACAAGTACAACAACATGGACCATTCGATGAAAACCGGCATCCTCGCCGCCCGTAACATTCTCGGAGAGTCACATGACGTCCTGGACGTCAATGCCGAGAAGGAATACCACGAAGAGAAACTTCTGGACAAGTAAGATTTGAGCGATGCTCAACTCAGAAAATATCTGAGCTCAGCGATTCCAAACCGGCGAAAGCCGGTTCTTTTATTTATGCGCAGGTTTCCGCGCCAGCGTGATGATGGACAGACCATAAGGGAGGTCGACCATCTTCATCATTTCCCGTTCGGCTTTCAGGATCGAACGCAGCAGAAAATTCGCCGGCTTCGGCAACGGCTTGAGGTCGGAGCGGGATTCCTCCGGCTCGATCCTTGATGGAGGGTGCAGCGCCTTACTGGCAAGTCTTACCGCCGCCATCAAAGGGAAAAGAACCGTGTTGGCGCTGGTCATCCGCTCAACTGCGAACCCGGCTTCCATGAGCATAGTGCGCAGTCTCATATACGTGTAGCGGCGAACGGCCCCCTGTGATATGTCGTGCTGGCTACGCAGGACCGGGTAGGCCTGCTCCGATATGTAATAATACCCGCCTGGTTTCAGCACGCGGTAAGCCTCACGTATGCCGGCTGCATCATCGGGCAGGTTCTGCAAAACCTCGCAGCAAATGGCGTGGCTGAAGGTGTCTTGCTCGTATGGAAGGGCAACAGCATCGCCTGTCTGCACATTGCTGATGCCACGCTTCTGGCACAGATCGATCGCTCGAGGGTGCATGTCGATGCCCCAGACATCGCAGTACTTGTTCAGTGCCTGCATCTTGGCGCCGGTGCCACAGCCGATATCGAGGACCTTTGAGCCTTGCTCCAGGGTGGGGCTGAGGATCTGGTCCATGATCGCCATCATCCCGGTGTGCCACCAGTAGGTGGTTTCCAGGTTATACATAATGTCATATTCACATGGCTGCATTTAAGTAGTAATCATACTTATTATTAAGTAGAAAAGCTAATTTAACGTAGGCAGTCATCGTGGTTCTAAATAAGGGGAAGAAACTCCGGGTGGTCCCGGGCAACAGAATCCTTTGTTTTTGCAGTAAACACCGTGTTCCACCTTCCGCAGTTTGAAGGTATCCCGCCCTTAAGATAGAATCCCGAGCCTGAAGCACGATTATTGATGCGAGGAACGAATGTTTTCCGCTGAGATGAAACGAACGGGGCGGCCCGCAGGGCCGCCCCTTCTGATATCAACAACGAATCGCAGGTTATCCATGTTGAAGTCCGTTCTCGGGTCTTTCGCCATCAGTCGGGCGCTGGTAGTGCTCTTCGCCGTACTTGGCTACTCCCTGCTTCCCTCCGTCCAGGAGGGAATCTCCGTACCATTGAGCCATGGAGCAGAATGGTATCTTTCCATGTGGTACCAGTGGGATGCCAACTGGTACATGTCCATCATCGTCGAGGGCTATCAGTGGGTCGCTGGCGATCAGTCCAACGTTGCTTTCTTTCCGCTTTATCCCATGGCGGCTCGGGGCGGCGGCTGGCTGCTGGGCGGCAATTATCTGCTGGGCGGGCTGTTGCTCTCCTCGGCTTTCATGCTCGGCGGCATGGTATTCCTCTACCGGCTTGTGCGCGATGAATATGGCGACGATCTTGCGCGCCGTTCCGTATGGCTGCTCGCGATCTTTCCCACTTCAGTCTTTTTCACGACGCTTTATACCGAATCGCTGTTTCTTATGGCCAGCGTCGCCGCTTTTTACTATGCACGCCGCAGTAGCTGGGCGCTGGCAGGTGTCTGGGGAATGCTGGCTGCGCTTACCCGGGTGACCGGGATGCTGCTGCTTTTGCCCCTGGGCTGGGAGTACCTTTCCCAAAAAAATTTCTCCCTGAGCAGAATCAGGCCGGCGGTGTTATGGCTGGCGCTGGTGCCAGTAGGCCTGTTCATCTATATGGGGTATCTATATAACTCTTTCAGTGAACCACTGGCATTTGCCAAAACCCAGGCGACTGGCTGGGGACACGAGTTCAAACTGCCGTGGGGCAGCTTCGGCCACGACATCTCTTTTCTGCTGGACCAGTCGGAGCTCTGGGTGATATATGAACTTGCGGCGACTGCCCTGCTGGTCGCGTTGATCGTAGCTGGTGTCAGAAAGCTGCCGGGTTCGTACACGGTCTACATGGTGATGAGCCTGCTTTTGCCGCTGACGGGCGGCACCACCAAGTCTATGAGCCGCTACCTGCTGGTGGTTTTCCCGTTATTTATCCTGATGGCAATGTTTACGAAGCGGAGGCCGGCGCTCATCGCAGTCTCGGCGGTTTCTATCCTGTTGCTGGCGATGTCCACAGTTGCATTCGTAACCGGACGCTGGGTGGCGTGATGGCGCTGGAACACAAAACGGTTGTAATATCAAAAACGCCGCCCGTGGCCGAAGCGGCAAAACCGTCGACTCGTGAGCGGCGGATCGTTATGGCCTTATGGCTGGTGCTGCTGGCTCAGGGGATAATCTTTGCCATGATCCAGCCGGTCTGGAGTCGCGTGGACGAAGCCCAGCATTACCA
>JAUSDE010000130.1 GCA_030650885.1 Thermoleophilia bacterium
GTGCTTGGTGATGTTGCGCTGACCCAATTCATGGTTCACATATATATCGATGACTCGGAGGCTGTGGTAGATTCTGGAGACACTGGCGCAACGCCTGATTCAGAAAGCGACGGAGCTACGACGGAAACCGGAGCCACTGGAGCCAAGGCAACTATAAGATCGTCCCGCATTACCCATACATGGGTAAATGAAGGCGGCCGCTGGAATCTGCTGGGGGGCATGAGTTGTGACCGTGAAACCGAGATCTGAAATTCTCGAATCGATACCGGGTGTCGGGCCAAAGATCGCACTGAAACTGCAATCGATCGGGATACGACGGGTTAGTGACCTGAAGGATGCCAATCCTGAGAAGCTCTACAGCAAACTCGAAAAAACCATGGGTGTGCACGTCGATCCTTGTGTTCTTTATGTGTTCAGAACGGCGGTTTACTACTCAAGCCGGAAAAAACATGATCCCGAGAAACTCAAATGGTGGAACTGGAAAGATATTGCCTGATAATTCTCAGCGTCTCGCCCTTGTGCGCGTTATCCATACTGTCGTCTACATCGTGATGGCGCTCTCGACGTTTGTTCTGCTCTATGCCGGGGTGACGGGCTCAAAAGGCCCATGGCTATGGATAGTAATCTCGCTGCTGGGAATTGAGACAGTCGTGTTTATGGGCAGTGGGATGAAATGCCCCCTGACTGCCCTAGCAGTGAGGTATGGAGCGGAGAAGGGACATGTTTTTGATATGTTTCTGCCTGAGCGGGTCACGCGGTATACGTTCAGATTCTTTGGCTCGGTGATGGTGATCGGCCTGCTGCTCCTTGCGGCACGCTGGGCAGCTATCATCAGCTGAGTCCCTCTTTCCCTTTTTCGTATTTAACACTTCGTAAATCCGGAAAATACGTTGGACGCAGGCCAAAGCCCAGGTTTTCCGCCCATGTCCTTGCTTCTGAAAACCCCTTATGTTATATTTCCTTGTTCGTGCCAAGGCACGGTCCTATTTCCCTGCAATAAACCCATCCTCGAGGGGTGAGCCTTTTTGGAGCAACTTTCTGATTACGCTGTGAGTCCCCGCAAGCGGAGAACCTTCTCCAAGCTGGAAAAGATTTTAGAGGTACCCAACCTCATCGATATCCAGAAGCAATCTTATGCGTGGTTCCTCGATGACGGCGTCCGCGAGACCATCGCAGACATCTCTCCAATCGAGGACTATACCGGCACCCTCGCCGTAGAATTCGGAGAACATCACTTCGAGCCGCCTTCAAGCACCATAGAAGAATGCCGCGACAAGGACGGCAACTATTCGGCGCCTCTGTTCATGACGATCCGGTTCATCAACAAGGAGACCGGCGAGATCCGTGAGCAGTCAGTGTTCATGGGCGATTTCCCCATGATGACCGAATGGGGAACCTTTATCATTAACGGCACCGAGCGCGTGGTCGTCACGCAGCTGGTCCGTTCTCCTGGCGCCTATGTCATGGAGCCCAAGGACAACACCAAGCAGATGTTCGTGGCCAACCTGATGCCGTCGCGCGGCTCCTGGCTGGAGCTGGAGATCGACAAGAAGGGCATCGTCAACGTCCGCATCGACCGCAAGCGCAAGCTGCCGGTCACCGTGCTTCTGCGGGCGCTGGGTTACGGCACCGACGAAGATATAGTCAAGCTGTTCAAGCTTGAGAAGAAGACCCGCAAGAAGGAAGGCCGCGAGGAGACCGAGTGGATCTGGGGCTCCGGCAAGGAATCGATCTACATCCAGAAGACTCTGGAGAAAGATACGACCGACAGCCAGGAAGCGGCGCTGGTCGAGCTGTTCAAGAAGCAGCGTCCAGGCGAGCCCCCGACACTGGAGAGCTCCAAGTCGCTGATCAAAGCGCTTTTCTTCGACCCCAAGCGTTACGACCTGACCAAGGTCGGCCGTTATAAGCTAAATACGCGACTGAACCTGGACGTGAAGCCCACCGTCCGCACGCTGACCAACGATGACATCCTCGAGCTCATCCGCGCGCTGATCATACTGCCGGAGAAGCTGGAGATCGGGGAAGACACCGTTGATTTCGCCGCCGAGGCCAAGGGCATGCCCCGCGAGGAGATAACCCACGACCTCGACGAGTATGAGCATTTCGGCAACCGCCGCCTGCGCACTGTCGGCGAGCTGGTGCAGGAAGCCTTCCGAATCGGCCTCTATCGTATGGAGAGGGTCGTCAAGGAGCGCATGACCACCGAGGACGTGGACGCTATCACGCCTCAGCATATAATCAATATCAGGCCGGTAGTCGCGGCCCTGAAGGAATTCTTTGGCTCCTCGCAGCTGTCTCAGTTCATGGATCAGACCAACACCCTGGCGGGCCTTACGCACCGCCGCCGCCTGAGCGCCCTCGGCGCCGGTGGCCTGACCCGCGAGCGGGCTCCCATCGAAGTGCGCGACGTGCACCCGACGCACTACGGACGCATGTGCCCGATCGAGACGCCTGAAGGCCCGAACATCGGCCTCATCGGCTCGCTATCGTCGTTCGCCACGGTAAACGAGTTCGGATTCATCCAGACTCCGTACCGCAAGGTGGAGAAGGGCAAGGTCACGACAGAGATCGTCTACCTGGACGCCAGCGAAGAAGATAAGTATGTCATCGCCCAGGCGAACGCCGAGTTCAATCCCAAGACCGGCAAGTTCCCAGAGGATACCTCGGTGCTGGCCCGTACCCGCGACGGCGAAGTAGTTACCGTCCGGCCTAAGGAAGTCGACTTCATGGACGTCTCGCCGCAGCAGATCGTATCCGTGGCGACGGCGCTGGTACCGTTCCTTGAGCATAACGATGCCAACCGCGCCCTCATGGGCTCGAACATGCAGCGCCAGGCAGTGCCGCTGCTGGTCTCGGAAGCGCCGCTGATCGGCACCGGCATAGAATTCCGCGCGGCGATCGATACCGGCGACGTCATCCTTGCCAAGAACTCCGGCAAGATCAAGGAGATCGACGGCGCCCATATCGTCATCGAGTCAAGCAAGGGCGACGACTCCTATGTTCTCTCCAAGTTCACCCGGTCCAACCAGGGCACACTGATGCATCAGAGGCCGCTGGTTATCGAGGGCGAACGCGTCAAGAAGGGCGCGGTGCTGGCCGACGGCGCCTCTACTGACATGGGAGAGATGGCGCTCGGCAAGAACCTCCTGGTCGCTTTCATGAGCTGGGAAGGCTACAACTTCGAAGATGCCATCATCCTCAGCGAGCGGCTGGTCAAGGAAGACGTCCTTACATCCATCCATATCGAGGAATACGAGGTCGAAGCCCGCAGCACCAAGCTGGGCGACGAAGAGATCACCCGTGATATCCCCAACCGCAGCGAAGAGTCGCTTGCGGACCTGGACGAAGACGGCATCATCCGCGTCGGCGCCGAGGTCAATTCGGGAGATCTGCTGGTAGGCAAGGTAACTCCCAAGGGTGAGACCGAACTTACCGCCGAAGAGAAACTCATCCGCGCCATCTTCAAGGAGAAGGCGCGCGAAGTACGTGATACATCGCTGAAGGTTCCCCACGGCGAAGGCGGCCGCGTCATCGACGTCAAGATCTTTGCCCGCGACACCGGCGACGACCTCGCCCCGGGAGTAAACAAGCTGGTCCGCGTCTACGTGGCCAAGAAGCGCAAGATCTCCGAGGGCGACAAGCTCGCCGGGCGCCACGGCAACAAGGGCGTCATCTCCAAGATCGTCCCGGAAGAGGACATGCCGTTCCTCGAGGACGGCACGCCGGTGGACATCATTCTGAACCCG
>JAUSDE010000155.1 GCA_030650885.1 Thermoleophilia bacterium
GCCCACCGCATTATCGATGGCCTTGAAGATCGACTCCATGGAGCCTCCGGAAAAACTCTTGCCCAGCAGCTTTTCCCCCTCCTTTTCGATGATCACCTGGCAGGTCGGTATGAACTCGGAACTCGCACTGACCTCGTACGACTTCAGCTCATATATATCCGTTTGCCCGCGCACCTCTTCGCCGACCAGCGCTTCCAGGTCAGCCGCCGTGATCTGCTTCTTCTTGTCAGCCACTTTCTTGAAATGGACAAATGCCTGGTTCAGCTCTTCCTCGGAGAGCGTCATTCCCAGCTCTTCCATTGCTGCCTTGAGAGCATGCCGACCCGAATGCTTGCCCAGCACGATGTCGCTGGACCCCCGGCCGACGCTCTCGGCGTTCATGATCTCATAGGTGGTGCGCTCCTTGAGCACACCGTCCTGGTGTATGCCCGATTCGTGGGCGAATGCGTTCTTGCCAACGATCGCCTTGTTGGGCTGCACGTCATAACCTGTGAGCTGGCTCACCAGCCGGCTGGTCCGCGATATCTCCCGCGTGTTCACGCCCGTGACCCGCCCCAGCGAACCGCGCCGCGTCTCCAGGATCATCACGATCTCTTCCAGCGATGCGTTGCCCGCTCGCTCTCCCAGCCCATTGACAGCGCACTCGACCTGTGAGGCGCCTGCTTCGACCGCAGCCAGGGAATTGGCTACCGCCAGCCCCAGGTCGTTGTGGCAATGGACGCTGACAACCACATCCTTCAGGCCAGGAACGCGTTCATACTGCCCCCGGATGAAATCGCCGAATTCGGACGGGATAGCATAACCCACCGTATCCGGGATGTTAATTGTCTTCGCGCCTTCGTCGACGGCCGCCTCCAGCACCGCCGCCAGGTAGTCGGGATCGCTGCGAGTGGCGTCCATTGCGGAGAACTCCACATCGTCGCAGAGGCTAACGGCCAGGGCGACCATCTTCCTTGCCGCCTGCAGCACTTCTTCACGCGACTTGCGCAGCTGGTGTTCCAGGTGCACATCACTGGTGGATATAAACGTATGGATACGGGGATTCGCGGCTTCCCTGATTGCTTCCCATGCAGTGGTTATATCTTTCTCGATAGCCCGCGCCAGGGCGCAGACGGTCACTCCGGAAACACTCTGGGCGATCTTCTGCACGCCCTCGAAATCACCAGGCGACGATATCGGAAACCCTGCTTCGATGACGTCGACTCCCAGCCTTGCCAGCTGCTCGGCGATCTCTACTTTTTCGAAGGAATTGAGGCTGATCCCGGGCGACTGCTCGCCATCGCGGAGGGTTGTATCAAATATGAATACACGTTGTTGTTCCATAGCTTCTCCTAAAACCACTCAGGTTTTGAATTCAGATAAAAAAGGTGGCAGGTTTGCCGCACGGGCAAACTACTAGATAATCTCCCCCGCCAGGGGGAGGAGAAGCAGACTCAGGAGGGAAGTCGCGGGCAGCACAAAAAAGCCTCCCGCGGGGGAGGCCGGTTCCTGCGAGACAGGATTGTCCACAAAAACTGAGGCCATTAGCCAAACATGATATTGGAGTTCGAGGGAGATTTCAACTGAAAACCCAGCTTCAGCCACAAAAAGTCAGGCGGATTCGCGCATTTCATTACCTTCGCCGCGTTTGACAAGTTCGACGAATATATCAACCAGCTGCGGATCGAACTGGGTGCCTGATCCTTTTCGAACCTCTTCCAGCGCATCGTCCGGCTTGAGTGCCTTGCGGTATGGCCTGTCGCAGAGCATCGCCCGATAGGCATCCATGATGCCGACCACTCGCGCCATGACCGGTATCTCCTCGCCAGCCAGCCGCTCCGGGTAACCATCGCCGTCCCAGCGCTCGTGGTGATAAAGGATCGCTGAGATCAGGTCCTGTATCTGCTCCGCTTCATGAAGCAGGCGCTGGCCGATTTCCGGGTGCAGCTGCACCTGTGACATCTCTTCGGCGGAAAGCTTCTCCTTTTTCCTGAGGACGGAGCCCGGCACACCGACTTTCCCGATGTCATGCAACCTGGTGGCCAGAGCCAGTGCGTCGCACTGCTGCTGGTTCATGCCCAGACGGTCAGCAATGGCGATTGCTACGTGTGCCATTCTTGTGGTATTGGCTTCGGAATAATCGTCATTGGCATCAACTGCTTCAGCCAGCGCGCGGATCGTCTGCAGGCTGGCACCCTCGAGACGGGTATGCAGCTTGTCCATATCGCCCTCCCGCAGCTCCGTATTTGAAAGGTCGCAGAAATAGGCCACCTGGTTACGCCCCTTGCGTTTGGCAAACAGTAGTGCCGAATCAGAAGCGGAAATAAGGCTGTCAGCATCGCTCGCGCAGTGAGGCAGGTCAGCCACACCAAAGCTGCCACCAACCAGCCCGGCAGGCAATGATACGTCCGCCTCGACAATAGCCATGTCACGCCGGATCCGGTCGGCGATCTCCATAGCCTTTTTGGCTGTCATATCCGGCAGGACTATGGCAAACTCCTCGCCTCCGTAGCGCGCAGAGTATCCCATGCCACGGACCGAATGACGGATCAGTTTGCCAACCCTTTGCAGGACCTCGTCGCCCTTCTGATGGCCGAAATGATCGTTGACATCCTTGAAGTGGTCCAGGTCCAGCATCACCAGCGAAAGCGGCCTGTTGAACCGTTGCGCCCGTTCGACCTCCCATTGCAGATGCCTCTGGAAATGGGCATGATTCCTCAAACCTGTCAACATATCCGTGTCTGCCATTTCCCGGGCCTGCTTGTGCATCAGCTCCAGCTCTGAATACTGTTTCTGCAATTCTGAATTGGTCTCAGTGAGCATGTCCTCTTTTTCGCGCAAGGCCCACATGAGGCTGTTAAAGTTTTCTCCGATCTCGTTGATGGGATCACGACTGAAAGACATCTGGTAGATCTCGCATTTGGCGCAGTCTCCCAGTTTCTGGGCAAAATGGCCCTGGACTTCGCCGCGGCAATAAGTGCCGGCGATCAACCAGCAACGCACGTGTTTTTTGCCATATGACGGGCAATCCATAGACTCACAGTTCTTGACTTCCCAGCAGGTTGGGATGGAAGGATCCTTAAAGCTCACGTTCCAGTCTTTCTTGGTTATAGCGTCGTGAGTCAATGTAGAGAACTTGCGCTTAGCTTCAGACAGCATGTCTGACTGGTGATGAATACGTTCTGATTCGCGTCCGATGACGAAGGCCGCAATGCCGCCGAGAAAGGGCGCCACGAGAATATGCATGGCTTCGTAATCCGCTCCGAACCGCATTTCAACCACGAAGGCGAATATGGCATACATAAAACCGGCACCAGCGCCGGCGATGCCGTACATAAACGCCTTACTGCTCTGAATATTTGCCTTCATATACGCCCCAAAAAGTGGAAGTAACGCTAGAGCACCCATCGGTCCTGGCAATACAAACTTTAAGAAACCTGTTTTGATTTGAAGGGGTTCCTTGGGAAGGGTTGAAACAACTACCTGTGGGCTTTTTCATGCCCTGGAAATGCAGTGAATAAAGTGTTTTAAACGATTCACCTATAGAATCGGAGCTGACAGATGGCAAGCCGCGACTTTTTGAGGAAAAATAGGCTAAACGCAGCCATAACGGCTAATTTGACTGTCTGCATGCTCCTTTTTACACTGTTCCTCTTTTGCGGGCCAGCGGCAGCCGAACCGGATGTCACCTCCAAACAGGCCGAAGTAGATCGCATCAAAGCTGAGGTCGCCTCGATAAATCAGGTGGCTGAACAGGCTGTAGAACGGTATAACCAGGCAAACTCAGAACTCGAGGAAACCCGCCGGCAGATCACTGAGAACGAAAAAGCTCTTGCTGACGCCTCTGTCAGACTGAACGAGGCCCAGGCGCGGCTCGACAAGCGCCTTGAAAACATCTACCGCCAGGGCTCCCTGAGCTTCATGGATGTAATGCTTAACACAAGCTCGTTCAATGAGTTCCTGTCGCGATTCGACCTGCTTGGCAAGATCGGTGCCCAGGATAAATCCGATGTCGACATCGTACTTCAGTTAAGGATAGAAACGGAGCAGGCAAGAGCTGATCTGGACCGCACCAGATCACGCCAGGAAGATCTGTTGAATACAGTGAGTTCCGAGAAATCCGAGATCGAGGCGCAACTCTCGTCTCGCCAGGACGTGTTGTCCGGCGCCGAAGGCGAAGTTGCCCAGATGCTTGCCCAGCAACAGCAGGCTGAGTTACAGGCGCATGCTGTATATCAGCCAACGGGCGGCGCCGCCGCGACAGACCCGGGCACGGCGGAAGAACCAGCCAGCGACCCCGCCCCAGCTGATGAACCCGGATCATACGATCCGCCACCGCCACCCAGCAGTGGTGGAGCGGCATCAATCGCTATGCAGTATCTGGGGGTTCCCTATGTATGGGGGGGCGCTTCGCCATCAGGATTCGATTGCTCGGGGCTGGTCACATACGATTACGCACAGATGGGCATCTACCTGCCACACTCAGCTTCAGCTCAATATTATTCTGGAACGCCGATCAGTTTTTCAGAGCTGGCGCCCGGCGACCTGGTGTTCTTCGGTAGCCCGATTGGCCATGTCGGCATATACATTGGCGGTGGGAGCATGATACACGCGCCCTTCGAAGGACAGGTCGTCTCCATAACGGGCATCAGCGGCGGCGGAAGTTATTCCGGCGCCTGCCGGCTTTAGCTTCCCTCTCCACTCTTCTCCTGATAACATTTGGCGTCG
Organism: Thermoleophilia bacterium; assembly: GCA_030650885.1. Classification (GTDB taxonomy): domain Bacteria; phylum Actinomycetota; class Thermoleophilia; order BMS3ABIN01; family BMS3ABIN01; genus JACRMB01. The sequence continues at coordinate 4,708 of JAUSDE010000155.1, forward strand.
GCTGCCTCTCGGTCGGCATCGCTGAAATCTTGTCATGGGAGAAAATTTCAATGTCTGATCCCGGCGTAAAGAAAATATCCATCGGCCTGCTTGGTTATGGCACGGTCGGCTCCAGCGTGTACAGCCTCATCAATGATCAGGCTGTGGAGATCGCCCGCACTACCGGCGCCTCCATTAACATCAAAAAGATACTGGTGCGGGATATTTCCGTTCCCCGACAGGACGCACCCCAGGAGCTATTTACCGATGACTACGAAGATATCGTCGATGATCCTGAGATCAATACGATCGTCGAGCTCATAGGAGGCATCGTGCCGGCATTCGACTACATCTCCAGCGCTCTTGAAAAGGGCAAGTCAGTCGTCACTGCCAACAAGCAGCTTCTCTCCCAGAAGGGGGTCTACTTATTCCAGCTGGCCCGGGAAAAGGGAACACAGATCAGATTCGAAGCCAGTGTTGCCGGAGCCATACCGGTGATCAAGGTCTTGCGCGAATCGATGGTTGCCGCTGATCTGACAAGCGTTTACGGCATCGTCAACGGGACCACGAATTTCATACTGACCGAGATGAGCCGCACTGGCGCCAAGTATCAGGACGCACTGGCCAATGCCCAGGAGTGGGGCTACGCTGAGTCAGACCCCACCGAAGACATCAGCGGCAAGGACGCCGCCGCCAAAATGGCGATACTCGCATCCATAGCCTTCCACACGGCAGTCGAGCTGGATGACGTGGCATGCATCGGTATCGAGGGCATCAGTTCCCTGGATATCTCGTACGCACGCAGCCTTGACATGTCAGTGAAACTGCTTGGAGTCGCCAAGCTTTATGATGACAGGATCAACGTCAGGGTATACCCCGCACTTCTCAAGAAAGACCACCCGCTGGCGTCCGTCAGTGGAGCTTATAACGCTGTATTTCTCAAGGGGAACTCGATCGATGAGATCATGCTTTCGGGTCCCGGCGCCGGTGGGATTGAAACAGCCTCCGCTGTTGTCGGCGACATCGTTTCCATCGTCGCCCGGGATAAGCCGGGCGTCCTGGAGGATATTTCCGCGTGGCGCGAGCTGGAGTTTTATCCTGACGATGACGTCGTCTCAAAATTTTACCTACGCCTTGAAGTGAACGATGAACCCGGGGTCCTGGCAACAATCGCGCAGATCTTCGGAAAGTACGGAGTCAGCGTCGAAAGCGTGATCCAGCAGGGCCGGGGGGCCCACGCGGAACTGGTGATGGTATTCCATCCTGTCAAGGAAGCGAGCTTCAGGAAGGCGCTGGATCAGATTGCCGGACTTCCCGAGGTCAAATCACAGCCTCGGCCTATCAGGGTCGAAGGAGACGGCTATGACCAGTGACAACCTGCGCGGGAGCTATCTGATCGAACGTTATCGCAGATTCCTTCCGGTTTCCGACGCAACACCCGTCATCAGCCTCGCCGAGGGATCGACGCCACTATTGCCAGCTCCCAGACTCGGCGAGCAGCTCGGGCTTGACCTGTATCTTAAACTGGAGGGGCTCAACCCGACCGGCAGCTTCAAGGACCGCGGCATGACGATGGCTGTGTCCAAGGGACTGGAGGAAGGTGCCGGCGCAGTCATATGCGCATCAACCGGGAATACTTCGGCTGCAGCTGCGGCTTACGCTGCCCGAGCGGGAATACGCTGCATCGTCATCATTCCGGAGGGAAAGATAGCCGCCGGCAAGCTTGCCCAGGCGATCACTCACGGAGCAGAAGTCTTATCGGTAGCCGGCAATTTCGATCAGGCCCTGGATCTTGTGCGGGCCATTGTCGAGGAATACCCGGTACAGCTCGTGAATTCCATCAACCCTCATCGACTGGAAGGCCAGAAGACCGGCGCCTTTGAAGTTGTTGATTCGCTCGGCGATGCGCCTGACTTTCTTGCCATACCGGTGGGCAATGCCGGCAACATCACCGCTTACTGGAAGGGTTTCAACGAATATCTCGATGCGGGCCTCAGCAGCAGCTTGCCACGCATGATCGGTTTCCAGGCGGCCGGGGCGGCGCCGCTGGTGCTGGGCCATCCGGTCGAGAATCCGGAGACAATCGCCACCGCGATCCGCATCGGCAACCCCGCGCGTGGCGACCAGGCCATGGCGGCGGCAACAGACTCAAAGGGATTGATCGATTCGGTCACGGACGAAGAGATCATCGCAGCGTATAAACTTGTTGCATCAACGGAGGGCACTTTCTGTGAGCCGGCTTCCGCAGCCAGTCTTGCCGGAGTCATCAAGAAACATAAGGAAGGCCTGTTCAACGAAGGCGACAAAGTCGTCTGTGTTCTCACCGGACATGGTCTCAAGGATCCCGACACGGCCATCAGTAACGGCCGCGAAGTCATACGGGTGGACGCCG
>JAUSDE010000161.1 GCA_030650885.1 Thermoleophilia bacterium
ACGTCGGAAACCGGCGCCTGGAACTGCTCCAACTGCTGGAAATGCGAAGAGTCGTGTCCCGTGGGCGTTGATATCTACGACGTGATGATGAAAAAAAGGCGCGAGGAAGAAGCCCCGGCTCAATATCGCAGGTCTTACGAACGCATCTGTGAAACCGGCTACAGTTTTCCGGTGGAAGAGATAAATACGATCCGCGAGATGTGGGGCCTCAGGAAGGTCCGGCTGGCTGACCCGGAGAAGGTACGCAGATTGCTGGCGGATCGTGATAAATCGTCGGAAAAATTATGATGATGGACCAGATCGCCTACGCCCCTTCCACCTGAGCCAGCAAAATGACCGCGTGCTTCTTGCCGCACTTTTCGTGAAGCATGCGGTCGGCGGTAACCAGCGGAGCAGAAAGTGATTGTGAAAGTGCGACGAAAGCCGCGTCGTAAACAGTTATGTCATGCCGGGAAGCCAGCTGGACCATTTGCTCGCTCAGGAGCGAATCGATCGGATGGATCTCCATTCCCAGAGACCACAGGGATCTGATCGAGGCCAGCTGGTCGGCCGGTTTGAGTCCCGTCCTGAATCTCAGGAAGTTCCCGAATTCGTACATCAGCAGGTCGGGTACGATCAGGTTTAAAGCGCCCTCAAGATATGCCTGGCGCAACAGGAGGGCTTTGTCGACGTCTTCCTCGTTTTCCCGATGAAACCATTTGACGACCACCGAGGTATCAAGTACGGCGTAGTTCAATCTTCATTATTCTCTTCATCCGATGGCCCGTAACGGGAGTCTCTGGTGTCGCGGATTGCCTGCGCCGCGTCCCAGTCGCCGTGCAGCTTTTTAGCGATCCTGTCCATGGAGCGTATCGCCTCACGGACGCCGGGATCGTCTATGGGACGCTGTCGCCCGGGCCTGTCAGTGATATAACGGCGGGTGGCCTCCCGGATGAGGTCGCTGCGGGAACGGTGCTCTTCAGCAGCGACAATATCGATCTCGGCAAGCAGGTCCCCGGGCAGGGAGAAGAGGATTTTTTTGGATTTGTGTGAACCTTCCATGATATATATATCTTATATCATGATATATACTTCGTCAATTTCTTCCCCTGATGAAGTATCAGCGGGTGAAATATCCCCCACGCGCGCAGGGACGGCAAAGAGTGAAGCCGTCCACGACGACCTCGCGCATGTCGACGACGGTATCACCGCACTTCTCGCAGGTCACACGGGAGATGGGGCTTCCGGGCATGTCTTCCGGCGGAATCGTGACTTTTACTTCTTCGATGTCGAGCAGCTCGCCGTCAGGCATCACGCGATAAGCAAGTCGCTGCTGCTCGTATTTGTTCCGCTCGCCCGGTGCGTACTTCGGCGCCAGTTCGCGGGCTTTCTCACGCGCCACAACCCTGACCGCCTTCCCTGATTCAAGGTTGATGAAGGTCGCGGCCATGATGCCGTAGTCGGCGAGCTTGAGCGTCCGTTTGCCCACCCGGCAGCCGGTGACCGCCATCAAAGCATCTGCGGCGCAACGGTCTATCTCGACATAGACCATGATGTTCTTGCGCCAGCGGTCGGAGAGGGGATCGTCGATACCGATGCGCTCGAGGCCGGCGCGGGCGATGCGCACTCCCAGGGTCTGGCCGGGGCAGTCACCGCCGTGGAGGGCGGCAGCTTCTTCCAGGTGCTCCTCAAGGGTTTTAGTGAGTGTGGTCATGCCAGTCTGTCTCGCACCGCTTCAGGCTGACTTGCCAAATGGGCATACCGGAAACTCGCACTCAGGGCAGTCAAGGCATAGGCCGCCGTGGCCCAATTTCGCGATATCCCGGCTGGTGATCGTTTCTCCGGCCAGCACTCTCGGCAGGATGAGATCGAATATGGTGCGGGGGTGATGGATGCCACAGGCCGGAACGCCGAGCACCGGGGTTCCGTCCTCAAAATAAGAGACCATGAACATGGCGCCCGGCAGCACCGCGGAACCGTAGGCTGCGATCTCGGCGCCTGCCTCCCTCGCCGCCAGCGGAGTCATGTCGTCGGGATCGACGGACATGCCGCCGGTCATGATGATGAGGTCGGCCACCTCATGGGCAGCCAGGACCGCCTGCCTGATGGCCTGCATGTTGTCCGGGCACTTGACCACGCTGACGACCTCAGAGCCCAGGGCCTCGACTTTCTCGCGGATGATCGGCTCAAAAGCGTCGTCGATGCGGCCGGTGTAGACTTCGTTGCCGGTGATGATGATGGCGGTGCGGGTCGGCTTGAGCGGCAATACCGAGATGATGCCGTGGCTCCGGCGAGGGCTTTCACCGGGAACCGGTTCCGGCGCCACGCCACCGGCCGCTTCGGCGATCGCCACCGCCTGCTCGACGAATTCCTTCTCGACCACCAGCGGGATCGCCCTGGTGCCGGCGATGATATCCCCAGCCTGGACGACGGTGTTGGTATGGCGGGTGGCGCACATGACCTCTTCCACCAGGTTAAAACGTTCCAGCGCTTCCGCGTCGACTTTCAGTAGTCCTGTGACGCCGGCTATTATGTTGATCCTGCCCTCGCGCGGTTCCGGCAGGTACTCGGCATTCTTCCCTGCCAGCGCAGCCACCATGAGAAGCACAGCATCGTCCTCATGCATCTGGCCTTCGGAGATGTCCAGGACATAAATATTTTCCTTGCCCAGATCGAGCAGTTTGGGGATGTCGTTATCGGTGATGACATGGCCGCGGCGAAAGGCGCTGCACTTATGATGAGTGACCGCGTTGACCTCGGTGATGTCGTGGCTGAGTACCAGGCCAATGGCATCGCGGACGGGAACGGTTATCTGATCGGGTTCACACATGATCTTCCAGGATTTGTTTGTCTGCCAACAGGGGTGCCCATGTCGGGGCCCTCTTCTCACCTACTCAAAGCATCCTGCTCTTCCTCAGAACTACCTCACGCTTTCTCAATCTTCACGGCGCAAACCTTGTACTCCGCCGTTTTGGATATGGGATCATAGGCAGAATTGGTCAGCTCGTTCACCGCGGTCTCCCAGTAATGGAAAGTCATGAAGAGGATCCCGGGCGGTACCCGATCGGTCACTTTCACCCTGGTCACCACCGAGCCCCTGCGCGAACTGACCCGCATCTCGCCACCATCAGACAAGCCGATTTCATCCGCGTCCGCGGGATTTATCTCGGCGAGCTCATGTGGCGCCATCGATTCGAGAGTCCCGGATTTCCTGGTTGAAACATTATAATGGTAGAGCATGCGGCCGGTGGTCAGCAGCAGCGGATACTCCTCAGTGGTGAGCTCGGCTGGCGCTTCGTACTCGATTCCCTGCAGGAGTCCCCTGCCCCTGGGGAAAGTGCCCTCATGCAGGTACGGCGTGCCGGGATGATGGATATCAGGGCACGGCCATTGCAGGCCGGCGATGTCCAGCCGGTCATAGGTCATGCCGGCATAAGCGGGCGTCAGGTTCCTGACTTCTTCGAAGATATCCTCCGGGGAGGCGTAATTCATCTCGTAGCCCATGCGGCCCGCAAGTTCACAGATGATCTCCCAGTCGGCGCGGGCCTCGCCGGGAGCATCCACGGCCTTTCGCACCATCTGGACCCGACGCTCGGTGTTGGTGAAGGTGCCGTCTTTCTCCGCATAGCAGGCTGCCGGCAGAACCACGTCAGCGTATTTGGCGGTTTCCGTCAGAAATATATCCTGGACGACCAGGAACTCGAGGCCGTCCATCGCCTTTCGCACATGGTTGGCGTCGGCGTCGGTGAGCACCGGGTCTTCGCCCATGATGTACATCGCCTTGAGCTTGCCGTCCATGATCTCATCGAACATCTCCGGGATGCGAAGTCCCGACATGTCACTGAGCTTCGCTCCCCATTTCTTTTCGAAGATGGCTATGTTTTCGGCTTCGTTGACGGGCCGGTAGCCAGAGAAGACATTGGGCAGGGCGCCCATGTCGCAGGCTCCCTGTACATTGTTCTGTCCGCGCAGCGGATTTACGCCTGCGTGCTCGACGCCGACATGGCCGGTTACCATGGCCAGGTTGGCCAGGTTCATGACATTGGCTGTGCCGGTAGTATGTTCGGTGATGCCGAGGGTATAGAAGATGCCCGCTCTGGGCGTTTTCGCATAGATCTCGGCCGCCGCGTAGAGCTTGTCTTCGGGGACACCAGTGATTTCGCTGACCATCGACGGAGTATATTTCTGAACGACTTCCCAGAGCGCGTCGTAGCCTTCGCAGCGCTCCTCCATGAATTCCCGGTCGGCCCAGCCTTCATTGATGATTATGTTGATCATGCCGTTGACCAGTGCGGCGTCTGTGCCGGGGGTGAGCCGCAGCCAGATCTCGGCGTAATCGACCAGCTCTATGTGGCGGGGGTCGGCTACTATTATCCTGGCGCCGCGCCTGGCGGCACGCTTCATCTTGCCGCCGATGATCGGATGCGCCTCGGTGGCGTTGGAACCGATGATGAGCAGGGCGTCGTAGAATCCCACCTCGCTGATGGAATTAGTCATGGCTCCGCTCCCGAACGATATGGCCAGACCGGCCACGGTGGGAGCGTGTCAGGTGCGGGCACAATGGTCGAGATTGTTGGTGCCCATCACCGCCCTCACGAATTTACCCATCACCCAGTTTTCTTCGTTGGTACAGCGGGCAGAACTCAGAGCCGCAAATGCGTCGGCGCCATCACGGTCTTTTATCTCCTGGAGCCTCGAAGCCACCAGGCCCAGAGCTTCGTCCCAGGTGGATTCCTCGAGCTTACCGTTCTTCCTGACCAGCGGTGTGGTGAGGCGGTCGGGGCTGTGGATCATGTCCGAGTGGTATCGGCCCTTGACGCAGAGGGCGCGGTTGTTGACCGGAGCGTCTTCGTTGGTAGTCACGCCGACGACCCTGCCCTCCTTGACGTTCAGATCGAAATTACAGCCAGTGCCGCAGAGCGGGCAGGTCGTCCGCACTCTTTTCAGCTCCCATTCACGAACGCCCTTCATCTGGGTGTTGACCAGGGCGCCAGTCGGGCAGACGTCGATGCATGAGCCGCAGGAAACGCAGCCGGAATCCAGATAGGTTTTCCCCCGAAGGGCAGGATGTCCATTATCGTCTACCTTGTAAACGAAGTTCATTTCCAGTTCGGTGCAGATTCGCACGCAGTTGTGGCATTTGATGCAGCGCTTGCGGTCGAGCTGGAGGATAGGCGAGCCATCGTAAAGTTCATACTGGCCCTCGCCCTTGAACTCTGTGGTGCCGGCGCCATAGCGGATGGACAGGCGCTGCAGCTCGCAGGAGGAAACAGCATGGCAGGTACATTGCAGGCAGCGGGCGGCCTCTTTTCTGGCAGCCTCCTCATCGAAGCCCAGCTCGATCTCGTCGAAGTTATCGCGGGCGGCGACTGCGAGTTCGGGCATATGGATGCGTTTGTCGTCGGAAAGCGGTTTGGCGCCGATGTCGAACAGCTTCGGCTTGCGCCTTTTGAGGCTGGCCGCCGGTGAAGAGCAGGCCTCATCGGGGTCCATGCCATTGATATACGCATTGATGGCGACCGCGGCCCTGCGGCCGGCGGCTATGGCTTCGACGACTGTAGCCGGGCCGGTCTCGCAGTCTCCCCCGGCAAAAATCCCGGGCCTGCTGGTCGCCAG
>JAUSDE010000162.1 GCA_030650885.1 Thermoleophilia bacterium
CCCCAATCTGACGGACAAGAAATACCCGGGTAATCCGACGAAGTCATACCGCTCCCGGGAGCCTCTACGGGTCACGGGCGAGGTCACGGATTGGCAGGGGCACTCCCCCGAAGCGCTCAAGGCCATGAAGGACAACATTGAGCGACTCAGACGACTTGGTGTTGAGGCAATCGACGACTGAGTTACTCATCGCGTCTGCATCTAATTCTCTTAATCCTCGACACCCCTCAGATCGCCGTCCCTAAAGCTTTCCACCGAAATTGCCGCTAACTAGCCCACTCGTGACCATAACCAGGGGGCGGCTATCATGGCAACAGGCAGACGGTTTATCAGGCGCACGTTTATTCCGATTACAATCGCGTCTATTTTTGCCTTACTACTGGTTTCATGTAGTGACAGTCAGGCTCCTCAGGCATCAGATGCGCTCGCGCCGGATTCAGCAGCACCAGATACGGCCACCTCCACAGCTGCGGAATTTTCGTCCGGTGATGCCACAAACAAAACGAACGCCAACGCTACGAACACCACACTCGCCGGCACTATCATCTTCTTCCTCAGCAGCCAGGAAAACAGCAACAGTCCGACGATCGTCACCACCTGGGCGGTCAGTCCCAACGGCGGCGAACCGCAACGCATAGTCAATAACACAGGCAATCCCGCGAAATCCACCAATTTTAACCTCTCGCCCGATTGCAGCCGGCTGCTGTTCCACAAACTGCCGTCGTCCCGTACCTCGGGCGGGCCGATGCCGCTGATGATAATGAACACAGACGGCACGGGACAGGTGCAGATTCTCGGAGAGCTCACAGACATTTCGAAATGGCTTCCAGATGGTAATTCCATCGTTTATGGAAAAATCGTCAGAGAAGGAAGCGCCGCCGAGCGCCCCATGGCAGTCACCAGGACGGATACTTCCGGCGCGGTTCTGGGGAGCTGGAGCATACCAGGCCAGGTTCAGAAGATAGCCATGTCGCCTGACGGCACCAGGATAGCCGCTCAGCGCCTGGCGCCGGGGTCATCCATAAACATTATTTACATCATGGATCTGGCCAGCGGCGTGATGACCGAGTTGCTGCCCGGAATGAACAGCGACATGAAGGAACCGACCTGGTCTCCTGATTCACGCAAACTGGCCTTTGTTGCGTCCAGCAAGCAGACGGCCGAGATTTGGTCTGTTGATTTACAGACCCGTGAGCCGACTGTCATCTGGAGGACGGATCCTCCCGGATCTGACGCCGGAATCCCGGAAGGGGGCCTCGCCTGGTCGCCGGATGGCGCCGCCCTGGCCTTCGTGCTGGCTCCGAGCAGCATGATGGGCAATGTTAGCAGCATGCAGCTTTTGGTCGTCGGCAGCGATGGCGCTGATCCTCGCTCCGTGGCCGAAGTACCGGGTTGGGCGGATATCATGACCTGGTGCAATTGCGCAAAGATACCGGAGGCGATCGCTGCTCCGTAAGCATCATTCGATAACCTTCGTAGCCTCCGCCAGATCCAGCTTGAAGATCCTCCAGATCGGTGGGATCTCTGAGATGAGCAGAACCACCAGTATGCTCAAAATTATCATCGCATAGCTGCTGCCATAAATGACCACCTTGAGCGAATACGCTTCCGTGGAGAGCGACTTGTAGAGCGCGTTGGCCACCCACAGCCCCATGACGATTCCCACCGGGATTCCCACGATGGCGAGGAACATGTTCTCCAGCGTGACCATGGCAGCAAGATGGAGCCGGTCCTCGCCGATGGTGCGCATGGTGGCGATCTCGCGTGACCGCTCCAGGATGTTCGCCGTGAAGGTGTTATAGATGACCACGAAGGCCATGGTGAAGCCGAAGAGCAGCAGGATGGCGCCGAACGTGTACAACAGGTCGAACATGCTCCTGATGGAATCTATAAGGGTGGTCTTTATCATGATCGTGGCGGCGCCCGGCAGGCTGTAAAGCTGCTTCTTGATCGCCTGGGCCTGGTCGGGATCCACGTCCAGATACAGCGTATTGTAAATGCCTCCCGGCGAACCGGACAGTTTTCTCCCTTCGGCGGCGCTGACATAGACGGGAGCGCCCCAGGCTTCGTCGCTAAGTGACATCAGCGTCAGTTTTTCCTCCTTCACGTAGGGCGAACTTACGGTGATTTCATCGCCGACTTTCGCGCCGAGTTTTTTCGCGATCGCGGGAGTCATGATCAGGCCGGCACCGGCGAGCGCCTCATTGGTTGATGCACCTTCGCTGATATTGAGGTAATGAAAACTCTGATCGGGCTCCATGGCGGTGATGTTGCTCTCGTGAGTCCGTCCGCCGGCCTCCAGCCGGGCCGGCAGCTGTAGCGCCGTCTGTACGTTGTTCACACCCTCGATGCCGCGAACATCCTCGATCATCCCGGCGGTAAACGGAACCTCAAATGCTGCGGTGACATCCCAGTTCTCGGTCTGGACGAAATGCACGTCGATCAGCTCGTTGAAAGTATCGAACATCGCCCAGGTGGATATCGTCAGCACCAGGGCGAAGGCGATTCCGATTATCGTGTAGAGGCTGCGGCGCTTGGCCCTGAAGACGTTCCTGAGCGGTATCCGGAATGTGAACGCCTTGGGCAGTATGGGCCGCAGTAGCTTTTCGACCAGGGGGATCTTGCCGCCTGAAACAACGAGGGTGGGGTCGGCGTGCATCGCTTTCACCGGCAGCAACCTGGCGGAAGCATAGGCCGGCAGCAGCCCGGCGGCTACGCACGATACCGTGCTCATCAGTACCGACCAGAGGATCACCTCGATATGAATCTGACTTTCCAGGAATGGTATGCCGAGCAGATCCGTATACAGGTTTGTGATGAATATCGCGAAGATCTGGCCCAGGGCGAATCCCACGATCGCACCGGCCGCGGCGATGATCAGAGAGAAGAACAGGTAGTGGAGCAGTATCTGCCAGTTGGCGTATCCCAGGGCTTTGGCAAGGCCGATCTCGCCCCTTTGTGACTGAACCAGACGGGAGAGCGCTATGAAGAGCGAAAGCGCAGAGATGATAAGGATCACCAGCGGCATGAAGTAGGCGAAACTCTGGTTCTGCCTGATCTCCTCATGGAGCGCGAAATTGCTCGGCTGGTCCTCCTGTCTGACCGTCTCCTCGACCCGGTATGGCTCGAGCACGCTCTCAACTTCGCCGATCACGGCTTCCCGGTCGGCACCGGGGGCGACGCTGACCGCGAAATCGTTGTAGCTGGAAGGCAGGCCGAACATTTGGCCGGCGGCATCCTCGGTCATGAAGATGACAGCGAATTCTTTAGGTGACGGCAACTCGCCCTTGGCGCGGATAGGATAGATGTATTCGGGCGATGTGACGGTGCCTGAAATCTCGATGTCGTACTTGACGCCGCCGGCCCAGACGCCAAGCCTGTCGCCCGGCCCGATTCCGTTATCTGACGCGAACTTTTTATTGACGAAGATGCCCGGGCTATCTTCAGCAGGGTAACTGCCGGACTCGATCAGGATGTCGTCGACGGGCGGATGCGTTCCCGCCGGGACGCTGATGACCCGGCCTGTCAGTTGCGTGTTCTCGTCGAGGTCGACGCCGGTGTCTATCACCAGGCGCCCCTGCACGGCGGCAACGCCGGGAATGTTCTTAAGCCCGTCGACGGCACTTCGCGGCGCGTCGACCACGTGGACGGTGAAATCGGCAAGCTTCAGTTCGCTGTTAGCCTGGTCGGCAGAAGCGGTCAGGTTGTAATAGCCGGAGACGAAAGCCACGAAGCTGGTGATTCCCAGCGCCACCAGGATTATCAGGGCAGAGAACTGCCCCTTGCGGGCCTTGATGTCCCGCCAGGTTTTGAGTAGCAGCATTCTCATCGGGCTACCAGGTGATTTCTTCAGGCGGGATGGGCCGTTCGACTATCTCTTCCTCAGCAATCCGTCCATCGTGCAGATGCAGTATCCGGTCTGCGACCTGGGCCAGGGGCGTGTTGTGGGTGACGATGATGCAGGTCTTTCCCTCGGCCACATTCAGGTCTTTCATGGCCTTCAGTACCAGTTTGCCGGTGCTGAAGTCCAGGTTCCCCGTAGGTTCGTCCCCCAGGATCAGTGCCGGGTCCATGGCCAGCGCTCTGGCGACGGCCACACGCTGCTGCTCACCACCTGACAGCTGCGCCGGGAAATGGTTGAGCCGCTGTTCGAGCCCCACGACCCCCAGCAGCTCGATGGCGCTGCGGGAGGGCGGGACCTTGTCCCTTGAAGCCAGCTCGATGGCGAAATCCACATTCTCCCTTGCGGTCAGGGTGGGGATGAGGTTGAAGAACTGGAAGATGAAGCCGATCTTCTCGCGCCTGAAGTACGTCAGCTCCTTCTGGCTGAAGCCGGAGATATCTTCGCCGTCGATGGTGATACGGCCGCTGCTGGGGGTGTCGATACCGCCTAGCAGGTTGAGGAGTGTGGTCTTGCCGGAACCGCTCGGTCCCACGACGGCCAGGAACTCGCCCCGCTTGATGCTGAGGTCCAGTTCGTGCAGGGCGCTGATCACTATCTCGCCCATATGGTAGACCTTGCGGACTTTTTCCAGCGTCGCTATGTAGGATGTGTCATTCATCATGCTTCAGCGGTTGGATGATACCCAGATTGCTGAAGAATGATGTTCCCTACCTGCCACGATTTACCGATTCGCTCCCGTCATTGAAGCCCAGATAACTATGGGCGCTGTCGCAGAACGGCATGTTCTTTGATCTGCCGCAGCGGCAGAGGGTGACGCGGTTGCGCACCTCATAGTGCCAGCTATCGGCTGAGATGATCGGGATGCCCCCCTTGACCCAGAGGGGTCCGCTCATGCTGGCTGACGGAATCTCGACAAGGCTGATCGCAGGCTCCAAATCCGGTTCGATCGGCTCTCGGCTAACCTTGTCGATGGCGACCAGCCGCCCCGAGGGGCAATCACAGGTGTTCAGGATCGCCTGCGATATCGATTCCTGGTCGGATGCGGTCGCAGACACCTTCCATACATCCTGAAATCGGTGGCAGAATTTTGCGGAGGCGCAGAGTTTGGGCAGATCGGACATGCACATGCCCGGTCCCTCGATCAGGTCTGCTTCATCGGTATACGGTTTTCTCGACGCCGTCTCGGTTCCGTCGAAACCGGTCTCGGTATGCGTGCCGTCGCAAAACGGCATGTTGCCGGATTTACCGCAGCGGCAAAGAGAATACCTTTCCATAGCGGAAAACGATCGACCCTTTTCCCATTTGACCGGGGTTCCGCCTGCGTCGCATATTATCGATTCTCTGCGCAGGGGGATGCTGCCGTAGACGAGGTACGGACCTTTCACGGAAACGACTATCTTCATATTCGGATTCAATAAGCCCCAGACGCGAGTCGTTGCAATATCCAAACTATACCCACTTCTTACAGAACCATAATATTTCAGCCGCCTCTCCGGTGTTAAAATATGAGTCATTGTCATGCAGTAATCGAAGGCGTGGCTCCCGCCGCGTACCTTCACAGGAGGTAAGGGATCATGAAGAATCGGAAGAAGCTTCTGCCAATACTATTTATGGCCGCAGTTCTGATGCTCGTTGCCGGGCTCGG
>JAUSDE010000171.1 GCA_030650885.1 Thermoleophilia bacterium
TTGCTCGAGCGCGGGCTCGTGCTCGGGCTCCTCAGCGGCGGGCTTCTCTTCCGCCAATTCAAAGTCTTCCTGTGCAGATGTTTGCCCGGTGTCATCATCCGGCGTGTCAAGTTTTCTCAGACCGCCGACCATTGCTTCGAGTTCAGCTGGTTCGGCTTCTTCGCTCGCAGCAGTTGCCGCGCTTTCCACAACTTCACCGTCGCCAGCCACGGGAAGCGCCTCATCATCCGCAGACCCGGAAAGATCGACCGAACCAGTCAAAAATTCTTCTTCCTCACCCTCCAGGTCCGTCTCCGGTTCGACATAGTCTCTTTCTACAGGCATATTCGAGATCGTTTCCAGTTCCGCCGTTTCTTCATCGGCCTCCGCGGCGGCCGCCGCTTCCTCAGTCTCCCCGGTTTCCTTCTCAGTCTCCTGCGGCTCATCCGCGAAACTCACCATATCAGCCAGGTTTACCTCATCAGGAGCCGCTATCGATGCTTCCTCAACGCCAGTAGCCTCCGCCGACTCCAGCAAAGCCTCAACTACTGCGTCCTCGTCCTCTATGGCGGCTTCCTGCGCGGATTCCACCTCGGCGTCCTGCGCCACTTCGCTGCCGGCCTCCGGCGCCGATTCCTCCTCGACCTCCGCCTGCGACTCAATCACTGCTTCAGCCACAGCCTCTTCGATCTCCGGCGCTGCTTCGATCTCTTTCAGACAGTTCTCGCGATATCTGGCGGTCAACGGGTCGGCCGGATCCAGGCGCAGAGACTGGTCGAAGCATTCCAAAGCCTGCTGGAACTCGCTCAATCCCATCAGACTCAGGCCTTTGCCGAACCAGATGCCGGCGTTATGCGAATCCAGTTCGAGAGCCTTGTCAAAACTGGTCACCGACTCTTCCAGGCGTTCGAGCTCCCGCAGGCATCCGGCCCGCTCAGACCAGGCCTCCGCGTCGAGAGAATCGATCTCGACGGCCCGGTCGAAGCATTCGATGGCTTCGCGGAAACGCCCGAGCAGCCTGAGGCTGGCGCCCTTGCGGCTGAGAGCCGAGGCGTCCATGGGGTCCAGTTGCAACGCCCGGTCGAAACACTCGATAGCTTCCTGAGAATGGCCAAGCTGTATCATGCTGGCACCCTTCTGGCTCCAGGGCCGGGCATCATCCGGATCGAGATCGATAGCTTTATCAAACGCCTTGACCGCCTCATCGTATCTGGCGAGGCTGTGCAGGCTCATGCCGCTGCTCAACCAGTTGGCCGCGACTCCGGGAGCCAGCTCCAGCGCTTTCTTGAACGCAACGATGGCCTCCTCGAACTGGCCTGAATTGTGAAAACACATGCCCTTGTAATACCAGACCGCGGGGTCCCAGAGCTCGAGGCCGTGGATTGCGTTGAAGCTGATGATGGCTGCCTCGAATTCGCTGAGGCTGTACAGGCAGACTCCCTTGTTGAACCAGGCGAAAGTATCCTGGGGATCGAACTCGATGGCTTTTTCATAGCAGTCTATCGCCGCGCGGAAGCTCTCCAGGCTATGGAGGCTGACTCCCTTGTTGAACCAGGCGGCGGCGTCGCGGGGATCGAGGGCGAGAGCCTTGTCGTAGCTGGCGACCGCATCCTGGAACCGCTCGAGGCTATGGAGGCTCACTCCCATGTTGAACCAGGCGGCGGCGTCGCGGGGATCGAGCTCGACGGCCTCGTCGAGGGCGGCGACGGCATCCTCAAAACGCTCGAGGCTGTGAAGACTGACGCCCTTGTTGAACCAGATCTCAGAGTGCCAGGGATCGAATTCGAGAGCCTTGTCATAACAGGTCAGCGCTTCTGTGAAACGGTTCAGGTTCCTGTAGCTGGTGCCTTTGTAGAACCAGACCATCGCATTCTGCTTCTCGACCTCGCGTATGCGGTCGAAACTGCGCATCGCCTTTTCGGGGTTTCCTGAATCCCTGAACTTCGCTTCCTTGCGGCGCAGGGAATCGATCTCCTTTTCCCCGGCGTCCAGCGCCTTATCGAAGGAGGCCAAGGCCTGCTGAAAATTGCGCTGTTCGTTCTGCCTGATGCCTTTGTCGATCGCAGATCTGGCAGTCCTGCTGACAGCGGTCTTGTTAAACGCAGCCATGTATCTCCTCATGAACGGGGAGAATTTCCGGGGATGAGCTGCGCAAGAAAACCCCTTTCAAGATAGGTGTCTGAATCCTGGTCAAGAATGAACGGGCACAATCAATCGAAGGGATGCTGGTTCCCCCGAGCCATGCGCCCGATCACGCCCTGAATTATGTTATTGCCTCCGTTAAGAGTCAAGGGAGATCTCATATGCGCTGGGCGGCGACTACGCGTTCCAGCCCCGCATAGTCCTGCAACACGCCAGCCGCCCGGAATTTTCCGGTCGCCTGCAGCAGTTCCGTGACCGCTTTTCCCTGGGTCGAACCGATCTCCATGATCAGCCCGCCGCGTGGCTTGAGGAACTGTGGCGCCTGCTCAGCCAGCACCCGGTAGTAGTCGAGTCCGTCTTCGCCGCCATAAAGCGCTTCACGGGGTTCATATTCGCGGACGTCCCTGGGCAACGCCGCCCATTCATCCCTGGAGATATAGGGTGGGTTGGAAACGATCAGATCGAATGTATCCATCGGGTCCAGATCGTCGAACATATCCGACCGGACGAAACTGATCCGCGGCGCGACCCCGGCTGTGGCGGCATTCTGCTGTGCAAGTTCCAACGCCCCGATGCTGGCGTCGGAGGCGGTGATCACAGCTTCAGGGAAACCCGCCGTCAGCGAGATGGCGATGGCGCCGCTGCCGGTGCCCAGGTCGAGCACTGCCGGTACCGCCGACCATTCGCCCTCCATGAGGAAATCCAGGGCGGCGTCGACGACATGCTCCGTCTCGGGCCGGGGAATAAGCACTGTGTTGTTGAGCCTTAGTTCGTGGTTGCGGAAGAACCCGCGTCCGAGGATGTAAGCCACCGGCTCACCCTCGCCTCGCCGCCGGATAAACTCGCGGTATATGTCCAGCTCGGCGAGGTTCAAAGGCTGCTCGAAGTTCACATAGAGTTCGACACGGTTCATGCCGAGGACCTCGGCGAGGAGCAGTTCGGCGTCAAGCCGCGGCGAGGTGGAACCTTTTTCCTTCAGCCAGGCGGCGGATTTGGCCAGAAGGTCGGTGATGGTCGGCGGCGCGCCCACGGCCGCTGCCCTCAGACCCCGGCCTTGAGCTGCTCGGCCCGGTTCTGGGCGGTGAGCGCCTCGGTAAAGTCGTCGATGTCACCCTGGAGAACTGCCTCCAGTTTGTGCAGCGTCAGGCCGACGCGGTGGTCCGTCACCCTTCCCTGGGGAAAATTATAGGTGCGGATCTTCTGGCTGCGGTCCCCCGTGCCCACCTGCGACTTGCGTTGGTCGGCCAGCTCCTTCTGCTGCTCGGCCAGCTTCATCTCGTAGAGCCGGGCCCGCAGGACCTTCATGGCCGCTATCTTGTTCTGAAGCTGAGATTTCTCATCCTGCATGGAAACCACAAGGCCGGTGGGTTCATGGGTCAGTCGCACGGCTGAGTCGGTAGTGTTTACCGACTGGCCACCCGGCCCGCTCGACCGGAAGATGTCGACGCGCACATCGTTGGGATCGATCTCGACCTCGACCTCCTCCACTTCAGGCAGCACCGCCACGGTCGCGGTCGACGTATGGATGCGCCCGCCCGATTCGGTCACGGGGATGCGCTGCACCCGGTGGACGCCGCTCTCGTACTTGAAGACGCTGTAGGCGCCCCTGCCGGTGACCTCCATGATGGCTTCCTTGAAACCACCCATCTCGGTGGGGCTGGAGGAAAGGATCTCGGTCTTGAATTTCTTGTTCTCGGCGTGCTTGGCGTACATGCGCAGCAGCTCTCCCGCGAACAGCGAAGCCTCGTCACCGCCGGCGCCTCCACGGATCTCGATGATGACGTCCTTGTCATCGTTGGGGTCGGCCTCGAGCATGGAGACGCGGATCTCCTCGGCCAGCCGCTCGACAGTCTCGCGGGAGTTGCGGATCTCCTCCTTGAGGAACTCGCGCATCTCCGGCTCGGTTTCATCACCGGCCAGCATCTCCTCGGCCTCGGCCAGACTTGCCTCGGCCTCACGATACTGCACCACCAGGGTGAAAGCCGGCTGCAGGTCAGAATGGGCTTTGGCCAGCTCGGCATAGTGCTGCCGGTCATCATGCACACCTGGCGCACTCAACTCCTCGTTGAGCTGGTTATATTTCTCTTCGATCTCTGTTATGAGTTTATCGAGCATAAAAACCCTGGGGACGCATTACTTCAATCATGCCATCACTTCCACGTCAGCCCTGCCGCCGTGGTCCATCTCGATAGGCTCCAGCGCGGCGACTCCTTCGAGCGCGGCTATCGCCACTTCGATCTGGGATTCGTCAGGTTCCTTGGTAGTCAGCTTCTGCAGCAGCATGCCGGGGTACATCACGACCTTCATGAAGGTGCTGTTCTTGTGCCTTCCCGCATATTTTATCACCTCGTAAGAAAGCCCTACAACGAGCGGGATGCCGATGATGCGTGACAGGATGAACAGCGATACATAAAGGATATTCGTCCAGTCTTTTGGTATTGGCACGAAGGAAAAGATGATGATCGCCAGCACCATAACTATGAGCAGAAAACTGGTGCCGCACCGCGGATGTACCGGTGAAAACTTGTGGACGTTGGCGGGCGTGAGTTCCAGCCCCGACTCCAGCGCGTGGATCGTCTTGTGTTCCGCCCCGTGGTATTCGAAGACCCGTCGCATCTGCTTGATGCGAGAGACCACCAATATATATAGCACCAGGATGGCGATGCGCATGACGCCCTCAGCGGCGACGAACGCAGACGAGTTGGGGAACCAGTCGCGCACCGACCCGATCGCGAACAGCGGCAGCACGATGAAGAGGCCCACCGCCATCAATATACCTATGGTGAGGCTGAGCGCCATCTCCTTCTTGCTGATGTCCCGCTCTTCCTCGCCCATGGACTCGTTGGCGGACATGCTCAGGGTCTTGATTCCCAGGGACATGGATTCCCAGAGGCCGATGACACCACGCAGGATCGGCCGCCTCAGGATCGGATAGCGGTCAGCCAGAGGGGTCAGGGCTTCGGAGTGCAGGCTGATGGTGCCGTCGGGACGGCGGCAGGCCAGAGCCCAGTGCCTCTTGCCCCGCATCATCACGCCTTCGATTACAGCCTGCCCGCCTACAGAAGCGGCCGGGTGGCCGGGGTGCTTACCACTCAATGCTTTCCATCCACTCTTCCATCTCGGCTACTTCCTCAAGTGTATATATTTCTCCGCAATACATCTTGCCTTCGTGGCACTTGCCATAAAGGCAGTCGGGGCCACATTTGCGGAAGACGTGGGGCGCCATGTTCATGACCAGCGACCGCATCTTCCAGGCCAGCGCGTTGATCTCCCACTGAGCCCGGCGGCAGCAGCGGATGCGGAAGAAATGCCGCAGCTCCCTGGCGTTCATGGTGACGACTATTCGGGTCTCGGCGGCATTCGGGAGCACGAAACGGGCGTCCTCCTGGATGGTCTCCTTCGCAAGCCCCTTCTCCGTGCCAAGTTCGACCAGCCGGTCATATGCGCGCGTGGCGTTCTCCATCGCCTCTTCGAATACCGCCAGCGCCTCCGGGTCTTCGGCGATCTTCGGCGGGACGATAAACCCGTCCTCCCCGGAAAAATGCACGTAGCGCTGGGACTGCTGCGAATAGGATGCGAGCCGGTGCCGCACCAGCTGGTGCGAACAGGCGCGGGAGATACCGTCGATGCCGAAAGTGAAGGAAGCGTGCTCGAGGGCGCTCAGATGGCCCGACCTCACCAGCAGGGTGACCAGACGCTCGACCTCGTCGCCGGTCATCTTCTCCTTGAGCTCCGCCGCCGTCGATGACGAATAGCAGAGCCTGCCCGCGGCCGCAACGGCGCGCTCGGGCTCGGGAGTGTGAGTAAGAAGGGTTACGTTTAGAGTCGCCGACACCGGTCAGGACCGGCTAGGAGGTTTGCCTCTTGGCGTACTTGCGCTTGAATCTCTCCACGCGGCCACCGGTATCGACCAGCTTACGCTTGCCGGTGTAGAAGGGGTGGCACTTGGAACAGATCTCCACGTGAATCTCCGGCACGGTAGAACGGGTGGTGAAATCCTCGCCGCAGGAGCAGCGCACCTTGGTCTCCATGTATTCCGGATGGATGTCTTTTTTCATGTCAGTTTCCTCGTCCGTCTCAGTGAACAAGAAATGATAGCACGAGTGGATGGTAGATGGTAGCGGAGGGGAAAGACGCTGTCTGCCAGTCTCACTTGCAGCCTCTGCCCCACGTCATACAGGCCCGCCACCCAACTCTGATATTCTTTATATATGAAATCATCGAGATCGGGATACAATGCTCCGGCCGGAACAAAATCCGCACTAATATTGGCGCTCCTTGCCTTGGTGCTGCTTGCCATCGCAGCCGCCGGCTGCGGCAGTGACACTTCAGCCGCCGACAAGCTCATGGATGAAAGCGATTCCCTGAGGAATTCCGCGGTCGACAAGCTGAGGATGTCCACCGGCGCCATCGACAACCTGGTCCGCAGCGCCGCCGCCGGGCAGACACTGCCCGCAACCCAGACCAAGACCACGGCCACCACCGCCGTGCAGGACCTGAACAAGGCTCTCGCCGATCTGACCACCAGAGACCGTAACCTGCGCTCCGCCAGCGAGATGCCGCTGAATGAGAATTACATGGAATACCTGAAGTTGATGCGCGAGAGCAACGACAAGCTGACCGAGACCGTGAACGCAGCGCTGGAGATCCCGAGGCTGCTTGAGAAGGAGCAGTATTCCCTGGCCGGATGGGACGAGATCAGGACCCAGGTCGTCGTCAGCCAGATCTATTCCATGCAGGGCCGCATCGAAACGCTCAATACCGAGGCCGAGCTGCTTCGTACCCGCGCCGAGCAGATACGCAAGGACAACCCCGAGGATTTCGGGAATTAGACAGGGTGCCCTCTGGGCGCCGTGAGACAGCGCCGCCCGCTTCTTGCCTTGCGCGCCCCGCATACCTACAATACCCTTTGGTGGATCACGCGGGCGATTAGCTCAGCTGGTTAGAGCGCCGTCCTCACATGGCGGAGGTCACTGGTTCGAGTCCAGTATCGCCCACCACCCTTGTCTCAACGCCGGCGGCTCTTCGGCCGCACCGGCGCCCGCGTGGGGGATTAGCTCAGTTGGGAGAGCGCCTGCTTCGCATGCAGGAGGTCACCGGTTCAAGTCCGGTATCCTCCACCAATAACCTGGCTTATGGTTAGCCGGCATCAGGCTGAAAGGCCGGGCTGGCAGCGGGAAACAGCGGGAACTTTGCATCGTGGGGGATTAGCTCAGTTGGGAGAGCGCCTGGTTTGCATCCAGGAGGTCAGGGGTTCGAGTCCCCTATCCTCCACCACTTTTTCAGAACAGTCGCAGGATCGCTGGGATCAAGGTGATGGCCCAGTAAAGACAACCCAGCGCGATCATCATTTTTTCTCCAGCCGTGAAGAAATCTCTGGGTGGCGATGACGGGTATTTTTTCCCCCACAACCTGTTGTTAGTGCGTTGAACCACCACCAGAAACAAGGGCACTAACGCCAATGCCACACTCTGTAAAATCGGTATCACCCGCAGCTGCCATTCACTGAAATCTTCTTTAAAGAAAATAGCCAGCCATGACAACGAATTTGGTAAAGCAATAAACGAAAGGTACCCCGTCGTCACGAGAAACAGGGAAAAACTTTTCACCTTCTCTTTCCTGGCAGTCTCGTTCACCATCCTGAACTGATCATAGGCCAGATAATAATTCAGGACCGGGACAATCATGCCAAGAGTCCTCAGTCCGGGCCGGACATGGGCTCCACGTTCTATTTCCCAATGTCTCCAGTTACGGTAAAACCAGTAGAATTCGTAAACTGGAAACAGGAACGCCAGCACGAAAAGACGCCAGGGTGCCTGTGCGATCGAGTAGGGATGCGCCAGTGCGTTCAAAGAAGACCAGGGATCATCTTCCGGTGCAAATGCCATTCCTGGTGGAACTTTCTCCAGCGATTCGTCAGCCTTTTTAGTAGCAAAAGGGTAACCGTACAGGTTGTGGTCATCACCTCCGAAGAGAATCCATTCATCGTTCACGGCTGGCTGTGTGTGAGAGAAACGGCCCAGATCATGCGAGAAGAGGATATCGCCGGATTCGATTTCTACCGCAAAGAAGCCATGATCCAGGGTCGTGAAATAAGCGAAGCCATCAAAAACAGCCAGGCCATCTTTTGGCGGGCTGCCCGTCATGGTCTCCCATTTGAGCGTTCCATCTGCCGCATCCACACCATAGAGATAATTTCCTGAGCCAAAGCAGGCGATTCCGTGGGCAATGACCGGCGGCGCAATCTGAGTACTCGCAGTTCCGTGTTCCCAGGCCTTCAGGCCGGTAAGCGCATTGATCGCAACCAGTTTAGTGCCGCTGCCAAAAAGTATCAGCTCACCGGCGGAAACAAGTTGCGTAGACGGCTTAATGCCATCTTCCACGTATTCTATGGCGCCATCAGACACTCTGGCGCAATAGATAGAGCCCTTCCGGTTCGTGAAAAACACAAGATCGTTAAACACAGTGGCAACTGTGTTAATCCCGCGTCCGGTTTCAATTCGCCACTTTTCAGTACCCGAAGCTGAATCGAGCGAATGGAAATTTCCATCCTCGCTTCCAAACAGGACCATGGCACTCGAAACAACCGGTGACACCAATATGGGCCGATCAGCAACAAATTCCCATTTCTTCTCGCCGGTGTTCGCGTCGAGCGCGTAGAAGAAATAAT
>JAUSDE010000187.1 GCA_030650885.1 Thermoleophilia bacterium
ATCATCATCTTCACATTTCTCTTTTTATCACGTACATGGTGCATGCTGTGCCCGCTGGTGTCATTCGCGGAATGGCTGCAACGCGGGAAACTCTGGGGCGTCGGTAAAAGGACTTTCAGCCTCAACCGCAAGTGGCCCCGGCGTTTGCGGAATTTCTGGGTTCCTACCGGGTTCTTCATCATCCTGACCTGGATGTACCTTTTCCTGGGCCTCGCCAGCAATCCGTTCTATACAGCTATGGTGACTCTGGCACTGTTCATTGTGCCGGCGATTGTGGTATCGCTCGTCTTCGAAAAGCGGACATTTTGCCGGTATGTATGCCCTATCGGCGGTATCATCGGAGCGTACTCGATGACGGCGCCGCTGGAGATCCGTAACAAGAGCGACAAGGTCTGCCGTTCGTGCAAGAAGAAGTCATGTTACCGCGGCAGCGAAAAAGGTTATGGCTGTCCGATGATGGAACTGCCTCAAACGATGGAGACCAACACATATTGCGTCATGTGCACCGAGTGCATCAAGACATGCCCCAACGACAACATCGCCCTCAACGTCCGGCCGTTCCTTTCTGATCTCTGGAAGACCAATAAGATCGGTTTCGACGTGGCTGCAATCGTGGTGATCCTTCTCGGCGTGACCGTGTTCCAGACACTGTCCATGGTCGAGCCTTGGGTTGATGTGTCAAACGAACTTATCGAAACAACGGGGCTTGGGGAGAATACGGTATTGACCATCAGTTATATTTTGATGGCTGTGATAGCACCCATGCTCATCTTCGCCCTGTGGTCAGTGATCACAAAATGGGCTGGTGGCAATAGTGCTCGACTCAAAACAGTGTTCATCGGTTTCTCGTTTGCCTTTCTGCCGATCGCTCTCTCTTCGCACCTGGCACATAACCTGGTCCATTTCTTCGAAGAGGGAACCGCTGCCGTTCCGGTAGTATCGGACCCATTTGGATGGGGCTGGGACCTGTTTGGAACAGTATCGATCATCGCAAGTCCGCTTTTGCATGCGGAGCCATTGAGGGTGATCCAGATGACTCTTATCGCGACCGGTTATCTCGGGGCAGTCTACGTGGGCTGGAGGGTCGCCCGACAGACGTTTGGAGACAACCTGCGAGCCGTGGCGGGCCTGGCGCCGATGCTGGTGCTGATGATCGCCTTCGCCGGACTGAACCTGTGGCTGCTCAATATGCCTATGGGTATGCGGGAGTGAGAGTCAGCGGGATACTACGAGAAGCGAGTGATGCGGTCAGGCTTTCAGTGAGAAGGGTGCCCGGAGTCACAGACGTCTTCGGGCCCTGTACTCTGAGTATGCTGCGTGTAACAGATGAAAGCTTCCCTATGGTCGGCGCCGGCGACTGCAAGGGCGCTGGAAGCGAAAATCCCGAGTACCACTACCGCACCTGCGACCAGGAGCGCCAGCCGGGCCCATCCGTGTCCGGGATGGCGTTCATCTCCAACAAGCTCCTCCAGGCGCGCGACCAGATCGCCGTTGCCCCTGACTGCGGTTACCAGAGGCGAGTGTGAATCGGCTTCTGAATAATTCATTGACGCTATCCTGGCGAGAGCTTCAGCAATGGCGAAGCGGTCACCGGATGCGGCGGCGGCGCTTCTGTCTGCCGACCTCTCAAGGCATTTCCTCATTTCTAAAAGCGCCCGTTTTGGTCCGGGGAGATAAAAAAGTGTTGTGGCCACTGATTTTGCCGCCGTTATCAGCAGATTGTCTCTAGCCGAGCGATGGCCTTCCTCATGAGCAGCCACAGCGACCAGTTCCCTGCCCGGTAATGACTTTACAATTCCTTCCGAAAGCACGATCCTCGGCCGAAAGAGCCCAACGGTCGCGGCATCCAGTTGCAGATCACCGGGAATGAGGCTGATATGCGCTGCCCACTTTTCTTCCGAAATCGTCCTGAGGGCCGGGCATGAAAGCCCGCAGCTCTGACGCCTCCGCTTTTCCCTGTGGGTGACGCGGAAAAGCCTGGTACCGCCACCGAATAGAAATGCGAGCTGGGAAAGAAAAACAGAAAATATAACCGCGGCCAGCAGATAATTCCAGTTGCTTTCAGCCAGGAAGCCATGACCAGCGGCGAAGATGCCCCCACAGGCATCGCCCATGGCAGTTAGAAGCGAGCCGGAAAAGAATCTCAGCAGCAGCAGGGCCAGAAAGGCGCCGGTAGCGGCACCGGTTGCGATTATCGAGCCAAAATATGCCAGCGCGGCGGTTCGTGGCCGCACACGGCCATCCAGCCACCGGCGAATGATCCAGGGGCTCGAAACCAGAGCCAGATATGCGAGGGTCAGAGTCAGGTAGCCTATGGCCTGGCCTCTTCTTTCTTTTTTTCAATCAGCCTGATGAGTTCGTCCAGCTTGGCTGAGTCCTCGGAGTCCACAGTATCGACAAAATGCGATAAAACCGGCTCTCCAAATCCACCCAGCAAGCCTTCCATGACTGTGCTTATGGCTTCCGAGCAAAACTGCTCCCGGTTCTGTGTGGGCACATACAGATACGCGCGGCCATGCTGCTCCCTGCTCAGCATTCCCTTTTCGGCCAGCCGGCCCATCACGGTCATCACCGTTGTGTATGCTATCGTGCGCTCCTGAGCAAGGTTCTCATGTATCTCGCGCACGCTGGCGGGGCTGTCCTTCCAGATCAGTTCCATGATATCGGCTTCGAGGTCACCCAGCACCTGCCGGATACCCTTCCGGGAGGTCCTGAGATTCACACGGCGGACACGGTTTTTTCTTTTTGCGACCATTGGAAAATTGTACTACGCGATGTAGTGAAATACTAGCAAAGAGGGTTATTCTTAATGTTAATTAAAGGGGGGTAGCAGGCTCCGGGAGTCGTTTTTCCGATGGCTTCATCGTCAAAAGGACACCGATGAACATTATCGTAATTCCAGCCAGCTGGCCTCCGGACTGGAATTCATAATGCCCCAGCCTCATCAGGCTGCCTCCTGCAGCCACCACGAATGTTCCCGATGCTATGAGGATATTTGCGAGCATATAGCGGCGATAGACTGCGGAATACACGGCGCCAGCGACCAGGATGACGGTCCCGATACTGTTGATGGCCATGACTATAACCGAGAGCGCAGCCGGCTTGTCGATAGCCTTCCACCCTGGTTCCGCGTCTGATCTCAGCTTCACGGGATCTACCTCGGCACCAGCCAGCAGGATGACTGCGAACACAGTCGCTGTGAGCATGAGGATCAGCCACGCCTGAGCCAGCCTTTTCGGAGCCAGAAGATAAAGGGTTCCCAACGCCAGATAGCCAACGACCACGGTGGCGCCACACAAATAATAGGTCTTGGCGATGAGCGGGGTCCAGCCGCTCACGATCGCCAGAAAATCGCAGGCGGTTCCCACGGCAAAGAGAAACAGGGCGACGGCCCAGGAAAGATGGGCTGGATTGCGCCGCTCCAGGTACTGGCGGAAGACAATCCCGGAAAAGAGGGCGCTGATGGCCGTCGCTGTCAGCGGTAATGCCCACATGTATGCTCCCTAAGGATTTCCATGAATCCCCTCGTGAATTTTCTTGATACAGAGGTCCGCGACCACGGGCAAACCACCTTCCCGGGCGATACGGGCAGCATCCTCGCTGATTATGCCCTCCTGCAGCCACAGCGCCCCGGCGCCGGCCGATACTGCTGCGCGGGCTATCTCCGGGCAGGCCTCGGACTTTCGGAAGACATCAACCACATCCACCCTGCAGGGAATCTCCTCAATACTGCCATAACACATGCATCCCAGTATCTCCCTCACATTGGGGCGTACAGGAATCACCTCAAAACCATTCTCGATAAGGTAGCTGGCGACGATGTTGCTGGGACGCGAAGGATTCGGCGAGGCCCCCACAACAGCGATGACCCTGCTGCCGGACAGGATCGATTCTGCGATAGCTTTTTGGTTTGCATCCATCGCTTGAAGATATCAGGAAACGGAACCCGGTTTCCAGTCTGATGGCTTAGAGGGCTCAAGCGAGCCCCACTTGACCGCGGGAATCAGGTAACCGGAGACTTTTTTTGCTACAATATCCCGGCTTGGACTGCGGCGATATGGCCACGGTCCGTTTTAGCATGTCACGGCGCCACGGCGGAATGCCGCCCTGCCGGAGCGCCCAACGAGGAGCGGCATACTTAAAGCTCGAGAAAGGATCTCGGTTTGACTGCTGTATCAATGAAAGAACTGCTCGAGTCCGGAGTTCACTTCGGACACCAGACACGCCGCTGGAATCCCCGCATGAAGCCTTATATCTTCACGGAGCGCGGCGGCATCTACATCATCGACCTCCAGAAGACCATCCGGCTGATCGATGACGCTTATGATTTCATCAAGGACCTCACAGCAAATGGCAAAAAGGTGCTGTTTGTAGGCACCAAGAAACAGTGCCAGGACACCATCGCCGAGGAAGCACTTAGATCGGGGATGCCTTTCGTCTCACACCGCTGGCTCGGTGGCCTGCTCACAAATTACAGCACGATCTCGCATCGCATCAAGCGGATGCATGAGCTTCGCCGTCTGCGTGATGAGGGACAGATCGAACTGCTGCCTACACGCGAGCAGATGAACCTGCTAGCTGAGCTAAAGAAACTGGAAACGAATCTCGGCGGCGTCTCCGACATGGACAAGCTGCCAGCAGCCGTTTTCGTGATCGACCCTCGCCGCGAAGCCATAGTCATCAAAGAGGCCCGCAAGCTCAAGCTCCCCATCGTGGCGCTCGTTGATACCAACTGCGATCCCAACGAAGTCGACTACGTCATACCTGGCAATGATGACGCGATCCGTTCCTGTGGGCTGATCATACGCGCGCTCGCAGAAGCCGCGATGGAAGGCAAGCA
>JAUSDE010000193.1 GCA_030650885.1 Thermoleophilia bacterium
TAAGAACACCAGTTACAAAGGAATCCGATGAGTCTCAGGTCAGACACTTGTCACCTCAACAGCTCCATGGTCTCGGCGATGAGCTGGCTGTCGGTATAACCTTTCAGCGAAATGACCGCCGGCGGGCAGGCGACGTTACAGACGCCGCAGCCCTGGCAGAGCGAATCGATGACATTGGCGACCTGGCGGCCATCCCGCAACTCCACAACCTCAACGGCGCCATACGGACAAACGTCGCGGCACTTGAAGCAGCCGGTGCAGCGCATCTGATTGACCTCCGCCACCATGGGGCTGGTCTCCAGCTCGCCCCGGGATAAAAGGCCGAGTACTTTAGATGCAGCGGCACTGGCCTGGGCCACAGTGTCGGGGATGTCCTTCGGCCCCTGGCAGGCTCCCGCCAGGAAGACACCGCCGGTAGTCGTCTCAACCGGCCTCAGCTTGGGATGGCTCTCGGAAAAAAACTCGTACTGGTCGTAGGAGATGTTCAGCTTGCGGGCCAGTTCGCCGGCGCCTTCCGCGGCAGCGAAACCTGTCGCCAGCACCACGAGGTCGGCATCCAGCTCGACCTGCTCAGCAGAAAGCGTGTCGGTTCCCATCACTACCAGGTTGCCGTTGCTGGGGTAGATCTTCCCCACCCGGCCGCGCAGGTAGATGGCGCCGAAATCGCGCTGGGCGCGGCGGGTGAATTCCTCATAACCCTTGCCGCCGGCCCGGATGTCTATATAGAAGACGTAAGATTGGGAATCAGGTATATGCTCCTTCGTCAGGATCGCCTGCTTGGCGATGTACATGCAGCCGACGCTACAGCACAGAGGCCGACCCACTGACTCGTCGCGGGAGCCGACGCAGGAGATGAATACAACGTTCTTTGGCTCCTTGCCGTCTGATGGCCGCTGCACATGGCCGCCGGTCGGCCCCGATGCCGAGAGCATCCGTTCGTATTGCATGGACGTAACTACGTCGGGATACTGGCCGCCGCCGTAATCCGGGTAGGCCTCCCGCCAATCATACAGCTCATAGCCGGTCGCGACGACGATGGCGCCGAATTTATCCGTGGAAATCCTGTCTTCCTGCTCGTAGTCGATCGCGTCGGCGGGGCAGACCTTCTTGCAGACGCTGCATTTTCCCTTGATGAACAGCCGGCAGTGCTCCTTGCGCAAAGCCGCGACCAGTGGCACCGCCTGGGGGCACGGGATGGAGATCGCTTTCGACTGGCCGACACCGGCATTGAATTCGTCCGGCGCCTTGCCCGGGCACTTCTCCTGGCAGATCATGCAGCCGGTACACTTCTCCGCGTCGACGCAGGTGGCTTTCCTGCGGATGTCGACATCGAAGTTGCCTATGTAGCCCCTAACCTGCTCGACCTCCGAACTGACCATCAGCTCGATGTTCTCGTGCTGGGCAGCCTCGACCATGCGCGGCGTCAGGATGCACGAAGAGCAGTCGAGCGTGGGGAATGTCTTGTCCAGCCGCGCCATGTTGCCGCCGATGCTCGGACCCCGCTCAACCAGGGTCACCGGAAGACCGGCGTCGGCGATGTCGAGAGCCGCCTGGATTCCGGCGACGCCGCCGCCTACGACCAGCACCCGCTTCGTCACAGGCACAGTAGTTGAATGCAGCGGCACCTGCCGGCGCACGCGGGCGACACCTTTCTGCATAAGGTCGATTGCCTTGTCAGTAGCCTCATCAATATCGGAGTGGATCCAGGAGCAGTGCTCACGGATATTCACCATCTCCATCATGTAGGCGTTCAAGCCGGCTCGGCCGACCGTCCGCCGGAATGTGTTCTCATGCATACGCGGCGAGCAGGAGGCGATGACGATACGGGTCAGACCATGCTTCTGGATGGCGTCTATTACGGCGCGCTGCCCGGGGTCGGAGCAGGTGTAATGGATAGACTCCGCGAGCAGCACGTCGCGCATGGCCAGCGCCGCGTCGACCACCTTGCCGGTGGATACAGTCGCGGCGATGTTGGTGCCACATTCACATACGAAGACGCCGACGCGCATGGGTTAGCCCTCCCCTGCCACACGGGCATTACTGCTCGAAGCGCCCGATTCGGCCGTTTTCTGTATACCTTGCGAATTATTGGTGGTGATGCTCCGCTCATCCCCATCCGCGGCGCCTTGCCCGATCTTTGCCAGTAACTTACGGGCGCTGACTATATGTGAGTCGATGCCGAGGTCGTCAGCGCTAAGTCCCAGCGCCAGCCCCAGCACTTGCGAGAAATACAGGATGGGCATCTCGATGTTCGTTCCGAAGGCCTTGTTGATCTGGCCTTGCCTTAGGTCCAGATTCTGATGGCAGAGCGGGCAGGCGGTGACGATAGCATCAAAGCCGAGCCCGTCAGCCACATCGATGATACGGCGGCTGGCCCGGAGCACGATCTCCTTGTGCGCCAGCCCCATGTAGGAGCCGCAGCATTCGCTCTTGAAGGGAAAGTGGTCTGCATTGGCTCCGGTCGCCATCAGAAGCGGCTTCATGCTGACCGGATTGCGGTGGTTGTCAAAGTTCATGATCTTGGCAGGGCGCGTCAGCAGGCAGCCGTAGTATGTGGCGAAGTTAAGCCCCGCCAGCCTTCCCTGAACGCGCTCGGCCAAAGCCTCGGGAGTAACCTCGCGGTCGAAAAGCTCCACCAGGTTAAGTATCTCGATCTCGTAACGTACCGGCTGGCGCAAAACCCGCGTGGCCTGCTCGCGTATCTCTTCGCTGCCCGCCAGCTCGTGTTGTGCGTTTTTATGGCGGTTGTAGCAACCGGCGCAGGGAGCCACCATGGCGTCGTGCGCGTAGCCAGCTATGTGCAGATTTCTCGCAGGCAGTAGCACTCCCAGGTTGCCGCCCCAGTGATGGGGAGCAGGCGAGGCGCCACAGCAGTTCCAGTCCGGGATCTCGTCCAGCCCGATGCCGAGCTCCTTCGCCACAAGGCGGAACGAAGCATCATATTCGCCGGCGGAGCTGGTGAGCGAACATCCCGGGAAGTAGGCATAGGAATCATTCCGCGGTACGACATTGCGCGACCCGTCGTTCCGCTCATCGGCGTTGCGCTCTTCGACGCCCGCTTTCACAGCTACGCTCATTTTACGCGCGTCGCTCATTCCGGCTTATCCCCACCGTTGATTTCCCGAAATATCCTGTGTACCTCGTTGCGGTTTTTGATCCGCGGCGGCACGATGTGGATTTTTTTCCTGCGGAGGATCAGCGGAATAAGTGAAATGTCGTTGAAAGGCCTGAAGCTGCGAAAGTTGATCCAGGTGAGCAGCCGCGCCTCGTGCAGACGACCGTAGCGCCTGACGTTCTTCAGGAAGGCGAGACGGAACAGGCGGATCTCTTTTTCATCGCCCTCGATGCCCCGCTCGTCGGCGATCATCTTGGCATGCTCGATGACGTTGGCAACGTCGATGTTCATCGGGCAACGGGTGGAGCAGGTCATGCAGTCGTAACAGATCTGGGCCGTGCGGGAATTCAGCACCTCGTCAACCTGGCCCAGCTGCAGCATTCGCATGATGCGATGGGGCGGATAATCGAAGGCGAAGGCGCCGGTGCAGGTGGATGTGCAGCGGCCGCACTGGTAGCATGCCGATACGCGCTCGCCGGAGCGGCGCTCGATATCGGCGACAACATCAGCTCCGCTCGGAACGGTGCTGGATACACGGATAGTCAAGAGATTTCCTTCCCCACCACAAGAGTGCAAAAAACCCGCCGGCGCCCGGTTCCAGGTTCAGCCGTTCCTGTTTTCAGCTACGTTGGAACGTTTTCCTGGCAAACAAGCCAGCGAGCTTGTGAAACAATTAACAATATTTGTGAAAAGTTTAACAGCGTGAGTTGTGGAAGTCAACGAACAGTAACGCCTATGTGACTCGCGCCGGCTTGTATCAGGGAAAG
Source organism: Thermoleophilia bacterium (assembly GCA_030650885.1). GTDB lineage: Bacteria > Actinomycetota > Thermoleophilia > BMS3ABIN01 > BMS3ABIN01 > JACRMB01. The sequence continues at coordinate 3,883 of JAUSDE010000193.1, forward strand.
TCGACCGGCTGGTAGGCGTTGTCCCTCTGTACCGGTCTGCGCCCGGCGGCACGTATGGCGGCCACCAGCTCTTCCTTGCCCACCCGGTAGCTGACGCCTGCGGCGGCGACCACGTTCTCCTCGATCATGGTGCTGCCCATGTCATTGGCGCCGAACATAAGCGACACCTGCGCAACCTTCAGGCCCTGAGTCACCCATGATGCCTGGATGCTGGGCACATTGTCGAGATAGATGCGGCTTACGGCGAGGGTCATCAGATAATCGATACCACTCGACGAAGCCGTGCCTTCCAGTTCCGTATTAGTCTCCTGGAAAGTCCAAGGGATAAAGGCGCGAAAACCGCCAGTCTCGTCCTGTAGGTCGCGAATACGCCGCAGGTGCTCGATGCGGTCAGCCAGTGTCTCGACGCTGCCGAACATCATCGTCGCCGTTGATTTGAGTCCCGCTTCGTGTGCTGAACGCATAACCGACATCCAGGTGTCGGCGTCGATCTTTTTTGGGCTCATGCGGTGCCGCACTTCGTTCACCAGTATCTCAGCGCCACCACCCGGCAGCGAGTCAAGACCCGCCTGTTTGAGGCGCGCCAGCGTCTCGTCCAGCGGCAACCGGCTTACTTTGCTGATGTGGTATATCTCCGGCGGCGACAGAGAATGGATGGTGATGTCGTAGCGTTCCTTTATAGCTCGGAACAGTTCCTCGTAATAGTCGATGCCCAGCTTCGGATGCAGGCCTCCCTGCATCATGATGCCAGTGCCGCCCAGCTCGATGGTCTCCTCTATCTTCTGAAAGATCTGGTCGTTGCTGAGCAGGTAGCCCTCATCTGAACCGATGGGCCTGTGAAAAGCGCAGAAGTCACAGCCGGTGGTACAGAAGTTGGTGTAGTTGATGTTGCGGTCGACGACGAATGTGACGTCGTCTCCGAGCAACATGCGACGGCGCGTTGCATCAGCGGCCTGGCCCGCCGCGATGAGCTCGCGGCTCTCCAGCAACGCCAACGCTTCTGCCTCGCTGATGCGGGTTCCGGCGGATACTTTTTCGATTATTTGTTCAATGTTATCTGTCATAGTCGATCAAGGATTTCAATAATAGTGGACGCGTGGTTCATGGAATGGTTCAAAAGGTTCACGAAATAAATTCCAGCATCGGAGCCGCATCGATCGCTCCGATCTCAGCCGCCCGCCGATAGAACTCCTCGAGGCCGCGACGGTATTCATCTGTAAAATCGTAGCGCAGCTTGGCAAAGTAGGAGCGCAGCAGCTCCTCGTCGAATGGATAGACCTTCGCGGCGGCGGCAACCACTTCATCCCAGTGTGAGCGGCAGTAATCCACCGAGTAAAGCAGGCGCTCCTCAACTTCGAAAGTCTCGTCGGCACGGGTCGCGAAAAATTCCTTTGACACAGCCCAGAGGGCAAAGACCATCGGCAACCCGGTAAATTCCTTCCATTCGCTGCCCAGATCCCGGCAATGCTCCCAGGTACCATGGAAACAAGCCTCCAGGGCCTGATCGCCGATCAACAGCACGGCATCTTTCGTTTCGAGCGCCTCAGTGACACCGGTTTCCAGCCGGGAATAAAGCGGCTGCAATCCATATTTCTGGCTCAGCAGAATCTTGAGCAACACCACGGATGTGGCGCTTTGCCCAGTGAGAGCTACCGAGCTGACCTCGTCCATGGGTACTCGCGAGATCAGGCGGATACTGTCGACGGCGCCGTCAGAGGTGATGGAAAGCCTTGGAAATAAAAGAAGTTTGTCTGCATTGCCCGCATACTCGATCGAGGAAATAGGGCTGATGTCCAGCTCACCTTCGAGCAGCAGCCTATTGAGCGTCGTGGGAACCCCGTGGACCAGGTTGAAACAGCCCCAGCCCGCGCCCTTCTCCAGCCCGTAATACAGGGGATAGCCGTTGAGGAACTCGAAGTGGCCGATGGAGATGGTGGCGTTATCCGGCGAGTCGTCGCCGGCGCCGCTTTTTTCTTCCTCAGTCTTCATACCGGCGGATGGTGTTATAGAGCGTGTCGCGTTCGACCGGGTTCCTGCCGGCGTCACGGATGAGCCGGATCAGCTCGTCCTTGGCGATAGCCTCTTCGGTCTCGGCGCCGGCGGCGTGGGTTATCTTCTCCTCGACAACGGTGCCGTCGATGTCGTTGACGCCGAAGTGAAGCGATATCTGCGCCAGCTTGATACCTATCATGATCCAGAAAGCCTTGATGTTGCGGAAATTGTCCAGCATCAGCCGGCTGACCGCCAGCATCTTCAGGTCCTCGATGCCGCTGGTCCCGGGCAGGGTGTCGAGCTCGGTGTTGGCCGGATGGAAAGCCAGAGGGATGAAACTGCCGAAGCCTCCGGTCTCGTCCTGCAGCTCCCGCAGGCGGATGAGATGGTCGATGCGCTCCTCCAGTGTCTCAACGTGTCCATAAAGCATAGTCGCGTTCGACTTGATGCCGACGCCATGAGCGGTACGCATGACCTCCAGCCATTTATCGCCGGAGATCTTCTTGTCGCAGACGATACTCCGCACCCTCTCGGCAAAGATCTCGGCGCCGCCGCCGGGCATGCTGCCCAGGCCAGCGGCCTTCATCTCCTGCAGCACCGCCTCTTCTGTGCGCTTGGTCCGCTTTGCAAAGAAGGCGATCTCGCTGGCGGTGAAGGCCTGCAGATGCACCTGGGGATCCAGCTCATGCAGCGACCGTATCATCTCCAGATAATATTCATAGGGAAGGGAAGGGTGCTCGCCGCCGACGATGTGCAGTTCGGTGATGCCGTCGGCCAGCGAGCCGCGGGCGCGGTCGAGCACCTCGTCCAGCGTCATCGTGTAGGCGTCGTCGGCGCCCTCGTCGGCGCTGAAGGCGCAGAACTTGCAGCGGTTACCGCATACATTAGTGTGGTTGATATGGCGGTTGTTGATGAAGAAGACGTCGTCGCCGACAAGTCGGCGGCGGGCGAGATCAGCCAGCTCGCCGACCTTGAGCAGGTCCGGCGACTGGAGCAGCGCCAGTCCGTCCTCAAACGAAAGCCGTTCTCCTGCCCTGACTTTTTCTTCAACAGCCGCCAGCATGCCGGCTTCAGATTCAACCGTCATCTCAGCTCACCTTCACTTCCAGCTCACGCTTGCCACCCAGCGTGCCAAGCGCCTTTTCAAAAACTTTTACATCCGGGCCGATGGCCACGGCCACCAGTTCATCGGGGCGATAATATTCCTGCGCCAATGCCTGTACCTCTTCCGCGGTGACGGCGCTGATACGTTCGATGATCTCGTCGATCGACAGGATCTCCGATTCCGTCACCGTCAGCTTGCCCAGCCGGCTCATGCGATTGTGGGTCGTTTCCATGCCCAGAACAACCCGGCCCTTGGCGCTTTCCCTTGCCCGAGTCAGTTCGTTGTCACTGACTCCGTCACTGATAATCGATTCTATCTGCTCGGTGACCACGCCGGTGACTTCGTCGACGCTGTCGCCACGGCAACCGAAGTAGACGCCCACGAGTCCGGTATCCGAGTAGAGCGAGTCAAATGAGTAGACAGAATATGCCAGCCCCCGCTTATCCCGCACCTCCTGGAACAGCCTCGAACTGGCCGAGCCGCCAAGGATGCTGTCGAGGATCGAAAGGGCGAACCGCCGTTCTGAGTGCCGCGACAACCCGAGACCGCCAAAACACACATGGTACTGCTGTGTGTCTTTCTGATAAAAGCAGGCGCTCTCAGCTTTATCCGGTACCGGAGCCGCCGGCATCGTTGCCGCCATCGGCACAGAGCCGCTGCCTCCCGCCAGGTGCTTGGTCGCCAGTTCCACCAGCCGTTCCTGCTCCACGTTACCCGCCGAAGCGACAACCATGTTGGGCAGTGTGTAGTGGCCGGAATGATATGCCTTGATCTGTTGCGGCGTCACTGCGCCTATGATCTCTGTGGTCCCCAGAACGCTCTTGCCAAGGGGATGCCCCTCGAAGAGAACCTGCGTCAGGTAGTCGGTGATCAACTCGCCGGGGGAATCCTCATACATGGCGATCTCCTCGACCACGACCTCGCGCTCGAGGTCGATGTCGTTAAACGCCGGGTGCACGACCATGTCGGCCATGACCTCAAAAGCCTCGTCCAGGTGCTCGTCGAGGAAGCGGGCGTGGACCACCGTGTACTCACGCGCGGTAGCCGCGTTCAGCTCGCCGCCGAAGGAATCGAAGATCTGGGCGATCTCCACCGCGTCGAAACGGGATCCGCCCTTGAACAGCAGATGCTCGATGAAGTGGCTGACGCCGTTCTCATCCGCCTGCTCGTAGCGGGAGCCCGCCCCGATCCAGAAGCCTAAAGAAATGGAGCGGACGGACGGCAGCTTCTCGCTGACGACCCGCCCGCCCCCTACAAGCTGTTTCAGGTTATACCTTTGGATTTAGGTCAACCACCCTAAGGCCGATGCGCTGCTTGCCGCGGTCTTCCTTGACTTCGATCACCTCGACCTGAACCATCTGGCCACGGGTGACTACATCTTCGACCTTGTTGACGCGGCCCTCGGCCAGGTTGGAGATGTGTACCAGCCCGTCGGTGCCGCGCTTCAGCTCCACAAAGGCGCCGAAATCGGTGGTCTTGACCACCTTGCCGACGAAGATGTCACCGGCTTCAACATCCTTGCACAGCTCGTTGACGCGCTCGACGACCTTCTCGCCGCTGACGCCGTCACGGGCGCAGATGAAGACAGTGCCGTCCTCTTCCACATCGATGGAGCAGTCGAACTCGTCGACGAGGCCGCGGATGGTCTCGCCACCCTTGCCGATGAGCGCGCCGATCTTGTCCGGGTTGATCTGCATCGAGAAGATGCGCGGTGCGTACTCGGAAAGCTCCTCGCGGGCTTCCGGCAGAGCTTCTAGCATCTTTTCTATCACATGTATACGGCCGCTTTTCGCCTGGGCAAGTGCCTCGGCGAATACTTCCGGCGTGATGCCTTCCTTGATCTTGAGGTCCATCTGGATGGCGGTGATGCCTTCCTTGCTGCCCGTCACCTTGAAGTCCATGTCGCCGAGGTGGTCCTCGATGCCGGCGATGTCGGTGAGGATCACATAGTTGGCGTCGACGTCGATCGACCCGCACTTGTCGCACTGGCGCAGGAACACGCCCTCGTAGCCGCAGTCACGGCAGCTGGAGCGAACGACCAGGCCGCAGGAGATGCCGCCGATCGGCTTCTTGATGTGGACACCGGCATCCATCAGAGCCAGGGTCGAGCCGCAAGTGCTCGCCATGGACGAAGAACCGTTGCTCTCCATGATCTCGCTGACGAGGCGGATGGTATACGGGAACTCATGCTCATCCGGGATCATGGGCCGCAGCGCTTTTTCCGCCAGCGCCCCGTGGCCGATGTCGCGCCGCTTGGGGCCGCGCATGAAACCGGTCTCACCCACCGAGAACGGCGGGAAGTTGTAATGGTGGATGTAGCGTTTGCTGTCCTCGAGGCCCAGCCCGTCGATGCGCTGGTAATCGCCGACGGCGCCCAGAGTCAGCAGGGTCATCGCCTGGGTCTGGCCGCGGGTGAACAGCGCCGAACCATGGGTGCGGGGGGCGACCCCGACCTCGCAGGTGATATGCCGCACTTCATCGGTGGCACGGCCGTCGGGACGGATCTTGTCCACGGCGATAGTGCGCCGCACGACATCCTTCTCGATGGCCTTGGTGATCGATTTCACAGAGCGGATCAGCTCGTCAGGGGAATCTTCATCCAGCAGTTCACCCTTGACGGTACTGCGGATCTTCTCGATGCGCTCGGTACGCTCCTGCTTCTCGGTGATGCGGTTGGCTGCTTCCAGGTCGGCGCGGCACATGGACTCGATCTTCGCGTAGAGGTCCTTGTCCACTTCCGGCTCCTTGAAGTCCCACTTGGGCTTGCCGACAGCCTCGCGTAGCTCGTCCTGGAACTCACAGAGCTGACGGATCGGCTCCTGGGCCAGGCGCACCGCTTCCATGGCGGTTTCCTCGGTAACATCAGTACCGCCGGCCTCGATCATGAGGATGGACTCGGCGGTGCCGGCCACGATCATGTCCATGTCGCAATCAGGATCCGTCAGCTGTGACATCGACGGGTTGATCAACAGCTCGCCGCCAATCCTGCCGATACGCACGGCAGCGATCGGTCCCTGGAACGGTATCCCGGAAATATGCAGCGCTGCTGAGGCGCCGACCAGCGCCAGCGTGTCGTAGGCGTTCTCCTGGTCGGTGGAAAGGACGGTGGCGACAATCTGGGTCTCATTGGAAAAACCCTTGGGAAAGCGGGGGCGGACCGGACGGTCGATCAGGCGGGCGGTGAGGGTGGCCTTCTCGCTGGGCCGCGACTCCCGCTTGATGAAACCGCCGGGGATCTTGCCCGCGGCGTACATGCGTTCCTCTATATCCACGGTCAGCGGGAAGAAATCGATGCCTTCCTTGGCTTCGGTCCGGCCGGTGGCCGTAACCAGCAGCATCGTGTCACCACAACGCATGAGCACCGCGCCGCTGGCCTGCTTGGCCAGGCGCCCGGTCTCTACTGTGATGGTCTTTCCGCCGATCTCTATGCTTTTCACTGTGACGATAGTCTCTGTACTCAAGTCTTCTCTCTCCTTGGCTTCGGATGCCTGCGATTCAGGCACCCCCTCGATAAATAAATCAGGCCGCTGGAAGCTGCGCTTCCGCGGCCTGCCCCAGGCTCAAGGCTCAAAATCCCGGCGGTTACTCGGCGGGACTTTCAGCCTCAGGCCCAGGACAAATGGTTCCCAAATGCGGCAGCGTCGAACGCGATAGGGCAAAAGGGATTGATTCAGACAGAACAGGATGAAAACCGGAAATAACGGTGCTACTTCCTCAGTCCTAATTCCTTAACCAGCGTGCGGTAGCGGTTGACGTTCTTGTCCTGCAGATAGGTAAGCAACCGCCGGCGCTTCCCCACCATCTTCAGCAACCCCCTGCGAGAGTGATGGTCCTTCTTGTGGGTCTTGAGATGCTCGGTAAGACCGTTGATCCTCTCGGTCAAGAGGGCGATCTGCACCTCGGGAGAGCCCGTGTCACCCTCGGCGCTGCCGAACTTTTCGATGACTGTTTCTTTATTCTCCTTGCTTAACACTAAACGATTCACCTCCTTTTCTGTTCCACGAACGGATGTGGGGAGTCTTTCGTACTGACAGAGCTTATCATAGCGGCATTTAAAAGGCTAACCGTGGTGCCTGCGTTTGCAGGGCTTTAACTGCGGCTTTGCGATGCGGCGAATCCCTTGTAGCGGCGGGCGGTGGCGATGTCCTCTTTTATCTGGGCCACCAGTTCGCTGGGGCCGTCGAACTTCTTCTCGTCGCGCACCCGTTCGAGAAAATCCACCCTGACATTGAAACCATAAAGGTTGCGGTCGAAGTCGAGGATGTGGGCCTCAATGCGCATTCGCTCCATGCTGTCCCCGTCAGTCGAGCAGAAGGTGGGATTCTGGCCTACGTTCACCAGGCAGGCGTACGGATCCTTGCCGATGAACAGGTCCGCCAGATACACGCCCCTGCCTGGGAAGATGCAATCGACGTGGGTGTCGATATTCGCGGTGCGCACACCCAGCGTGCGCCCCCGCTTGTCCCCATGGACGACCTTGCCGTGGGTCGACGGTGGCCGGCTGAGTATCTCCCTGACCTCGGCCACATTGCCATCGATGAGCAGGTTGCGGATTCGTGTAGAGGAGATAGGCATCTCACCGGCTGTCACCAGCGGCTCGGCGACGACCTTCATGCCGACTTTGCGGCCATATTCTTCCAGAAAACCGATGTCGCCGCCGGCCTTGTAGCCGAAGCGGAAGTTGTCGCCGACGATCACCTGGGTGGCGCCCAGGTTGGACGAGAAAAGCATCTCGCAGAAAACGGTCGGGGAAAGATGGGAGAACTCGTCGGTAAAGGGGATGATCAACAGCTCGTCGACGCCGAGTGTACCGATGAGATCGGTCTTGATGTTCAGCGGCGTCAGGATCGGCGGGCACTTATCCGGTGCGATGACCGATAGCGGGTGCGGATGGAAGGTCATGACCATGCTCCGGGCGCCCTGTTCCTTAGCGGCGGAGACCGCGTCGCCGATGATCCGCTGATGTCCGATATGGACACCGTCAAAAGTTCCTATTGCGACGACCCGCTTGCCCTTGGGCACTTCCACGAGTTCCCGGTAAACCCTCATGCCAGAACCACCAGTGGCCGCAGCTCGCCTGGTTTGTCACAGGGTCCGTAAATTGCCAGGATCCGCCCGTCACACGCAATGCGTATCGGTCCGTCGGCCTCGCCGGCAAGCCGGCGCCCGTTATTGACGGCCCTCGCTTCGATTTCATCCACTTCTCTCACGGGAAGGAAATATAGCGCACCCAAACCGGAAATAAAAGAAGGGTTTGCATCGGTGAGCAGCGTGTCGGGGGGCAATGCGGCCAGTTCTTTCAGAGCCGAGGCACGCTCCAGGCCATATTCACCGATACGCGTCCGCCTGAGCTCTAGGGCGTAAGCCGCCGTGCCCAGCCTGTCGGCGATGTCTTCGACCAGCTGTCGTATGTATGTTCCCTTGGAACAGTCGACAGACAGGGAAGCCCGCTGGTTTTCGGCGTCGAAGGACTCAAGCTCCAGCCGCGTGATCTCCACCTGGCGTACCGGCGCTTCGACTGCCTCTCCGCGCCTGGCCTTCTTGTACAGCGCTTCGCCGCCGACTTTTACCGCCGAGAACGCATGGGCCTTCTGATAGATCTCTCCGGTGAACTCGGGGAGGATATCCCTCAGCGCCGCCTCGGTCACAACCGGGTCCGCCAGCGCTCCGGTCACGGTTTTGACCAGTGGGCCAGACTCCGCCTCGGATGAGGCGGCATCAGACAAAACAGTTATCTTGCCATCGATGTCGCCGGTGGTCGAGGAGGCCCCGAACTGAACCTTGACAAGATACTCCTTGCCCAGCGGCATAAAGTAGTCGAAGAGCCGGGTCGCCTTTCCAACCATCATGATCAGCAGGCCGGTAGCGAATGGGTCGAGCGTTCCCGCATGGCCTATTTTTTTTATTCCCGTGAGCCGCCGCAGCCGGCTTACCACATCGTGGGACGTATAACCGGCCGGCTTGTCGATCAGCAGCACGGCGCAGGGAGGGATTGGAGCAGAGGTGGATATACCCGCATCTGGCGCGAGCATGCCTCCGGCAACGCCGGCATCAGCGGCGGAGATCCTGCCTGATTCACTGTCAAAGTTACTGTTCTTCAATTTCCTTCAACAATTTCTCGATCCGCAGGCCATGCTCGATGCTCTCATCGCGAACAAAGGTGAGCTGCGGCGTGTGTTTCATGCCCAGCTGGCCGGCGAGCCTGGACTGCAGATAGCCGTGGCAGTGGGCGAGTCCCTCGAGCGTCTTTTCCTGCTCCTCGTCATCGCCGAGAACGCTGACATATACTTTTGCGGACCTCAGGTCCGGAGATGTCTCAACACTCACAACCGTCACGAAACCGATCCGCGGGTCCTTGAGCCCGCCCGCGAGCGTCTCGCTCAGCACTTCACGCACCGCCTCGTTGACGCGGCGCATCCTCTGCCCGGCCATATCATTCACCATCCATTTACATTATCGCTTTCAACTTTGATGATCTCCCGGTGCGCCAGAGTCAGCGTATAATCGCGCGCCTCCAGAAATGCCACTGCCAGGTCCAGGGCGCGTTCGATGTCCTTGAATGAACTGCCACAGAGTGAGAGGAGGATCCGGGAACGCTGCCAGAGATCGTGGTATCCGATTTCGGACACAGAGGCGCCCAGCTTGCGCGCCAGCCCTGCCTTCAGGCTGCGGAGGTACTGGCGTTTGTCCTTAAGGGAGCCGTTCTCCGGAAACAGGATGTCCACCGCCAGGATTCCGACATAACCGTCAGGTTGCCGCAACTTCTTTCGTCTCGAAGAACTCAAGGACGTCGCCTTCCTTGATGTCATTGAAATCCTCCAGGAGGACCCCGCACTCGTAGCCTTCCTCGACCTCACGGGTATCTTCCTTGAATCGCTTGAGAGACGCCAGTTTGCCCGTCCAGACTATAGTTCCCTCACGGAGCAGGCGCACCTGGGCGTTGCGGGTCACCTTTCCGCGAGTGACGTAGCAGCCTGCGATAGTGCCGAGCTTCGATGCCTTGAAAATACTGCGGATCTCCGCCTCGCCGAGTTCCTCTTCGACCAGGGTCGGGGCCAGCATGCCGATGAGGGCGGCCCTGACATCTTCAGTCACCTTGTAGATGACGCTGTAGGTCCTCACGTCGACGCCTTCGATGTCCGCGACCGTCTTGGCGGCGGCGCTGGGGCGAACATTGAATCCGAGGACGATGGCCTGGGAAGCGGCCGCCAGCATGACGTCCGACTCGTTTATAGCTCCGACGCCGGTGTGGATGATCTTGATCTTGACCTCAACATGCTTGATCTGCTTGAGCGCTTCCTCGAGAGCTTCCACGGAACCGGCAACGTCGGCTTTGATGACCAGGTTGAGGTCCTTGACTTCGCCTTCCTTGATCCTGGCGAAGATGTCGTCGAGGGTGAACGCCCGGCGCTTGGCGAGTATTTCGGCCTTGATGCGGTCGGAACGCTGGCCGGCCAGGGTACGGGCACGCCGCTCGTCCTCGACTACGCGGCAGGATTCGCCTGCCTGAGGCACGATATCGAAGCCGAGGATCTCCACCGGAACTGAAGGTCCGGCTTCGTTGATGGGCCGGCCTTTATAATCGCTCATGGCCTTGACCTTGCCTGAAGCCTGCCCGGCGACGATGGCGTCGCCCACGTGCACGGTGCCGCGATTGACCAGAACCGTGGCGACCACGCCGCGGCCGGGATCGAGCTTTGACTCGATGACCACGCCACTGGCGTCAGCATTGGGATTGGCTTTCAGCTCCTGCACGTCCGCGACCAGCTGGATCATCTCCAGCATGTTATCGAGCCCGGTCCGCTTTTTGGCGCTGACGTCGACAAAGACGGTCTCGCCGCCCCAGTCCTCGGGGATAAGAGCGTGCTCAGTCAGTTCCTGCCTGACCCGCTCGGGATTCGCTTCAGGTTTATCGATCTTGTTTACCGCCACGACGATCGGTACGCCGGCAGCCTTGGCGTGATCGATGGCTTCTATGGTCTGTGGCATGACGCCGTCATCGGCTGCCACTACCAGCACGGCTACGTCGGTGACCTTGGCGCCGCGCGCGCGCATGGCCGTGAAAGCCTCGTGGCCGGGAGTATCCAGAAAAGTTATACGCTTGTCAGCATGCGTGACCTGGTAAGCGCCGATGTGCTGCGTGATGCCGCCTGCCTCGGTGGCGGTCACTTCGGTCTCGCGCACAGCGTCGAGCAAAGAGGTCTTGCCGTGATCGACGTGTCCCATGATCGTCACAACTGGAGCCCGGGGCAGAAGGTCTTCCGCCGTGTCGGCGAATTCGACTTCTTCTTCTTCATCGGCGGCATGGATGATCTCGACCTTGCGCTCCAGGTCATCCGCGAGGGTGCTGATCGCCTCGTCGCTGAGGGACTGGGTGATGGTCGCCATCTCTCCATAGCTCATGAGGAGCTTGATGATCTCGGAAGTGGAGATGCCCAGTGCCGCTGAGATCTCCTTTACAGTGGCCCCGGAATTTATCTTGACGACAACGCTGGTGTCGAGAGTAGCGACCTGGTCCTGGCGTTCGGCTACGGCGATAGCATCGCCCTTGCGTCCCCTGTGCCGAGCCCGCTGATGGCGTCCCGCGGGAACAAAACTGCGTCGCTTGGCTGCCGAGGGATCGATGATCACGCGGCGGCGCTTGCCCAGGTTGGTGGCCTTGACCGGAGCCTTGCGCTGCTTCTTGGGAGCGGCCTTGCCTCCCCCGATGGCTTTCAACGCTACATCTTCCTCGACACTCGCCAGAGAACCGCTGACTTCGACGCCGGCAACCTTGAGCTTCTCGACCAGCTCGGCGCTGGTCAGCTTGTTCTCCTTGGCTATCTCGTAAATTCTTTTTTTGGCCATATTCGCCACCTCGCGCCAGCCGGCGCTTTATTCCTGCCTTTGCCGCGCCTCGATGAGACGCGCGAATTCTTCTCTCAAATCTTTGGACTCGGAGGAAACCTTCATCCGCCGGACCAGAGTCTTCCTGGAAAACGCACGGTCGTAGCAATCAAGGGAAGCACACACATAGCCCCCACGGCCGCCCCAGCCATCGCCGGACGATCCGCCAAGCGCCAGCTCCCTGCCCTCTGCGGTTTCACGCACAGTAAAGCGAACCAGTGCCGCTTTGGCAAATCGCCTGCCGCAGCCGGCGCACATCCTCTGCGGGATATGCCCCCTGTGAACCAAGATCAGTTACCCCGGATTTACTGTCTCTTCGGTGGCAGCCGTATCTTCTACCGCAGCCGCATCTGCGGGTGCTGAATCTTCTGCAGCCCCCGCCTCGTCTGCAGCCTCTCCATCAGCCTCGGGCTCGACGCCCTCGGCATCCTGCTGCTCAACCAGCTTCTGATGTGACGGGATACCGCAGTAACGGGTGCCGGGCAGAGCGGCATTGGGACATCGCTTGCCGGACTTGGTGACAGCGCAGCAGCGGCCGGCGAGTTCCTCGACCTCCTCGTCGGAAAAGGCCATGGAATCCTCCTCGTCCGACATCTGGCTCTCGCTCTTGATATCGATGCGCCAGCCGGTGAGCTTGTTCGCCAGGCGGGCGTTCTGCCCTTCCTTGCCGATGGCAAGCGACAGTTCGTCGTCGGGCACTACTACCGTGGCCGACATCGCTTCATCGTCAACCAGGACCTCACGCACCTTCGCAGGGCTGAGCGCCTTGGCCACGAAACGCGCGGGCTCGTCGTTATAGGGAATGATGTCGATCTTTTCGCCGCCGAGCTCGCTGACGACCATGCGCACCCGCGAACCACGTGGACCGACGCAGGCGCCCACCGGATCGATGCCTTCTTCCAGGGACTCGACTGCTATCTTGGAGCGCCAGCCCGGCTCGCGTGCCACATTCCTGATGACCACCAGTCCATCGGCGACTTCGGGCACTTCCAGCTCGAACAACTTGCGGATGAGCTCGTCGCTGCGGCGAGAAACGATCACCTGGGGTCCCTTGGTATGGTCGCGTACGTCGACGATGACCGCCTTGATGCGCGAACCGTGGACGTAGCGGTCGTTATCGACCTGCTCGCTCTCGGGAAGCAACGCCTCGACTTTGCCCAGGTCAACCAGAGTGTAACGCTGGTCGCTCTGCTGGACGATGCCGGTTACTATCTCGCCCTTGCGCCCTTCGTATTCTTCGAACATCATGTCGCGCTCTGCTTCGCGTATACGCTGGAATATGACCTGCTTCGCAGTCTGCGCGGCGATGCGGCCAAAATCCTCGGGAGTCTCGATCTTTATTTTCTCAATCTCGCTCTCGTCGTACATGGAGAGATCGAATTCTTCTTCGCCTTCGGCCTCTGCCGGCGCAGCTTCGCCGGCAACAGCGGTTTCACCAGCATCGGCGGCCTCGCCAGACTCGGCGTCAACAGCTTCCCCGGCCTCGCCGGCCTTCTCGCCTTCAGCTTCTCCAGCGGCTGCGGCCTCTGCGGCAGCTGCAGCCTCTGCGGCCTCGACAGCGGCCGGGCGTTCCGGCAGTATCAATTCATAGATGCTGATCTCGCCGCTTTCCGGATCAATCACTACCCGGGCATGCTCAACAGCGCCCGGCGTCTTCTTGTATGCGGAGAGCAGGGCGTCCTCAAGAGCAGTCAGCAGCACCTGGAAGCTGATCCCCTTTTCTTCCTCCAGAAGCCTGAGGGCTCCTACGATTTCCTTGCTCATCTGTACTCCTTTAATCGATCATTGCCAGCCCCTGTCAACTTTCCGGGGCGTTAGTCACTCTTCTTGCGCCGCTGCTTTCGCGGCTTCTGCTGCTGGTCGAACTCGAAGACGGTCCGGGCCATCGCGACCTCTTCAAGAGGCAGCAGTAAATGGCTCCCGTCATCCAGCTCGAGCTCCAGCTTTTCCCCGTCTGCAGAGAACAAAAAACCGGTGAAGTTTCGCCTGCCTTCCACCGGGCCGAATGTCTTTACATTTATCTTTTGTCCGACCGCGTTCCGGAAGTGTCCCGGCTTTCGCAATCGTTTTTCCAGACCAGGTGAGGATACCTCAACCGTGTGGTCTTCCTGATAGCGGCCGAGCAGGCCCGTCACCAGCGTACACAACTCGTGGTCAACGCCGTCTGGATGGTCGATGAAAACCCTTAAAACCTGGTTTCCACCACCACCGCCGACTTCGACATCGACCACATCGACATCTGGCAATTCCTTTGCCAGAGTCTGTTCCACGTCTTCGATTATGGTTGCTTTTTTCACTGCAAGTGAGCAAAAAAGAAGTGGGTTTAAAACCCACTCCGACAGGTACCTCGCAGTTTGTAAAATTATATCATACCGCCGAAACAGCCCGCAAGGATGGAGGCCGGTTCCAGCTTCGTTCCAGGCAATAAAAAATCCCTCGAATAACGGGGATTTTACCTGCCTGAAGACTTTCCCTGGAGCCATTCTACATGTAGCCTCTCTTAATGTGAACCCGGCCCCTTCCGAGAGTGAACTATTTGATGGCCAGAAGGCCGGCGATGAAGCCTCCGATGTGGGCGAAATAGGCCACACCACCGGTTGAACTGCCGAGGTTGGAAAGGCCATAGAACAGCTGGAAGAGGAACCAGAAGAGAAGCACGAATATAGCCGGCAGCTGAACCACGGTGATGAACACGATCAGGAAGACCAGAGTGGTGACTCTGGCCCGTGGATAAAGCAGCAGGTAGCCGCCAAGGACCCCGGCGATGGCGCCGCTCGCACCGACGTTCGGTATGTCGGAGGCCGGGTCGATGGCGATCTGCGCCAACCCTGCTAGCAAGCCGCAGCCCAGGTAAAAGATGACGAAGCGGAATCGGCCCATGGAGTCTTCCACATTGTTTCCGAATATCCACAGGTAAAGCATATTACCGCCGAGGTGCAGCCACCCGCCGTGAAGGAACATTGACGTGATCAGGGTGATGTATACCGGCAGGCCACGAGGCACCAGCGACACGCCATTGGTTATCTCATATGGCGTCATGCCGTATTCAGTCAGGAATGCATCAAGCTGGCCGCTGGCATCGAGCGTCAGCTCATAGAGAAATACGGCAATATTGATCGCGATGAATATCACCGTAATCAGCGGAAAACGTTCCGTGGGGATGTTGTCCTTGAATGGCAGCATTCGTAAGCCTTGCCCCTAACTCGGTCAGCCACTTGAAAACACCGCTGCAAGAGTATCATCTCGGGCGACCCCGGGCGGAGGGAAGATCCTGTTGTTCAGTTTAGTCGCTGTGGGATAAAAATAAAACAGGCAGGTGCTCCTGTCACCCGGATGCCACGGTAAAAGTAAAATCAGCGCCTGGCATTTCGGGGGATGCGCTGCCCGGCCTCGCGACAACCTCGACCCCATGACCCTGCATCAATATGAATTTTCCCGATGGACTTTCGCTTTTCACCGAAATTATCGTGAGAGGAGTGTTGATATAAGCGCTTGCCAGATCCAGCACGGCCTTCTGCATCCGTCGGCCTTCTTCCGAATCATTCCACTCTCCCAGGCCCGGAATATCCTTTTCGGGTACTTTCAATGAAGCATGGATCTCCTTAATATCAACTTCGTATTTGCTACGCTGCCCTGTCAGAACCACGGAAAAATGACGTCCGGACTCATCCAGGTCTCCGGCTGCCTTGAAGCGGACGTTCTTTTCGAGGGATCCGAAGCCCGAGCTCTCATCGGAAACTGTAAGGTGAAAATCCGCAGGCAGTCGAAAACGAGCAGATACCAACTGAAGAGCATCATTCTCAAAACCGCGGCGTGCATGCCATATGAGCAGAAATGGCACCAGCATCATCAACAGGCAGAGCCCGGTTGTCATGAGAAAGACCCTGCCTTTCCAGCCGGCGAGACCGGAAAAGAATGTCATGCCGGCAGCGATCCCGGCGAATGCCAGCTGCAGCAGATAAAGCAGCTCAGGCCAGTCCGATATATCTGTCACCGGCTCTGATGTCACCAGCCAGACGAGAGCCATGAGCATTGCCCCGAAGCCGGATCCGACCGCCATGCCAGCCAACGAATCAGATTGCCGGTACCAGCTGTGATCCGCGAGCAAACCGGCCAGCGAGAATGCCACCATAACGACTGGCACTCCAAGCAGGAAAGGCAAGGTCAGGATAAATGGAAATTCAGGTCTGATGTCAAACAGGACTCCATACAAATACCCGATCGAAGTTAGAATTACGGCAGCTCCGACGTATGCCGCGGTGGCTACCAGACCCCTCCTCATCGCACTGGCCGGGCCCCCTGTCATCCCTGAAGCCCCGACCTGCAACTGCTCATCTCTCATGCAGTCCTCCTTGTGATGGATTCACTCTGTTGGCTTGCCGCCGGGGCGGGGTTGCTGCCGCAACCCCGCCCCGGCTCCCGTCATGCAGTTCCCGGCGCAGGCCCCGGGAACCACAACTCGTTACCGCTGTCATCTCTACAGCCCGCGTACAGCCTGATAGTAAAACGCGTGGTTCCAGGCGGACAGAAAAACCGGATATCCATCTCCGCATATTGTCCGACCTCGATCAGCGCGACCGGCGGCGGCGCAGGACCCGGAATCACAGCGGCCGGATAGGCGTTTACCTGGCTGATGGCAACCTCGCTGGCAGTACCATCTCCGTCGTTGGTCAGACGAAACCGGACAGAAAGGTCTCCGCTGAGATAATCAGCGTAACTACCCCAGAAAACGGATGCTATCGACAGCGTCAATCGAGGTTGTTGACCGGGAAGCATGGTGGAGATGGCTGATTCGTTGCCGGAATCGTCCGTCGCCTTGATTGCGAAGTAGACAACTTCATCCGGAGGTATATCGCTCGTAATAACGCTTTCGCGCAATCCTGCTTCCAGGGGAGGCGCCAGCACTGCGATAGGCTCAGCAGACACCCAGTTTTGCTCGCATATCGGTTGTCTCGAGTACCGGATCGAATACATGGCCGCAGTCCCCTCGTCGCTATCATCGCCCGGCGCCGTCCACTCCAGCCTGATGGATCCATCCTCCTGACGAAGCACTGTCAGATCGGTCACAGCCTGAGGCGCTACCACATCGAGGGAATCGACGACCACGACTTCAGGTGCAATCGAGCTGTCGGCTTGCCCGTCTCCATCGCTGTCGATCTCAAGTAAGTACCCGGCCCTCTCGGCATCAGGACCGAGCGACAGGGTTGCCATAGCTCCAGGGCCGACCGCTATATTGTTGTAGTCCAGGTTTGTAGTCAGGCCCTTCAGAGGATCTGAGAAAACGACACGCAGCGGTGTCACAGCCGGTGCGGCGGCAGTAATCTCGAGACGGCTGGCGTGGGACTCCGCACTGCCCGCTATGATCACTTTCTGCCCGATTTCTGGAAACGAAAGATAGCTCGATCCCGGCAAGCTGTTTTCGATCGTTCCGGACAGTGTCTCACCCACACTTCCGGCCATGCCGGAAAGAGTCGCGGTCACACTGCCGTTCATACGAATCTCAATACCCACCAGCCTGCCTCTTATGCCAGACAGGCCGTCCCAATCGAGGCCCTGCCAGGAAAATGGCCGCTGCCACCTGTCACCGGACCAGACGGGCCCTGCAGGCGGATCGGCACCCGGTGTGTCATTCACTTCACCCCACCGTCCACGGAACCTGAGCCATCTCTGGCCAGGCAGGTCCAGATCAGATCCGGATAGTGGCAGCACTCTGGGATTTGTGACCCTGCCATCCTCGTAAGCATCTGCTTCATCGATGAACATCGGCATGGGCAGCCCTGACGCCTCAACAGTATGGCTTCCCGGCTCGAAGTAGTTTGCGTGCGAGCCACGGCCCACATATATGACCGGATGTCCATCCCGGATTTCCACGTCCCGCCAGTGCCGCATCTTCCCGTAACCATGCTGCGATGCAGATACGCGACCTGGCTGGCCGTCGCCGTCAAGCTCGACCTCAATCAGCTCCCAGTCCCCCTCATGGCTCAGCAGCGGATGGTTGTTGAAGTAGTAGTTGATCCAGTACTGGATCACGGTACGCCCACCCAGGCGCACAACCCTGCCATAGACTGCTTCTTCGTATCCCCCTCCAGCCATGACTGCGGCATATGGATGCTGATACTGAGCCCGGATCACCCGGTCAAACGAGGGGTCAGGTAGATGCGGGCCGCAGATCACACATTTCCCGGGCAGATCGATGAAGGCGTTGGCGCCAAAGTCACCGAGGGAATCAAGCGACAGGTCTCCCGGCGCCCTCAGTCTTTCGATGCCATCCTCCAGCAATGCGGAACCTGGAGCTGCCAGCATCACCCCGGCCTCTTCAGGGGCAAAATCCTCGTTATGGTGGAGCACCAGTGACGGTGAATACAGATCCATGAGACGGGAGTCCTCGGCAGCGGGTGACAGCACCGCGGCGTATACATCCCAGTCACCATTCCGGTTATCCTGCCAGACCACCATATTGCCCTTGATCACTGGATTCTTCTGATCCCCGGGCGCGGTGCATACCGGCTGCTCGATTCCGCTGGCAAGGTCTTTCATATAGATATTCCATTCACCGGTCCAGACGCCGGACTCATCTGGGTGTCCCGAGCGATTGTCCTGGTAGACGACCAGGTTGCCACTTAGCGATGGGTTGGTCTGATCGCCCGGCTCCCCGACCACGGTATAACCAAACGTCTCGGTAATTGCCTCGAAGATATCCCAACTCTGATCGGAAGCGTTTTCTTTCTGCTGATACATGATGCGATTGCCGCTGATGGACGTATGCTGGCGGGCGAACCTGCTGGCTCCGGTCGCGTTGACGCCGCCGCCCAGCCGGGTCCAGTATTCCGTGAGGCTGGACTTAATGTCGAAAGTGAACAGCACCGGCTCATAATATTGCCCTGCATAGCCACGCTCCCGAATCCAGACAGTCTTGTCGCCGTCGATATCCGGGCCGTATCTATACCCGGGGAAATTATAGGAATCGAGCATCTTCGAACTGGATGTATCAAAATTCACCAGTCTGATGGTACTGCTGCTGTTATGGCTGGTGATCGCTTTGTTCCCTGAAAGTGACAGGGACGAGGCGGCACTGACGGTAACGCATTTATCGGCGCCACCCGCCAGGGGCCGGCGGCAGACCTGATTGTTGAGGTTCTGCCAGGCCACGGCGCCGCTATCGATATCCGGCCCGGCTATAACGCCGGCACTACCGATCGGGGCGGCGTCTTCTCCGAAGATATCCTTGCTCACAACCCAGCCTGCTGCCGAACGTTCGAGATCGTTATATACCGCCGTCCCACCTTCGACAGCAGGTGAAACCTGATCGCCGGGGCCCTGAGCCACCGGTATCTCAGTCACGGACCACCCCCAGGAAACAGCCGGTTCGCCGTTGGCGCCAGCGCTTCCCGCATCAGACAAATTCCAGCATATGACAGTTAACAACCCTAATAATATAAGGATATACCTTAGCCTTATAGTGGCATGAATACGACCACCGTTTCCCCTTGGAACGGCCCTTGCCGGGCTACACCTTCGCAGCCCCTGAATCAGCCTCAACATCGCGTCCTCACTTCCTCAGCTCGCGCTTTCCACTTTTTCGCAGGCGTTTTTTTCAGAGTCTATTTTGTTTTTGATTTCAGCTTTTGTTCATCTGATTCAGCTCATTTATTCCTCCCTTTTTCATTTGCCGGAGTGCGGGTTAAAACTATCAGACGCGAGATATTCTGGAATCGTCCATTGGATGTATTTAAGATTGTTAATAGTCGTAATTTGTGAACGCTGACTCTCCCGGCCGATATTTCAGTTTAAAAACCGATCCTCGGGAAAAAATGTAGATATGGACGAAGAAAAGGAAACAGTCGCAGATCTTTCAGGGAGGAAAATCG
>JAUSDE010000196.1 GCA_030650885.1 Thermoleophilia bacterium
ACCATCGCGGCAATACGGTGCGGCCTTTCCGGTCTTTTGGTTGAGCGCTCGAGAATCGCCATGAACGCCAATGGGAAGAACCATGGTATGTACAGATAGAACCAGTGAGTCTGCAACATCTCGAAACCGATCAGCAGTGCCGCTGAGGCGGCCGCCAGCTGTCCGAGAGACTTTCGCGGCGGCCAGAAAAAGGACGCGATCGCGAGGAACACCAGCACATATTGCCCCACGCGCTGGATTCCTGCAAGGGCATCAGTATGTTGCCCCCAGATACTGAAGGGCGAATCGCGTCCGATCTGCCACCTGAGAGATCGCTCAACGAATGTCGTGAAGGTCCCCTCGCCCAGGAAAATAACCGGGAGGGTGATCGCGGCGGCGACGATAAAGCCGAGAACGAAAAGCGTACGCCGGCCCCAGCCGCGCCACGTGTGCGGGAAGGATGCCCACAGCGGCCCGAGCAGTGCGGGGAAAAACTTGACCTGTGTGGCGAATCCGAGCAAGAGGCCGGCAATGGGTGCGCGTTTTATCAGGACGAAGCCCCATATCATGATAGCGGCGACGCTGGAGTCGTTGACGTTGCAGCTCAGCACGAAGGTCGTATAGGGATATGCAGCCCAGCCCCAGGCAAGCGCCAGGCCGAAGCGCCTGGCCTCATTCGGATCGGCGCCACGGCCGTCCCCCGCTCCAAGCTTTTTTCCGGCCACATACATACCGGCGATTGCCAGAAGGTCGAACAGTATTGCGGTTGCGTGGGCCGCCGGCAGATCATCCCAGCTGCCAGACCATTCCATGACACGCTCGAAGGGGACATAGATGAGATAGTTTAGCGGCCCGTAAGTGTCGCCGTTGCTGTTATCGGAAGGCATGGTTCCGTAGGGCGTATCTCCCTCAAGGATACGATGGGCGCCGATAACGCCGGAGTAGCCTACATCCACGACGTTGGAATCGACCACATTCAGAGTGATACGGAAGACCAGCAGAACCAGAAGTGCGACAAAGATCACCCTGGGTGAAAAATTCAGATGCAGCCGGGGCCGTCGCGGCCTGGCAAACAGAGTCGTGCCGGCTGCGGTTGAAACTGGCAGGGAAGTACCCACCGTGCTTTCCCGGCGGCGGCGATAGATTACCGCCAAAAACGAAAGCCTCAGAAACAGGTATGCCAGTGGCGGATACGCAAGCGGCACTGATGTGAAGATCTCGCCGCGGTTAAAATAATAGTGGGAAATCGTGAACGAGAGCAGTACCAGCAGATCCAGGTGAAGCGGGCGGAATGGCCGGCGGAAATCCACAAAGGGCGCTACGAAAAGCAGGCAGAGAGGAAGCCATATATACGGCTTGTTGACGATTCGGCCAAAAGCGCCGTCATAACCGCGGGCCATCTGCCAGGCGACCTGCGGCCCGACCCTGACCTCAGAGATCGTCCCGGTGTCATCATCTATCTGCACTTCCACCACGGTGTCGTTGCCATTGTTATAGCTCACCGTCCAGATGCGGTCATCACCCAGGTCGGCGCTGGGATCGACTTCCGGCATCTCCTCGACCTCATCGCGTACTTTTTCATTTCCCCCGGCGATGCCGATGGCCTCGTTCTCACTGAGCATGGGCAGAAATATGCCGTAAGCCTCTGGCCTGATATTCATGGATTTTACAGCGCCGGTATCATCGTCGACCTCGACGGAGATAATTTTGCGGTAATTGGAGGGATTGGTCCAGGAGACTTCCCAGACGTGGGTCGAGGCATCCCAGACAGCACTGCGTTCAAGCTCGATATGCTTCGAAGCCACCTCGCGGATATTTCCATATGCCGAGGCTATGTCCTTGGCTTCCGCATCGGTAAGACGGGGATCTTCGGCTCCGCTGGCCACAGCAGCAAAACCTAGCCAGCACAAAATCAGCATGATTCCGGCGATCACCGGGAGGAGGCCTTTTCTTACCGGAGGCACCGGCGGCGAGAGTCGCTCGTTAACGGGCGGTGGGCTGCCTGAAACTCCACAGCTTGTTGCCGGTGAAGTTGAGCACCGTCACCATGCCGATGGCGATGGCCTGGGCGACGTACTGGTTCAGGTTCCCGTCTTCGATGAAGAGCCGCAGCAGCATCATGTTCAACGCCCAGCTGGTGATGCTGATAACCAGGAATCGGGTCGCCTGAGAGAAGACGTCCCGCTCAGAGCTGCCGAAGGTCCAGTAACGGTTGAGGATGAAATTATTGGTGACGGCTACCGCGAAGGAAACGGTCCCGGCAATCCAGTAATGGGCATCGAAACCGCTGACCATGATCGAGAAAACCAGGAGGTTGATGATAAAACCGGATGCGCCGACGAGGCAGTATTTCCAAAACTGCCCTACAGCCCTTCTGAGGCGAGCCTGCAGGTTGTTATTTCGCATATAATCCAAATCTGTCTCCGGAACCGGACTTTCACCCTACTCCCGCGGTACGCCGCCGTTAAGGGTAACTACCCGGAACGCCGGTAAGCTTACCATATTTTAAGGGCTTAAGACATCCGAGACTTCAGCCGCCAGCGAAAGGCACCGCTCAGCTGTCTCCTCGTCTCGTGAACCGAGACCGCACGATTCAGATATGAAGGAGCTTTCGAGCACGGTTTCCTCCGTCATCGACCCTCCGAATCCGGCGATTTTTTCGGCTCCTCTCTGGACCATTTCGGCGAGTTCGCGCGCGTTCCTCTCAAAAGCTTTTTTTCCGGTCGGCACTATCCCCCAGGCCAGCATGCCGCCCCGTTCCATGAAAGCGGCTATCTCTTGTTCATAGATAAGCAGCTCCTGCATATGCCTGAAAGCGTCAAAGTGCAATATATCCACCTCGGTAGAAGCCAGCAGACCCCAGTCGGTGCCACCGCAGACATGGGTGCCGGTATACCCGTCGATTGCCGCGTAGCATTCGTTGAGGCAGGCGACTACCTGTTCGGGTGGAAGGCTGATCATCGCCGAACCTACCTGGGTCAGGTAAGGCTCGTCGAAGAATATCACCGGCTGCAGATCCGGAGCCGCCTGCCGGAAACGCTCGGCCTGCCAGCGGCCCTTAAAAGCAAGGGTCTTGACGATGGCTTCGAAAAGGTCTTCGTGATAAAGCACCGGTTTCTGGGCGGCATCGGTTACGCTTAGGCCGAAACTCACAGGACCGGTAACCTGGCCCTTGGCGAAGCGGGCCCCGGGCGAGGGCAGACGGGCTGCTGTCAGCTCGAACCCCCGGGCATAATCCGGCGAAATCGCAAGGAAACCGAGATCGTCTTCCAGGTAATGCTCGTAGAAGAAGGCCATCCCTTCCGGCGCCTTCTCGAGATCGAACCAGATCCGGCGGCCGGCTTCCTCGACAACAGCAGCTGGCATTCCTTCCGCGTACTGGATATACATGCCTTCACGGAAATCGATCTTCGGTAACTGCGGCCATCCCGGGCACACCGGGTTGTGCCTGAACATCATCTCGACCGCCGCCTCGGCATCGGTATGGGGAAGGCTGCCGATGGCCAGGGTCGCGCATCCGGGCAGTGGCCGTTCCATATCAGGAAACCCCCGACGCGATCTTTTCCACCGCGGCAACCGCGGTAGTGATGTCCTCTGGAGTATTGAACGGGCCAATGCTGAGGCGTACAGCGCCGCGGCCCAGTGTGCCCATGACCTGATGCGAACCCGGGGCACAATGGATGCCGGCCCGGGAAGCTATATTGAATCTGCGGTCGAGGATTCCTGAGACATCCGACGCGGGCATCTCTCCCACGTTGAAAGAAACCAGCGGCCCTCTGGGCGCTCCGAGCGGTGGGCCATAGACCTTGACCCTGGAGATATCGTCGAGACCCTGATGAAGTATCGCAGTGAGCTCGGCCTTGTGGCGCGCCAGGTTCTCGATTCCCTCTGACTGGATGAAATCGATGCCGGCTCCCAGGCCGGCGATGCCGGGCGTATTCAGCGTTCCGGATTCGTAACGGTCAGGGCGGGCCAGGTCATCCTGCTCCTCTTCTGAGTGGCTGCCGGTGCCTCCCTGGCGGACAGAACGGAGTTCCACCCCGGGGGAAATATACAGCAGCCCGATCCCCTGCGGGCCCATCAGGCTCTTGTGCCCCGTACAGGCCAGCATCGATATCGGAGTCGCTTCCATGTCGAGCGGAATGCTGCCGCCACTCTGGGCGGCGTCCACCAGCAACGGCACACCGGCTTCCTTCAGGGCAATACTTATTTCCGGGATAGCTTGAATTGCTCCGGTGATGTTCGATGCATGGGTCATGACCACCAGTTTTGTCGAGGCTTTAACTGCGGCAAGAATATCTCCAGGATCGACCATACCGGTTGCATCCGCAGGCACCAGGGTCACATGGACGCCCTCGTGGGTGAAGACTTTTAGCGGTCTGGAAACTGCGTTATGCTCGACGATGGTGCTGACGACATGATCCCCTGGGGACAAAAGCCCCCTCATGCCCATGTTGAGCGCGTCGGTGGCGTTCTGGGTGAAGATGATGTTGGCGCTGTCGGCGACATTGAATAACTTTGCCGCTTTTTGCCGGGTGCCATGGATGACCCGGGCTGCTTCCACGGCGATCCTGTGGGCACCGCGGCCGGGATTCGCGCACCAGTCGCGCAGGCACTGGTCAACAGCCGCGATCACTCCCGGAGGCTTCGGGCAGGAGCTGGCGGCGTTGTCCAGGTAGATGGGCCTGTTCACAGGATCACTCAAACTTACTCTCCACGGTGGAAATCATCGGCGACAGGCTGGCTGTCGGCTGGTATAGCACGTCTTCAAGTATAAACTGGTTACGGCTTCGGGAATAGGACAGCTCCAGCGTATCGTTCGCGCCAAAGGAAACAACCAGGAGGTCGGAAAAAGTCTCATCGCTGGCGCCAGTCGCAGGCTGCGCGTTGGCTATGGCCTCGGCAAACCCGTCAAACTCCTGTGTGCCACCGCCAACCATGTACGATGCGAGATTACCGGCGGCGTCCGTGACGAATATGCTCATGAAACGCGCCTGCGGCACGTCGGCCAGGTTTTTCGGTGTAATCGCTACAGAACTATCCCGCCCATCAGTACCCCCGCCTGGAGATTCTTCGTTATCACTGCTGACCCGGGAGGCCAGGAAGACGAGACCTACGACCAGCAGCGCCAGCGTCGCCAGAAAAACCGGCAGTCTGTAACGATTATTCACTTTGGGCCACTTGTCTCCATCCGCCGCTATGATATCCCGAATCCGCGTATGTTGCCAAAGTTGCAAAAGTAGCTTGAGTCTACGTATATTGTATTGTCTTTTGCTGAAACAAGGGTGGAAACAACTACTTTCAGGCGCGATCAGATGACCGAAAACGACAACGCAAGCCAGACTGTCTACCGCAAGGTATCACCGCGTGTCGATTTCCCGGCGCTCGAGGAAAGTATCCTCGATTTCTGGAAGCTGAACAGCATCTTCCAGAAAAGCCTCGAGGCCAGGGAAGGCGGGCCAGAATTTGTTTTCTACGAAGGCCCGCCGACCGCCAACGGCAAACCCGGTTCACATCACGTCCTGTCTCGCATATTCAAGGATATCTTTCCCAGATACCGCACCATGTGCGGCTATCACGTGCCTCGCAAGGCCGGCTGGGATACTCACGGCCTTCCAGTCGAACTGGAAGTAGAGAAACAGCTGGGAATCAGCGGCAAACAGGACATCGAAGAGATCGGAATCGCCCGGTTCAACGAGCTTTGCCGAGAGAGCATCTACAAATACCTGGAGGAGTGGGAAAGGCTGACCGAGCGGATCGCTTTCTGGATCGACACAGGCGACGCCTATTACACTCTGACGAACGGTTATATCGAAAGCGTCTGGTGGATCCTCAAGGAGATCTGGAAGAAAGACCTGCTCTACCATGATTACAAGGTGGTCCCTTATTGCGCGCGTTGTGGCACGGCACTTTCCAGCCATGAGGTCGACCAGGGATACAAGACTGTGGAGGACCCGTCTATCTTCGTGAGATTCCCGCTGGTTGACGACCCGGAGCTGTCGCTTCTGGTATGGACGACGACTCCCTGGACACTGATCAGCAACGTGGCCGCCGCCATCAGCCCGGATATCAGCTACGTGGAAGTGCTCGCGGATAAAAAACGTATGATCATGGCCCGCTCGCTGGTGGAAAAAGTCCTGGGTGAAGACGCTGAGATAATCCGGGAGGTTCCTGCGGAAGAACTGGCCGGAACCAGATATACCGCCCCTTACGGTTTTATCGAGCCCGAGAGCGATGCCCATTACGTCGTGACTGCTGATTTCGTCTCAGCCGACGAGGGATCGGGCATCGTCCATATCGCGCCGGCTTTCGGCGCCGATGACCTGGCGGTCAGCCGTCAGTACGCGCTGCCGGTGATCAACCCTGTAACCGAAGAAGGGCTGTTCGATGAACGGGTGACGCCCTGGGCCGGCACGTTCGTCAAGGACGCCGACGCCGGCATCGTCGATGAGCTGCGCGATCGCGGTCTGCTGCTGACCCTCGTGCCCTATGAACATTCCTATCCCCACTGCTGGCGCTGCGACACTCCGCTTATCTATTACGCCAAAGCCAGCTGGTATATCAGGACCACGGCGATCAAGGATGAACTGCTTGCCGCAAACGAGACAGTCAACTGGTATCCGGAGCATATCAAGCATGGGCGCTTCGGTAACTGGCTTGAGAACAATGTGGACTGGGCGCTTTCGCGCGAACGGTACTGGGGAACGCCGCTACCCGTCTGGCGTTGCGAAAACGGCCATGATGTCTGCATCGGCAGCCTCGAGGAATTGAGCGCCCTGGCGACTCATGATCCAGGCGACGACCTAGACCTGCACCGTCCTTTCATCGACGAGGTCAAACTGGAATGCCCGGACTGCGGCTCGGAGATGACCCGCGTGACCGAGGTCATAGACGCCTGGTTTGATTCTGGCAGCATGCCGGTGGCCCAGTGGCACTATCCTTTTGAAAACGAAGACCGCCTGCGTTCACGTTTTCCGGCTGATTTCATCTGCGAGGCGATCGATCAGACCCGCGGCTGGTTCTACAGCCTTATGGCCGTAAGCACTCTCCTTTTCGGCGAGTCGAGTTACAGGAACGTAGTCTGCCTCGGTCATATCCTCGATCGCGACGGCCAGAAGATGAGCAAATCCAAGGGCAACGTCGTCGAGCCGTGGCAGGTCCTGGACAAGCAGGGGGCCGACGCTTTCCGCTGGTACCTTTTCACAGTCAGCTCGCCCTGGTATCCGCGGCGGTTTTTTCCCGAAGCCATCGATGAGGTGGTGCGCAAGTTCCTTCTGACCTTATGGAATACCTATTCCTTTTTCACGGTCTACGCCAATATCGACAGCTTCAACCCGCTGGAGCACGAGGTGGCTGTCCCCGAACGGCCGCTGCTTGACCGCTGGATAATCGCATCCCTCAACCGCCTGACCGGCAAGGTCCGCGAGGGGCTGGATGATTACGAAGTCACCGCCAGCGGCCGCGCTATCCAGGAATTTGTCGACGACCTTTCCAACTGGTACGTGCGCCGCAGCCGCCGCCGCTTCTGGAAGAGCGAGAGCGACTCCGACAAGATCAGCGCCTACCTGACCCTTCACGAGTGCCTGGTGACCGTGAGCAAGCTGCTGGCGCCTTACACGCCATTTATTGCCGAGGAGATCTACCGGAATCTGATCTGCTCGATCGATCATGGCGCGCCCGAAAGCGTCCATCTCTGCGACTATCCCGAAGTGCGGCCTGCTGACGTGGACGACGAACTGCTTTTTGAGATGGAAATGGTGCGCCGCGTCATCAATCTCGGCCGCGCCGCTCGCAACAAGGCGGCCATCAAGACCCGGCAGCCACTGGCGGAAGCCGTGGCGGTGGCGACTCCGGAGGAACAGAAAGCTATCGAGGCCCTCGAACACCTGGTACTGGACGAGCTCAATGTCAAACAGCTGCGTTTTGTCGATGAGGTCGGCGAACTTGCAGGTGTCAGGCTGAAACCGAACCTGCAGAAACTCGGACCCCGTTTCGGGGCGAAGCGGCCGATGGTGGACGCCGCCATCGCCGCCATGGACCCGGAACATACCCTGGCAGTCCTCGATGCCGAAGGCCAGATCGGCATCTCAGTCGACGGCCGGGAGGAGACCATCGAGCGTGACGAGATCCTTGTGGAGGAAACGGAGAAGGAAGGTTTTTCGGTCGAGGCCCAGGGCGATCGGGCTGTCGGCGTCAGCACGGTCATCACCGATGAGCTGCAGAGCGAAGGCATGGCTCGCGAGCTGGTCCACAAGGTGCAGGGAATGCGCAAGGACGCCGGCTTCCAGATCGAGGACACGATCGCAGTCAACCTGGCAGGCAGCGGGCCGCTGGCAGATGTGGCGAGCCGATTCGCTGAGTTCTTCCAGTCGGAGACGCTATGCCGCGAGCTCACTTTCGAGGCCGAAGCTTCTCCGGAAAGTTATAATGCGTCAATACAGATAGATGGGGAATCACTGGAAGTCGGTATACGCCGGACAGGCAGCATCAAGTAGATCGAGCTGACAGCCGACCTTCATTTCAATATCATGACTGGTTCAACTCCCGGTCATCCGGGTAAAAGGAGGAATCATGTACGAAAAGATCCTTGTAGCAACTGATGGTTCAGAAACAGCCGCCGCCGCGGTGGAGCATGCAGCTGACCTGGCGAAGCTCGCTGGCTCTAAAGAAGTAGTCGTCATCCATGTCTGTCCAGCCTGCACGCCTGAGCTCGACCCGGACTCAAAAAACCGCGAAATCGCCACTAATATCGTCAACGAAGCCGGAGAGGCTGTAGCGTCCGAGGGTATTCAGGTGCGTACTGTCCTGGAAATGGACTATCCTCATGAAGAGGTAGGCGAAGCGCTTCTCGAGATCATCAAGAATGAAAAAGCAGACCTGCTCGTCCTTGGCAGCCGCGGCCTTAGCGAGTTCAAGGGGATACTGGTGGGGAGCGTCAGCCACAAGGTGCTTCAACATGCGGAGTGCCCGGTTCTGGTGATCAAGGGCAAGTAGCGGGAGATGGGCTCCGTACAGAGGGCCTGAAAAACCTAGCTGAAGCTTCCCTTGTCGTACCCGGCAGCCATATTGCCGGCCTGTGGCCTGAAGGTCGCGCAGAGATCTGCTTTTGGCAGTGTACAAAGATCACTGACACCGAAATAGCATGCGTCACATGTCGTCTTGGCCACGATTACTTCATCTTTATCCATCACCTGTTCAACGGCTGGGGCGGTGCCGGTTGCGGTCAAAACCCTCGCTCCTTCGATATTCTTGTGAGTGGGTAATGAATCTTATCCCCAGCCAGTTTCAGGCGCAAGACCACGGGTGAGAAGTTGTCCGCAAATTGGGGGATTTATTTCTTTCCGTGGTCAGGGATACGGGCACGCACCACTCCCGGGTTTGGTATGATATTTTCGCTGGACGTAAATCGAGATAGCGGGGGACGGTCATTTGAGATCTGCAAGGAATAAAAAAATGCTGGCTTTGGTCGTACCTGTGGTCATAGCCACTATTATTTTTGCTGGATGCGGTGAGGATAAAAAGGCGAGCACCAGCGCCGTTACTTCAACCAGAGGCCAGACCGCCACCGCAGCTACGACGGCAACTGCAAAGCCTGCTGATCCTGAAGGAATCAAACTCGACGCCGCCCTGCAGAGTGTGACAGGGATACCGACAGCCGACGAGATGCCGGAGCTTATCAAGCTGCAGGCGAAGGTTCCTTATCCAGTAGTCGTCCCGACACAGGTACCTTCCGGCCATGTCCTGGAGAAAGACCTGATCGGTTACGGCGCGAAGAATGCCAAGGATCCGGTAGGTTATTACAGCTTCAGGTACTCGGATCCGTCGAATGCGAACCGGTCGCTGACTTTCAACCAGAGCGTTTCCAACAGCAAGCCGCTGTCAGGATATTACCTTACCGAAGTCGAGATGAACGGGACCGTTTATCAGGTCTACTGGCACAAGACCCTGGAATATCTGCCGCAGGGCGATCCGGTAAGGGCGGATTCCGTAGGTGAAGCGGAGACCTTCGTAGTCGTCTGGAAGGGAGTTTATAACGATCCCGCGACCGGTCCCCAGGATTTATGGTACAGCGTCCAGTCGGGCACATGGACCACAAGCTGGGGCGAGATCCAGTCGATGCTATCCAGCCTGAAACCGCTTTCGGCGGTGGGTGGCTGAGTAACCCTGTATTGAGACCCGGCAGCCGCTCGCGCAGAGGGCTTCAGTGCTTATTTCTGGATGACGGCGATGATGGCATCCGCCATCTCTGAAGTCCCTGCTTCCCCGCCAAGATCATAGGTAACGGTCTTGCCTTCACCAATTACCTGCCGCACGGCTGCTGTTACAGCATCGGCCGCATCATTCTCACCAAGGTGCCTCAGCATCATCGCCCCTGACAGGATAGTGGCCGTGGCGTTTGCCTTGTTCTTGCCGGCATATTTGGGAGCGCTGCCATGGACCGGCTCGAATATCGCCATGGTGTCGCCGATGTTGGCTCCCGGCGCCACGCCCAGTCCGCCGACCAGTCCGGCGCACAGGTCGGACAGGATGTCACCATAAAGGTTCGGCATGACCATCACGTCGTAAAGCTCCGGCTTCTGGACCAGCTGCATGCACATGTTGTCTACGAGGCGATCCTCGAACTCGATGTCGCTGTAGCTCTCGGCCACATGGCGCGCCGATTCCAGGAAGAGTCCGTCGCTGCACTTCATGATATTGGCCTTGGTGACGGCTGTGACCTTGTGCCTTCCCTGGGCGCGAGCGTATTCGAAAGCGTAGCGGGTCACACGCTCTGACGCCTTGCGGGTGATGATCTTGATGCTCTCTGCTGCATCCTCGCCGACCATATGTTCTATGCCGGCATAGAGGTCTTCGGTGTTCTCGCGGACGATCACCAGGTCGATATCCTCGTAACGAGACTTCACTCCCGGGATGGAAAGCGCCGGGCGAAGGTTCACATAGAGGTCGAGCGCCTGCCGCAGGGCGACGTTGACGCTCCGGAAACCGCTGCCTACAGGCGTCGTCACAGGGCCCTTGAGCGCGGTGCCGGTCTTGCGGACAGATTCGAGCACATTGTCTGGCAGCGGTGTGCCATACTGGGCCATGATGTCCTGGCCTGCGTAGACCGTATGCCATTCGATATCTACACCGGCGGCTTCGATCACCCTGCAGGCCGCCTGCGTTATTTCCGGTCCGATGCCGTCACCGGGAATCAGCGTTAATTGATAAGTCATGCGTTTCTCCGTTCCTGATTAGTCATTACTTCGGGAAATGGCTCAACTGATGTGGCCTGTGGCGGGTTCATCGGCCGCCTTTCAACCACGAAGCTATGCTTCGAGATTGAAATCACCATACTTTTTAAAATGTTCGACCAGGCCGCCATCATTCAGTATCTTCACCATCACCGGCGGCAGAGGCGCGAAGGTCAGGGTCTGGTCCCTGGTCACATTCCTGACGGTTCCGGAACCCAAGTCTACCTCCAGCTCATCACCCTGCTCGATACCGCTCGTATCGATCTCCAGTACCGGCAGTCCCACGTTGATGGAATTACGAAAGAATATGCGCGCAAAAGATTGTGCCAGAACCGCGTTGGCTCCAGCGATCTTGATGATTCGCGGTGCGTGTTCACGGCTGGAGCCGAGCCCGAAGTTCCGGCCGGCTACAACAAAATCGCCGGGAGCCATCTGAGAAGCGAACTCAGGGTTGGCGTCCTCGAGCACGTGTTTGGCCAGCTCCGGCAGATTCGTGCGCAGATGGAAATAGCGCCCGGGGGCGATATGGTCGGTGGAGATGCTGTCACCGAATTTCCAGGCTTTTCCTCTCAGGATCATCGCAGGTACTCCCTCGGGTCAACGATCTCACCGGCAAGGGCGGTGGCCGCGGCGGTTGCCGGCGAGCCAAGCCAGATGAATGCCTCGGCGTTGCCCAGACGGCCCTGAAAATTACGGTTCTGGGTGGCCATGCAGACTTCACCGTCACCGAGAATACCTCCGTGAACGCCCACACATGCTCCACAACCTGGCCCAGTCACCAGGGCGCCGGCTGCGGCAAAGTCAGCGAGCAGGCCTTCAGAAGCAGCCTGCATGTAGACGGTCCTTGATGCGGGAGTGACGATGAGCCTCGTGCCAGGATTGCGCTGGCGCCCACGCAGGATATCAGCGGCGATGCGCAGGTCTTCGATGCGGCCGTTCGTGCAGGTGCCGATGAAGACCTGGTGAACGCGCGTGCCGGCCGCAGCCGCGGCGGTCATCGTGTTGTCGACTGTATGCGGTGCGGACACGGTCGGATCAAGGCTGCCAGAATCAATCTGGACCGTGCGGGTGTATTCAGCATTCGGGTCAGCTTCTAGTTCGCGGAAATCTTCTTCGCGGCCGTGTTCATCCAGCCAGGCCCTGGTAGCTTCATCTGAGGCGAACAGCCCTGTCTTGGCTCCGGCCTCGACAGCCATATTGGAAAGGGTAAAACGCTCCGACATAGTCATGGCCTTTGCGCCCGGCCCGGTGAACTCCAGAGCCATGTAGGTTGCTCCATCGGCACCGATCTCGCCGATCAGATGGAGGATAAGGTCCTTGGCGTAGACTCCCCTGGCGAACGTGCCGGTTATCTCAACCCTCAGGGTCTCGGGCACTTTCAGCCACGTCTTGCCGGTGGCGATGCCGATGCCGACATCTGTCGAGCCCATGCCCGTCGAGAATGCCGCCAGTGCCCCGGAGGTGCAGGTATGCGAATCGGCGCCGATCAGGATGTCCCCCGGGGAAGCATAACTTTCCACCAGCCGCTGATGGCAGACGCCCTCGTTGATCTCAGATAGCACCGCGCCGGTCTTTGCCGCGAAGTCGCGCAGCGACATGTGGGCGTTGGAAAGCTCCTTGCGCGGACTTGGCGCCGCGTGATCTATAAAAAGTATTGTTTTCTCCGGCTTGTGAGCCTGTACCATCCCGAGTTCTTCCAGCTGCAGTATAGCGAGCGGCCCGGTTCCGTCCTGCAATGCTGTCACATCTACACCTGTGACGACTATCTCACCAGGTTTGACCTCCCTGCCGACGTGTTCCGAGATGATTTTTTCCGCGAGGGTACTACTCATCTGACCCGCCGGTATCCGTGGCTCCACTTTTTCCGGTAGCATCACGCTTGGCTTTGTAGTCTTTGTAGACATACATCAGTTCTTTCTCGAACAACCCGCGCTTCAGCTCTACTGCGAGCTTGCGCGAGAGCCGGAGTATCTCCCGCGAGTCATCATCGTCGAGCTCGATTCCAAACTCCTTGAACTTCATCTGTATCGAGCGCGAACCCGAGTGTTTGCCGATGACCAGCTGGCGTTCGAGCCCAACTTCCTCGGGAGTGAAGACCTCATAATTCAACGGATTTTTGATGACCCCGTCCGCATGGATTCCAGATTCATGGGCAAAAACGTTAGCGCCGACGATTGGTTTCCATACAGGTATAGCTCGCGAGGAAGCATTGGCTACGTATTCGGACAGCTCGCGGAAACGCTTGGTCTTGAGCCCCAGGTCGACTTTGGATATGTACTTGAGCGCCATCACCACTTCTTCAAGAGCCGCGTTACCGGCTCTCTCCCCCAGCCCGTTGATTGTCGTGTTAACGTAAATGGCGCCTGCCTTTATGCCGGCGATGGCATTCGCTGTGGCCATGCCGAAATCATTATGGGTATGCATCTCAATCTCGATATCAACATTTTTCCGCAGAAAAGAAATGACGTTGTATGTGTCGAACGGGTCGAGGATACCCACGGTGTCGCAGAATCGGAGACGGTCAGCGCCACATTCCCTGGCCGACCGGGCAAAACGCAGCAGAAAATCAAGGTCGGCGCGCGAGGCGTCTTCGGCGTTCACCGACACGTATACATCGCTCTTCTTGGCGAAATCGACAGCGGTCTTGATGCTTTCCAGCACCCAGGTCCGGGATTTCTTCAGTTTATGTTCGATATGGATGTCCGAAGCCGACATCGAGATAGCCACGGCGTTGACGCCGCAGTCGAGCGAGTGCTGGATATCGCTGATAACCGCACGATTCCAGGCCAGGATGCTGGCGCCCAGGCCCAGTGCGGCGATCTTCTTGATCGTTTCCTTCTCATCGCCGCCCATTGCGGGAATGCCGACCTCGATCTGATGGACCCCCACTTCGTCCAGCAGCCTGGCGATACGCACCTTTTCCTGGTTTGCAAAGACAACACCCGCGGTCTGCTCGCCGTCGCGCAGGGTGGTATCGTCGATCTTGATCTTCTTCTCCAGGTTCGGCTCTACTCCCTGGAGTACAAAACTATGAAGATGATTTTCGGTTGGTGAATCCATATCGATGCCCTTTT
>JAUSDE010000197.1 GCA_030650885.1 Thermoleophilia bacterium
CATATACATCGCTGACCGGCAGGCCGTAATATTCAGGTCCGCCGGTCCCTCCTCCCGATGGAGCCTCCAGGTACCTGGTCATGATCGGACCCGCCACGACGCCATAAGCACCGACACCCGGGCCCCAATACACCTTGCCGCCGGTGAATTCACTCTCCCTGGCGCCGGTCACACCGGGAACATCTTCCTCGTCATCCAAGGGAATCCCCAGCGAGCCTGCCGGACCGCCAAGCTGGTCATATTTTGTCAGGATGGCGCCGCGGACCAGGTAGGTTTCGCTCAGAGGCTGATTCCAGAAAAGGCTCCCGAGCTGGAAACCGCACCGCTGCGAACCGCTGGCGCCGGCTATATCGAAAACATCGGTCGTCGGCACACCGATGACCGACACGCCGTCCATCTCGAGGTAATGCTCCTCGATCTCACCGGAAACCATGTGAGCTCCACCCGAGGATGACCAGTAGATGCGATCGTTCTCGAAACGGCTCTCACGCCCTCCCCAACCTCCGGCGCCGAGCTCGTCGGTGACAGGCATGCCCAATGAGACCGGCCCGCCCTCTGACAGATATCTCGCCAGAATCGCGCCGCGCACCTCGTGAGAACTGGTTGTGCCCGACCAGTAGACACGCCCCCTGGAAAACTGGTTTTCGCGAGCTCCCGGGACACCGGCCACATCCTGCTCATCCGTGATTGGGAAACCAAGCTCCACCGGGCCCCCCTTCTCGAGATATTTGCCAAGGATCCCACCATAAACAGCATGCGCGTTTGTAGTCGGATGCCAGTAGATTCTTCCCCCGGAAAAATCACCCTCACGGCCGCCAGCGATATCGTACTCGTCGCTCCTGGGAAAACCCATGATGCCGGCCTCCCGTCCAAACTGGTTGTATTTCGCCAGGATAGCGCCGCGGATCCAGTAGACGCCGCCAGCCTGGTTCCAGACGATCCTTCCGTTCTCAAAGTCCTGGGCCTGGCCGATCAGCTGGCCATCCGCTGACGACACGGGATATTCGGCGTTCAACGGCCGGCCTGGAGCCCAGTTCAGGCCGTCCCATTTGATCCGGATGCCACCGTTTATCGGAAATGCGATATACATGGGATCAGCCATGTTCCAGATGCGGGTCACGTGGACTGCCAGGGCATCACCATATCCGACGCCCGGCACTGCCCACTGCCCACCCAGATCCCTCAGGATGCGCACGGTATTGCGATGGCCGGTTCCGAAATGCCTGGGATCCCAGGTGGTGTTGCAGTACTCGTTGACGTGGGTTGGATATACATACCAGGCAAGATGCGCGTAATGGGCTATGACGCCGGCCTCGGCGCTCGCGAAAGAGTTGCCGGGATTACCGCCCCCCGTAGCCCCGATGCCGGCGAAGTTGTTCTGCCAGGGCCTGACGTCGCCGGTATAGCGGAGGTAATTGGTCTCGTGGAGCATCTGCGAAAAGGCGAGGTCCGCCTTGATGCCGAAGCGGCTTCCCCAGGTGACATATAACTGCGCGATCTGAGGATGGATGTGGCCGGGATTCACATAACTGAGTTCCGCGTCCAGCTGCGCTGCCGTCACCATCGAGTATCCGGCGATCGGCTCATCGGCCGTGACTGCATTTGCCGTCCCGCTGAAACACCAGAAAGCGATGAACATCGCCAGAATCAGGATCGACCTGTATTTTTTCCCCGCCGGAATCATCTTCGAACCAGCTTCTGATAGAGCTGCTCTACCATCGACTCCCCTTGAGATCGCCCAAACCTTGCCCTAATCAACAAAGGTCAGGAATCACATGTATGATTCCTGACCTTGTCGTTTTCTATTTCCGGATCTGCTCACCCCGGTTATATTAATTCATCCACCGATGCGGATTACCTTCACTGCTCTTGCTGATCACACGCTGATCAAGCTGGTCGATCACGGTGCAGCTGAATTGGACCTAGCTCTATATGTAATCCACCCAGGTGCCGTAGAGCGCCCACCAGGTAATGAATCCATGCTCGAAGCGGCTGCGCGCGCCGCCACCCGGAAGTGCCAGCGGATATTCATCGGTGATCGGCAGGCCCAGTCGTCCCTGAGGTCCGCCGACTGACAAGTAGGTCACGTAGACGCCGCCATTGACTATGTGAGAACCGGTGGTGCCTGACCAGTAGACCCTTCCATTCTCGAAGACAGCCGCAACTGCATCAGCATGGGCGGGCAATGCCGGCGACAACGGTGCCTCTTCACTTATGATCAGATGCAGGTATCCCGCGGGGCCGCCCGTCATCTGGTATTTGACCATGACGCCGCCGCGTACGAAATGTTCGTGATCACGGGGGTTCCATGTGAAGATCGCCTTTTGGAAGTTCTGTCCGAAGCCATCCCATGCTGAGAATGAGTCGCTGGTCGGTATACCCAGGTAGGCAGATCCGCTATTGGCATCGAACATATTCAGGAAGTCCATCCTCGTTATGGCATAAGTGCCCACACCCGGGCCCCAGAAGATCCTGCCGCCGGTGAAACGGCTCTCGCGAGCGCCGGCGACTCCGGCGACATCCTGCTCGTCCGTGGTTGCCAGGCCCAGGGAACCCAGGGGACCTCCGGGTACTCCGCCTGTGGTCCTGTACTTGGCGAGGATACCGCCGACTACCGCGTATGCGGGGTTGGCGCCGTTACCATCCCAGGTGATTATCGCTTTTTGCAGGTTCTGCGCTTTGCCGCCGCTGGCATTAAATTCGTCACCGGTCGGAATGCCATATGTAGCTGACCCTCCGCCGGAGGTGAACTTCGTACCGATAGCTCCAGAGACTCCGTAAGCGCCCACACCCGGGCCCCAATAGATCCTGCCGCCGGTGAAAGAGCTCTCCACGGCGCCGGAGACGCCAGGGGCTGGTCCCTCATCGCTTGTGGGAAAGCCGAACGCGCCAGTAGTTCCACCAAGCGCTTCATACTTGGTCTGGATGGCGCCATGCACCCACCACACCGTTGTAGGACTGGCCGGACCCATTGCCGAGTTCCAGATCAGTCTGCCGTTACTGAAGTCCTGGTATTTGCCGCCGGTTATCACATGCGCTACATCTACGGCGGTGCCAGGCAACCCACCCAGACTATCCCACTTTGCAATGAAGTCAGGATCAGTAGCAACCGGTGCGAACTTCAGAATCGCGCCATTACCGCCTGCGGCATAAAATGCGTAATTAGGACCGTTCTGTCCGAATGCCACATTGTACAAAGGCACATCGGTTCCGGACGATTCGATCGACCATGTACCAGCCAGCCCGTTGTATTTACCTATCCTGCCTTCATCGGCTACCAGGTAACCGGTGGTCGTGTTCAGCATGGTGACCCCGGCGATAAGCTTGCTCGTCGGTGACGTCTGTTCGGTCCATGTCAAACCGCCGTCTGTCGTCTTGTAGACCCTTCCCGTCGTGACCGTACTGCCACCCGAGCTGTAAGAGTTATAACCCACAGCCCAGCCATAAGTTGCGTCGACCATATCGATCGAGGTGAAGAAGTTGACGTTGGTCTTGATAGTGGCGGGACTGTTCCAGTTGCCCCCGCTGTACTTCAGGATTATTCCCTTGGACCCCTGCCCTGTTGCGCATCCAGTGGGGCATGGAGCCGAACCGACAGCCCAGCCGTTAGTACTTGCGGTCGTATCGACTGAGTTCAGGCTGTAAGTCGCACTGGGAACCGACTTGGTCCATGTAGTGCCATCAGCTGTCTGCATGATGACGCCTTCTTCACCGACAGCAAAGCCGTTGGTGTCATCACTCATCTTCACGGAGCTCAGATAGCTCGCCCCGCCAGGGGTCACAAGATCCATCTCCGACCAGGTGCCGCTATTGTACTTATACGCCTTCGCTACATTGGGTGAACCTAGTATGACGCCCACAGCGAACCCGAGTGAAGCATTCCTGAAATTGACTCCATGAAGAGCGACGTTGGAAGCAATTCCGGCATTGTCGCTTGACCAGGAACCGCCACCATTCGTTGTGTGGTTCACGGTCCCATTTTCTCCGACGGTCCAGCCATTGAGGTCGGTCACAAAACTGGAGCTGAAATTCGAGAGAGCGTCGCCGCCGTTCTTTGGGCTCCAGGTGCTGCCCGAATCAGTCGAAGCCAGCACCAGTCCGGCCGCACCGCCGACATAGCCGGTCGCGCTTCCCGGTGCAAAGCTCGCGCTGATCATCATATTCGAAGTACCTGATGTCATGGCTGCAAGACCCGACGCCACGGTATCGATCGGATCCGCCCAGATATTGACTGCGTTCTTCCTGATATTGCCGCCGGAGCCTGTGGTAACGAGATTAGTTCCACCCGGTAACGCTACGCTGGTAAGCACTGTTGAAATCGGCCCTGACGCTGTATTAGGAGTCCAGGTTTCGCCGCCATCCGTTGTCCTCAAAATCCTTCCTGAGGCGTCCCCTCCGACTGCATAGCCATTGCTCGAGCCTGAGAAAGCCACGGCGCTCAGATTCGCAGTTGTATTGGAGGTCTTGGCTGTCCAGTTAACCCCACCGTTGATCGTCTTGTAAACAACACCTGAGCTACCGACCGCGACTGCGGTTGTAGTGTTCAACATCTGCACTGAAGACAGGTTGCTGGTGCCGGTGCCGTTGCCCTTAGCCCATGTAGCGCCGCCGTTGGACGTATAGAATGTAAATCCGTCGCCGACTGTCACGCCGTTGTTTGCATCAAAGAAATGAACGGCCCGAAACGTCGGTGGCGAGGTGTCATAGGGGGGTGAAAAAGCCGGCGTGATATTGATGTGCTGGTCGGTCCAGGTAGTGCCACCATCGCTCGTCTTCCAGATCGAAGCGTAATCACCAACAGCCCAGCCCACACTGGCGCTTATAAAGGAGACTCCACGCAGGGCGCAACCGCTGCCGATGTTTGTACCATGGCACGTATAGGCCGGTGTAGCAAAAGCCGATGGTGTCTGGACCGTCCAGTTTGTGCCACCGTTTGTCGTCTTCATGACCGACCCGCCGCCGCCAACGGCCCATCCGTTCGAGGCATCAATAAACGACATCGCATTTATGTTATTGCCCTGGACTGTGGGGCGTACCCATTCCCAGATTCCGTTACCGGTACTGACACCAGCCATCGCCATGGGCGCAAAAACCAGGAGGCCCAACAACGACAGCGCAAGCAAAATCTTTAGAGTCAAAAATCTCTTCTTCATGAATACCCCTTAGTGGAAATATATTGAGTCTCTGAATCAGGACAACCCGGGGGGAATAAATGTATCTCTAGTAATTGCTTCGGAGATTCGCCCGCATAATCAACTCGAAACCCGCTCTGATCACTGTATTATTCACCCGTTATAACGCATCTTTCCTGTGTAATAAAGGTACCTTCTTGCAAGAGCTAAATCAAGTTATACACAGTTTAAGCAATGTTGCGAAATATTACCTGATGCACCCTTTTTGAGTGATATTCATGCCATTTACACGCGAAGAAAATCTGAAAACGAAGAAACCGGCGCGGGTGATCCCTACATTACATCGATCCAGGTGCCATATAACGCGCCCCAGGTGACGAATCCATGCTGGAACTGGCTGCGCCTGCCGCCGCCCGGCAGGGCTATGGAGTATTCATCCGTTAACGGCAGTCCAAGGCGGGAGTTAGGGCCGCAGTTATTGGTCCCGGCATCGCAATAACCCATATATCTGATGTAGATGCCGCCGTTGACCGTATGTCCGCCTGTAACTGAAGACCAGTAAACATTCCCGTTCTGGAAAGTGTTCATTCTGGCTCCGGTGATACCGGGGACGACGCCGGGGACGTCCTTCTCTTCACCCGTAGCAAGGTGCAGGGCGCCCGTAGGACCGCCGAGCAGCTGGTATTTGCCCATGATGCCTCCATAGACTGCGAAGGCTCCCAGGGCGTCGTTCCAGGTAATGATCGCATTTTGCATATTCTGGGCTTTGCCGTCCCAGGCTGCATATTCATCGCTGATCGGCAGGCCATAAGGCCCCGCAGGTCCGCCCTCGGCCATGTACTTTGTCATGACCGGACCTGCCGTGACACCAAAAGCACCTACGCCCGGGCCCCAATAAACCGTACCGCCGGTGAATTCACTCTTCCTGGCGCCGGTCACACCGGGAACGTCGCCCTCACCAGCGGTCGTAAAACCTAACGGACCGGCCGGGCCACCCAGTATCTTGTATTTACCCATGATGCCGCCGACGACGGCATATACAGGATTCGATGTACCGTCCCAGGTCAACGCCGCACGCTGGAAATACTGCGCCCTGCCACCCGCGGCGGCAAACTCGTCACCGACAGGCAGCCCATATGCTCCGGCGGGTCCGCCCTGTGCCAGGTAGCTATCTACGATAGCCGTCCCTGGAATAACGCTGAAAGCGCCAATGCCAGGTCCCCAGTAGACTGTGCCATTTGTGAATTCGGTCTTCCTGGCGCCCGCGACTCCATTGACATCGCCTTCATCGCTTACAGGAAGGCCGAGCGGACTGTTCCAACTGCCGAGCTGGTCGAATTTGGTCAGGATGGCGCCTCGAACCCAGTAGACTTCATTCCTCGATTGGTTCCATACCAGCCTCCCGCTGACAAAGTCCTGATACGTGCCACCTGTCATTACCTGGGCATAATTTGTAGCGGGACCGGGAGCCCCACCAAGCGCATTCCATTTTCCCGCCACAGATGCGTCAATAGGATAGACCGGTGCTTCAGAAACACCGCCGAAGTCCGTCGTCCAGTACCAGCCATAAGTAGAGCCAGGAACGTAGTACCTGCCGATGCCGATCGCCCGAAAGTTGGCACTGAGCATGTTGGCGTTGTGACCAGGTGAGGCGCGCCAGGCGACAAAGACATCAAATGCAGTGCCATAGCCTGCTGCGATATTTTCTCCCAGATATGTGTTGTATGTATAACCGGCATAGCGAATCCGATCCCAGGGAGTGACCCCCTGTGGATCATTGTGAGCGAAATAATTCCTCGCGCCCATATCGTAGCTATGCCCCTCGGAAGCGACATACAATGAATTGGAAAGAGTCAGTGGCCCCAGGCCATAAGCCGCGCGGTGATTGTTGATATAAGTCAGGAAAGCAAGCTCTTCGTTGTCATAAGCAGAGGCTGCCGGAACGACCGCGAGACTTACGAACAGGACTATCATAAATACGGCGAACGCCGAGATCACAAACCGCGAAGAAATTATTTTCCCACCCGTGGCTACCATGATTTTCTCCCTGACCTGAAAAGATTACTCATGAGATAAGAATTCGTCGAAAAACATCAGCCTTAATCATGACTATCTACTTATTGAGTCGGCAGTGACGCCAGTCCGCTTTATTGAAGAGGGTTCGAAGCGAACATCTCAAAAGGGAAAGAGCCATCTACTCTTCAGCGAACATATTCGTTAAAGGTTACTCGACCGGCGCTTATCTGACATCGACCCAAGTGCCGTACCAGGCGCCCCAGGTGACGAAACCGTGCTGAAGCTGGCTGCGCCTGCCACCACCGGGCAGTGGAATCGAGTATTCGTCGGTTATGGGCAGGCCCAGGCGGGAGTTAGGGCCGCAGTTTGAGGTTCCGGCGTCGCAATAGGATTTGTACCTGACATAGATGCCACCGTTGATGGTGTGTCCGCCGGTAATTATCGACCAGTAGACATCGCCGTTCTGGAACATATTCATCCTGGCGCCGGTCACACCCGGGACCACCCCGGGGACATCGATCTCATCGCTGGTCGCCAGATGCAACGGTCCCGTGGGGCCGCCCAACATCTGGTACTTGCCCATGATGCCGCCGTAGACCGCGTGAGCTCCCAGGCTGCTGTTCCAGGTTATGATCGCCTTCTGCATGTTCTGCGCTTTACCGTCCCAGGCGTTATAGGCATCGCTGACAGGCAGTCCATAATATGCCGGTCCGCCGGTCCCGCCACCCGATGGAGCCGCCAGGTACTTGGCAAGGATCTCGCCATTTACCCAGTAAACCGCGTTCGTCGACTGGTTCCAGAAGAGGCTGCCGTTACTGAAATCCTGGTACTTGCCGCCGGTTATTGTCTGCGCCACATCGAGAGCGGTACCGGGCGCGCCACCAAGGGCATTCCATTTCTCGGCAAAGGGAGCCTCGACTAAAACCGGTGGCTGTGTGTTGCCGTCATCAATAATCGCGGCACGGAACGACTGCAGGCCGGCAGCGGAACTCTGGACTCTCCAGTCGGTTTCTTTATTGATATTGAACCAGGTCAGGCTGATGATGCGAGGGAATCTTGATGGCAGGGAAGCAAATGCGTCGGTGATCCAGCCGGCTTTCCCGCCATTGCCGGTATTGCCGCCCACCTCAGTCGTCGCTGTCTCGCAGATAACAACGGATTTATCAGTGTTCGCGACGGCCACGTCATAACTGTAGCGAATGACCTCTTCAAAACTTTGCCAGGAAGATGTCCAATCCGGAGTATTGTAAAGAGTGCCCCAGTTGTATCCGTTTATTCCAATGAAATCCACGTAAGCATCGCCGGGATAGTAGGTATTAAAAGTTGCCTGGGCCGCGCTGGTGGAGCCATCGCGATTCGGCGACCAGACCCATTTGACGTTAGTCGCGCCTTCCTGGACAAAGATGTCGTGGACATGCCGCCAGGCAGGTATATAGTCCTGCGGTGAATTCCCGTTTGCGCTGCCACCCCATGTGACCCAGTCACCATTCATCTCGCTCATCGGGCGGAAATAGACCGGGTAGCCAAAATCCCTCAGCTGCCTGGCCCATCGCCTGATGTCGTTGTCGAAATCGCCGGCGGTTATTCTTGCAAGTCGATACTCGGGCTGATCGGTGGCGGGACGGCTGAAATCATGGGGCTCCCAGGCCAGCTGGATGATGCGGCCTTCCTGGGCCATCGGGAGAAAGGTGTCAGCGTAAAAATCCTCACTTATCGACTCATACCACAAAAAGACATCCGTCTGCCGGCCGATGGAGCTTTCGAAATCGTGGAGATCTTCGACGGAAGGAAGCTGCTCGTCAGGGAATTGAGGATCGGGGAAGAAGACGCCGAGTTGCAGGGGGTTTGGTGCTGCATCCGCACTCGCGACAGCGGCCGTGGTAAAAAAGATACAGAACAGAACCGCCGCTAATATCGTAGCTATGACGCGAAACATGGGGAGCCAGGCCTCCTCGGCGGCAGCCAGGCTGTCATAGTCCGAAGACCTTAGACCCTTGGCTTTGCGCCACCCCGTTTCCGAGGTTTTGCCTTTATCACCCGGAACTGGCTTCTCCCCCACCAACCACGCGCCACGGTGTAGCCACTTATGTGACCAATACTTGTATCGGTCTTTACATAAACCCGCTTTATTGCCGTTGGACAAAGGGAGTATGGTTTGCCGCCTCGGAAAGTGGACTGATTCAAGGTCAGGGTCGTTCTAATTATTGTGAAAAGTATCATGTATAGAATATCGATGCATCCAGCGGGGAGGAAATGTTAATCGAAAGCCCTTCAGAATAACCGGGGGAATTGCTACATGACGGTTACCCAGGCGCCGTACCATAGCCCCCAGGTGACAAAGCCGTGCTGAAGCTGGCTGCGCCTGCCACCACCGGGCAGGGCAATCGAGTATTCATCGGTTATTGGCAGGCCCAGGCGGGAGTTGGGGCCGCACTTTGAGGTTCCTGCATCGCAATAGGCCTTGTAGATCACGTAGATGCCGCCGTTGATCGTGTGTCCGCCTGTGACCGTGGACCAGTAGACATCGCCGTTCTGGAACATGTTCATCCTGGCGCCGGTGACACCGGGGACTACGCCGGGGACGTCGATCTCATCGCTGGTTGCGAGGTGCAGGGCTCCTTTTGGACCACCCAACATCTGGTATTTGCCCATTATCCCACCATAAACCGCGTGAGCTCCCAGGGTGCTATTCCAGGTTATGATAGCTTTTTGAAGGTTCTGTGCCTTGCCGTCCCAGGCATCATAAACGTCGCTGACAGGAATTCCGTAGTATGCCGGCCCGCCGGTTGCTCCGCCCGCCGGAGGCTCCAGGTATTTGGCGAGGATATAGGCATCCGAGATCGCGTAGGTGCCGATACCCGGACCCCAGTAGATCCTGCCGCTGGCGAAATCGCTCTCCCTGGCGCCGGTTACGCCAGTGACGTCTATCTCGTCACTCACGGGAAGGCCGAGCGCACCAGATTCACGGCCCTGCTGGTCATATTTTGTCAGGATAGCGCCATGAACCCAGTAGACCGTATCGGTCGACTGGTTCCAGATGAGCCTGCCGTTGCTGAAATTCTGGTATTGCCCGCCGGTGATCGTCTGCGCCGCACTAGTGGCTGTGCCCGGAGCTCCACCCAGTGCGTTCCATTTTTCCAGGAATGGAGTTTCGACGGGTAGTGGAGTGTCATCCTGTGTTGGGACGAAAGAATACACTGTGACGAGGTCATTCACGGCTACCGGAGTATCTGTAGCCGTGAAGGTCACTCCGTTATCCGTGATTGAAAAAGTCCTGATGGAACCGGTATCCTGGCCGGCGGCGTCATAGACTTTAAGGAACCATCGATTCTGCCAGCTGGGAGACAGATAGGCGCTACCGCCGGAGATGTCGACCGTCGAATAGATATTATCCGCGGAACCGCCCTGCCGATTCGAGACCACAGTCGACCAGCTTGGCGAATCCGGATTGCCGACTCCAAGGGTCACTATCAGATCGCCCCTGTAGGTGTGGTCGATCTCGATTCTCGCATTCTGGGTGGATGACTGGCCTGAGCCGATTCCGACAGC
This sequence comes from Thermoleophilia bacterium, assembly GCA_030650885.1. Taxonomy (GTDB): domain Bacteria; phylum Actinomycetota; class Thermoleophilia; order BMS3ABIN01; family BMS3ABIN01; genus JACRMB01. The sequence goes on from JAUSDE010000197.1 coordinate 10,698, forward strand.
TGCAAAACCGTTTTGCACTGCGATTACTTCCGGGCTGCCCGAACCATAAAGGTCGGCAGCCGACTGCACGCTCGCGTCTCGAGCATCGACAAACTGAGATCCGGAGTTCAGGTATAAAGTCAACGTCCGGTACCAAATGAACTCCATCTTGTCCTTGCCGATCGCTGTGGCAATGTTATAAGCCGCCTTGTTCGGTATGCCGCTGTTTGTATGGACGCCACCGTTGTCGCTTGAAGTATTCACATAGCTGTTCATGTGGTCGGGTTGCCCATACTGCGCAGGATTGGACACGCTACGAAGCGCGTCCCCCGGGGTATTCGGCGTGTATACGTCCTCACCCAGCAGCCAGTCGTCACGGTCCACCATCACACCGAATACATCTGAGTAGGATTCGTTTAGCGCGCCAGACTGGTATGAGTAGACGAGGTCGGCGGTATATTGCGTGACCCCGTGGGTGAGCTCGTGGGCGACAACATCCAGGCTGTTGCCGAGCGGGCCGAAAACATTTCCATCGCCGTCTCCGTAGACCATCTGCTGGCCGTTCCAGTAGGCGTTGTTATAGCTGCTGCCATAGTGGACAGTCGAGATCAGGGAAGCTCCGGCGTTATTGAAACTGTCGCGCCCGAATGTGCTGGAGTAGTAGTCATAGGTTGAGCCGATATTATTGTGTGCCGCCTGGGCGACGCTGTCCCCGGAGGAACCACCCTCGCTGATGAGCAGAGTGCCGGGCGTGGTGGTGCCACTGCCGGCCGTGTAGGTACGGCGATTCTTTACATCTTCGAGGGCGTCATATCGATCTACGATGCTGCCATCTTTGGCCCCGACAAAATAAACCATCCGCACGGGCGGGTTATCATTGGCAAGGGTGATCTGCCACGCCAAAACCGGCCGGTTGGGATCAGGGGAATAGATCACCAGCTGAGGTGGTTCGAACGTCGAAGCTGCTGCAGGGAACCCAAAGTCATGCAGTGCTGCATCGATAGCCTGATCCAGTGTCACCGCGGGATCCACCGACAGATCGATACCAGGCACGTAGCGCCCGTTCACGGTCTGAATCTTGTTGCCAGGGCTGAAGTGCACTGACATCTCTGTCCCAAAAACCGGAAGACCTTTGTAAACCTGGGCCATGTGCAGATGTACCATGCCCATTTCATCCACGACCTGGCGCTGCTCCGACAGCTCGGCGCCCGGATCTGTCATGCGGTATAAATCCTTGTTCTCATCGAAAAACGCAACTGCCTCGACTGTCGGGCTCCCAGTCACTGGCGGTGTTATCGATCCCGTTATAAATGCCGGTATGCCTGTTTCGGCATCCCAGCGGATGGAGGTTGATTCGCTTTCTACGAGCGTTGATCCTGAGTCTGTCTTTTGTGGGATGTCGGCTGCGCCATCTACACCCGGCGAGCCTGTTTCCGGAATACTGAAGTTGACTTCTGAGGCGACTTGCGGTGAGACTTCGGCTACTGCATCAACTGAAATGGCGGGATTATCGGCTGGAACGGCTGGAACGGCCGCGAACTGCTCTGTCAGTAAAAACAAAGAAACAACGGCAGTCAAAACTACTGCCAGGATGGCCGCTAACTTGCATAGCCACTTACCTGAAGGCCCCATTTTCCACTCCCAGTACCGGCGTTTTCATCCCCGACAGGGTCTGGCGCCTCCCCAAAAAAGTCTACTGGGATTACAGCCTTGAACTTGGCCTATGCCCGAACCCTCAATAACTGATTCGGCCCGGGAGCGACTATATATAAGCCGGAGGGGGTGCTAACGCGGTTCAGGAGGGGGTCTACCCCTGTCCGAGAACGGGCGTTCAGGGACTTTTACTCAGGATGCGCGGGCGATCGCTATGCGGACGTTCCTGGTCGTATTTACCGTCTGCACGGTGGTTCCCGTGTAATAATAACCGAGGATAGTGGTATAACTATCGCCGCGGCTGGCGCGATCCAGCGCACCATGACCGCTGAGGCCGACCCCATGGCCGTTCATGGCCATTCCGGCGCAGTCTGGGTCGGCAACGCTTTGCAGCCAGGGCCAGGTGCTGATGCCCCAGACCTCTTGTGCCGAACGGGTCCTGCCATCGGAGTTGGAGAAGTATGAGGTCATGGCCACAGAACCGCCATACGTCACGACCTGCCCGGCGGTAGAGGTCACCGCTGTCGCCAGGTCGGGGAACCTTGCTTCCAACCCATAACCCTTGTACTGCTGGTCGTCGCCGTTACCATTACGGCTGTTTTTCAGGTGGAAGATCTCGCTGGCACCGTATTTTCCATTACGGTCCAGGTGCCAGACAGCGTAACTGCGGGCAGCCACGGTCATCGTCTTGAGAAAATCTGTGGGCACGCCGGAACTGGTCTCAGCGATTCCCCTCATGTAAAGCTCGAGGGGCAGCTCGTTAACTACCCAAACCGCATCTGACGCCGGCGAGTAACGCACCTCGATCGTTCCGCGGAAGAGGTTATCGTCCAGACCAGGATTCCAGCTGGGGATGTCATGATAAGAAGAAACCTTCATGACGCCCCCATTGGCCGTAAACCTGATGTAAGAAGAGCCATTGAGAGAAACGCCGGGAGCCTGCAGGCTGTAGTTACCGCTGCTGTACCTGACTGAAGCAACCTGGCCGGGAGCAATCGTTGCCAGCAGAGCCCCACCTGCATCTCGAGCCTCGTATGTCGAATCAGCAGTCACGGTGGTGGCAGTACCGGCAAATACCTGAGTGCCGGTAGTGGCGCTCCAGTAAATGTAGCCACCCTGGAAATCGCTGCGCCGGCCGGACCCGTAATCATATTCATCGGTGAGCGGCAGGCCTAATGCTGAGGTGGGACCACCATACTCGATGTACTTCACATAGATCCCACCATTGACCGTGTGGCCACCTGTAGTCGAAGACCAGTAGATGCGGCCGCGCTGGAAACCATGCTCCCTGGCTCCGGATACACCGGAGACATCAGTCTCACCGGAAACCGGCAAGCCAAGGGCGCCGGCGGGTCCGCCAAGCTGCAGATATTTCCCGAGTATGCCGCCGTAGACTTCGTATGTGCCGGTGGTTGCGTGATAGTAGATGCGCCCTTGCTGGAAGTCGCTTTCCCTGCCGCCAGTGACGCCCGAAATATCGTACTCATCGGTCAAGGGCAGGCCCAGGAGCCCCGCGGGACCACCAAGTGCTAGATATTTAGTGAAGATAGCGCCCATCACAGCATGGCCGCCAGTGACCGGGGCCCAATAGATGCGCCCGCGCTGGAAGGCGCTCTCCCTGGCTCCGGATACTCCGCTTACGTCTCCCTCATCGCTGGTCGCGAGCCCGAGCGACCCGGCCGGGCCTCCGAACTGCGCATATTTGACCTGGATGCCTCCTATTACCGAATGAGCGCCGAGAGAAGCCTCCCAGGTGATCGTCCCTCGCTGCAGGTTCTGGGCCCTTCCATTAGCGGCGGCGTACTCATCGCTCGTCGGCATGCCATATGATCCCGCGGGGCCACCAAGCGCCAGATATTTCGTCAATATCGCACCGTAAACACCGTATACACCAACACCCGGCGCCCAGTAGATCCTGCCGTTTGTGAATTCGCTCTGGCGGCCTCCGGAAAGACCTGAAATATCGCTCTCGTCGCTGACGGGAAGGCCTAGTGGCGAGGCAGGTCCGCCCAGCGCAAGGTATTTCCCGAGAATCCCACCAATCACAGTTCGGGAACTGCCACTAGCGGACCAATAGATCCGAGCCCGCTGAAAGTCGCCGGCTCTTGTACCGGCATAACCCGGCACGTCGTATTCGTCGGTCGTAGGGAAGCCATCACGGGCGACACCGCCATCACTTAGCAGCTTTGCGAGGATCGCCCCCGTCACGGCATGTGTGCCGACGCCGGGACACCAGTAAATCCTGCCGCCCGCAAAGTCGTTGCCGCGCCCCTCTGCCACGCCGTATTCATCACTTCTGGGCAAGCCCATGGATCCAGACGCACCGCCAAGCTGATTGTATTTTTCAAGGATGCCACCGTGGATCCAGTAAACTCCGCCGGCGGGGTTCCATATGATGATGCCATTCTGGAAATCCTGGGCCTGCGCCTCAAGCGGGCACTGGCCACCGGGATTCGACAGGCAGTACTCAGCGCCTGTTGCCGGACCGGGCGCTCCGTTGAGGCTGTCCCACTTGACGCGGATGCCTGCGACTATCGGAATCGGTGAATAATTGATGTATGCCGCCGTCCTGAAATATGGCAGATAGGCGTAGAGAGAGTCTCCGGGGCAAGCAGTGTAATTTCCGGCAAGATCACGATGTCCCAGAATATTTGATGAGTAACCGCCGACCGGATAGCAGTTATCAGGACAACCTTCGTAATGAACGAAATAACTATTTCCGTATGGGTCGATCTGGTTCTGGTTGGCCTTTATCGTCATCAGTTCTGCGACAGCGTTATAGATGGCGGTATTTATATCGTGCGCCTCGTAGTTGCCCATCACGGAGATTCCGACCGAACCGGTATTCCAACCCAAAGCATGAGCGCCGACGACACCGTTGCCGCCCATCCGCCCCTCGTAGACCCGTCCGAGTTCGTCAACGAGGAAGTTGTAGCCGATATCTCCCCATCCGAGGCTGACAGCATGGTATTGCCAGATGCCGAGCACTGTGGCAAACGGATTCGGATCATAGTTGGAGCCCGCCGTGTGATGAAGGATGATCTTCTTCGGCTGGGCATATTCGGAGGGCCAGTTCGCCTGTGTATAGGCGTCGTTGGCTCCCCACTGGGTTCTGGGGATGTAATTGAGGTCTGCGCTGGCCGAGGCCGGAGCGAGCGCGTCTCTGACGTTTTGACTAATATTCGACAGGGACAGCTGTGAGTTGTGATAGCCCCTGGAGTCGATGTAGCTGGCCGTCATCTTTGTGACTACCGGCACCTGGCCGGTTGGGCTGCTGGTCAGGTCGATGCGATACTGAAAAAATCGGCCGGCGTCCGTGAAAATCAGATCGCCTATCGTCTCGCCCGCGGATTTGGTGCTGGCAAAGTGGTTGGGTAATTCGTCGACTACTTCGCTGACCGGCTGCCAGTCACCCCACTGGCTGCCGTCCTGGCTGAAGCGGACTTCCACGGCTACGTCGGCTCCGGACGGCTGATCGGCTTTCCAGTGAAGCCCGAGGGCGTTGAAAGTGTAATCGGCCGCGATGGGTTCGGAGAGATAGCTGCCTTGAGGCTGTGCTGGCTGCAGAGAAAGCGCCAGCTCCCGGCTTCCAGCCACGGGAACGACGCCGGTGCCACTCGATTCGCCTGATTCAAAGTCGGTGCCGGTCTGGACAAAGTCACCGCTGATTGCTTCCGGGTGAGATGTCTGGCTGCCGAATCCGGGAAAAACAAAGAATGCGGCAATCAGAAGCAGAACCACGACTGCTGTTCCTGTGAAGTACTTATACCTGCCACGCATGATCATCCATACCCCGCTTGAAGCTTATACCCTGCCATACCTTAACAAATATTTGCAGGGAGTTCGGCGCCGTGAATATTAATCTACCAGCGCAGCGTGCTGCCCCGGAAACGCCGGGCTATTACCTGAAAGTTATGCCCGCCGCCCGCATATCCTTCAAATTGGCTGCCCAACCCTATAGGATTCGAAACATGAGAATCGGTATCGAAGGCCTGCCCCTCCTGTTCCACCGCACTGGAACCTCGACCTACACCCATGAGCTGGTACAGAGCCTGAGACGGCTGAACCGGGGTGACCAGGTGATCCTTTTCGCGCGGGACCAGCGGATGGCGGGGGATTCCTACCACAACATCTCTTTCGCGGAGAGGGCGGCAAACTATATCTATAAAGAGTATCGGCTGCCACAGGAGCTGGCCGAACGGGGCATCGATATCTATCATGCCCCGCGTGACATGGGCTTGCCCAAGACATCGCGCCTGCCGTGTGCCAGCATCATCACCCTGCATGACATCATTCTGATCAGGCTGGCGTCGGACTACTACAGTGCGGCAAGGGCGCGGATGTATGAACGCCGCCTGCGCGACAGGGTTGGAGGTGCCGACCATGTCATCACGATTTCCGAGTTCTCCCGCAAGGACATCCTCGACTGGTGTGACATCGACCCTGGCAAGATCAGCGTCGTACACGACGCCGTCAACGAAACTTTTCGCCCGGTTACCGACGAGGCGAAGCTGGCTGCTGTCGGCAGCCGCTATCAGCTGCCACCTCGTTTTGCCCTGTGCGTGGGTTCGACGGAACCGCGCAAGAATATCCGCAACTCGATCAAGGCATTCACGCAGCTCAGGCGCGTCCGCGCCGACGTGCAGCTGGTTGTAACCGGTGTGGAGTACTGCCGGGTCGGTCCCGATCAGGCTTTTGCGGGCCTGGACCTGGAAGGCGTCCATTTCGCTGGATATGTACACGACCAGGACATGCCGGCCATATACAGCATGGCCGAAGTGCTGGTTTTTCCTTCCCTGTACGAAGGGTTCGGATTGCCGCCACTCGAATCGATGGCCTGTGGCACGCCGGTGGTCACCTCAAACTCCACATCCATCCCCGAAATCGTCGGGGATGCGGCGGTGCTGGTCGACCCTGAAAGCCCGGCCGAGATCGCAGGAGCTCTGGAAATGGTGCTATCCTCCGGCGACGTTCGCGCCGGACTGATCGAAAAGGGTACTGCCCGCGTCGCGACTTTCAGCTGGCGGCAGTGTGCTGAAGAGACACGAGATCTTTATCAGCGGGTATTATCAGCCCGTGGCCACTAACACTGAAATAGCCCAGATTCTTGAGACGCTGGCCGAGCTGATGGAGCTCGACGGTGTTAACAAGTTCAGATTCATAGCCCTTCAAAAGGCTGCGCGGCGCGTCTCTGAGGCTGGCTTCTCCATAACCGAACGGGCTGCCGCTGGAACCCTGACGGATATCCCCGACATCGGTGAGAAGATCGCCGCCAAGATCGAGGAGATCGTCGCAACTGGCAGGCTCGGGGAACTCGAGGAATATTTCCAGAAGTATCCCCCGGCCCTGATAGAGATGGAGCGGGTGCAGGGCGTCGGGCCGAGGACCGCCCGCCGCGTCTGGGAGGACCTGGGCGTGTCCAACATCGCCGAACTGGAGGCGGCCGCCCGTGACGGAAGCATTGCCGGTCTGCCTGGCCTGGGAGAGAAAAGCGCGGAAAACATCCTCAAGGCTATCGAACGGCTCAAGGTGCGAAGCGACCGGCTGCTGCTGGGCGAAGTTCTCCCCGTGGCCGAAGAGATCGCCGAGCGGCTCAGACGGGTTCCCGGAGCTCGTAATGTAACCTGCGCCGGCAGCGTCAGGCGTATGAAAGAGACGGTCAAAGATGTGGACATCATCGCAACCGCAACGGACCCTGAAGCGTTGACGGGGGCTGTCGGCCGCCTGCCGATGGTCGCGGATATAATCACCAGCGGCCCTACTAAATGCTCAGTGCGCACCCATGCGGGCCTTCAGGTTGACCTGCGGGTGGTTCCAGACAGTCTTTACGGCAATCTCCTTCAACATTTCACAGGATCTAAAGAGCATAATATAGCCCTGAGGGAACTGGCTATATCGATGGGGCTCAAGGTCAGCGAGTACGGGGTTGAGGAGACCGCCAGCGGCAAGGTCAACGAATGTGCCACCGAAGCAGAAGTCTACAGCCTGCTCGGACTGGCTTACATCCCCCCGGAGCTACGCGAGGACAGCGGTGAACTGAAAGCCGCCGCGGAAGGCCGGCTGCCGCATCTTATCGAGACCGGAGACCTTAAGGGGGACCTGCACCTGCATACTGACTGGAGTGACGGACGCGCGTCGATCAAAGAGATGGCTCTCGCGGCACTGGATCGCGGTTATTCCTATATCGGTGTATCCGATCACACTCAGTCGATGGGCATGGTAAGAGGCCTGACTCCCAAGAGGCTTGAAGAGCAGCTCGCTGAAATCGCACAGGTGAACGATGAGCTGGAGGGATTCCGCGTCTTCGCCAGCGCCGAAGTCGATGTAAGGTCAGACGGTTCACTTGACCTGCCGGATGAATCCCTGTCATCGCTTGATTTCGTCACTGTCTCGATCCATTCCGGCTTCAATCAGGAGAAATCACAGATAATGGAGCGGCTGCGCGCGGCCATGGAGAATCCGTTTGTCAGGGCCATCGGGCATCCAACAGGAAGATTGATCAACCGGCGTGAGCCTTACGAAGTGGACATGGAAGAGATTATCGCGACGGCGGCGCGAACGGGCACGGCGCTGGAGATCAACTCCCACTTTCAGCGGCTCGACCTTAACGACATCCATGCGCGGGCGGCAAAGAACGCCAGCGTACCACTCGTAATCAACAGCGACGCCCACCGTCCGGAACATCTGGATGTGCTCAGATATGGCATTGCCACCGCCCGGCGCGGCTGGATCGAGCCGGCCGATGTCCTGAACACCTTGAGCACATCTGCCATGGAAAAGGTCCTGCTCAAACCCAAGACCGGGATCCTCTAGCAACATATGCCCCGCATGGACACAGCTGACTTGAATCGACGGCCGCTGTTGCCGCTGATAATCGCCTGCCTGGTGCTCGCGATGTTCTGCACGGGCTGCTTTGGGGAAACACCGGCCAACGTCGACTGGGCGACACATGAAAGCACCGGCGCGTCCGCCAGCGCTGATGGCATCCAGGAAACTCTGGACACATACGCCAGCGCCCTGGTCGAAAAAGACCGCGTCAGATTCGCGAGCATCCTTGATCAGGAAAACCCGGCGTTTACCGAACAGGAGCTTCAACGATTCGACGGGTTGATCGAGGTGCCATTCGACCGCTACTACCTGAACCTCATCAGCCAGACCGAGTCCGAACCCGGCAAGGTGGCTGCCAAGGTCGCCACCGCGTACACGTTGCGAGGCAGCTTTCCGGAGCTTCCGGACCTGAGGCGGGACGCCTATTTTCTGGTCCGTCGTGATGGCGGATGGAAACTAGCTGGAGACGCAGGTGAACAGATACTCGGCATGAAGCGCGACGCACGGTTTGAGGACTTCGGCAAGGTCGAAGCGCTGGAAGGCGACCGCACAATTGTGTTCTACCAGTCACCCCAGACTGAGGTCGCGCAGCAGGCGCTTACGATGGCCGAGGCTTCCCTGCCGCGCATTGAAGAATTCGTTCCCGGCGCCAGCCTGCCCAAAGTGCCGGTTAAGGTTTATAAAGGCACGGATGAGATCAATCAGACCTTTCCGGGCAAGTGGCAGGAATGGACCGGCGGAGCATCGCGCCAGCTCGGAGAGAAAGCCGAACAGGGCGGCGAGATCATCATCGACGCCGAGGTCTTCCAGGAAACCGATAAAACCAGCCCGGGATATAACCAGAAGATGATCGCCCATGAGCTTACCCATATCGCCCTCTTCCCCCTGACCGGTGACCGCACTCCACCGTTTCTGATCGAGGGGCTCGCCGACCATGTAGCCGGAATCGAGGATGTCGTCCTCTTGAAGAACAGGCTTCAGAGCGGCTCAGATTTCAGCCCGACTCTCAGCGACTTATATCAGCCGGGAGGCTTTTCGGCGCTTTTGACCACGGATGCCGCCACACTCGCTTATGAGGAATCCGATATGGCGGTTGCGCTGCTTGAGGAAAGATACGGGAACGAGAAAGTGCTCGCGCTGCTTCGGGAATTCCGCCGGCGCGAGAGCGACAATGTTAACCAGGCGGTGCTGGTGGACGAGATCTTCAGATCCGTGCTTGGCGTCAGCTGGAACGAATTTGAGAATGACTGGCGCCGCTATGTGCTGGAGAACTGAGATGAGCCGGGGTTCGTCATGAAGCGCATTTTATTTATAATCACAATCGTTTTATTGACCGCCTTGCTCGCCGCTGGCGCCTGGTTCGGTCTCGGCCTGGCACAGGAGAAGCGCGCGGACAGGCTGTTATCCAGCGCAAACTCACATATTGAGGAGGCAAATGTGATCATGGCTGAAGCCGGGATCGGTCAGCTGGGATCCGAGAGCTTTACCTCGCTGGACAGCATCAACCGCGCCACAGTCGCCGCTGAATCCATGATGCCATTGCTGGAAGAGGCCGTAAATGAGGTAAACAGCGCTCAGGAAGATGCAGACAAGGCAGCAGGATTTCCACTGCTGGATGATCGGTACAACAGATATCTGCTCAAGAAACGGGAAATCGCCGAAACGCGAATCCGCCAGCTCGAAGTCCAGGCTGAAACAGCCGACCGGCTTCTGAAGTTCTATGCCGCCGGGCCGGTTATCTTCAACTCAGTTCAGGAGATGGATCGGCTCTTCGGCCAGCTGCAGAATGCACTTGGCAAAGTGCAGTCAAGCCCTGCGGAAGCCAGCGAGTCACTCGTCCAGATTGCCGGGGCTTTCTCAACGATCCAGAATCAGCTGGACCAGGCTTATACAGAAAACGGTTTTGAGATACTACCCGTACTTTCCAGGACGGCGGCGGATAATGCCGGACTGGCGTCGCTGGCCGCCCAGCTGGCTGATGCTGCCGGCGCCGGCGACCAGGCACGGGCTCAACAGGCCGCCATCGGTCTGGAAGAAAAACTGCTCACCACTTCTATCAGCGGGGATACGGTCGATCAGTGGTGGAAGCAACAGATCGAACCGCTGGAGCATGAATTCGCCGAACTGCAATCAGAACAGGAGGCTCTGGACGAGGAGGCGGCGGCGCTTTACGATCAACTCAATTATTAAGCATGTGGCTGACACCGGCGGAATCAGTTTTCGAAGCATTCCCGCATCAGCTCCAGCGCATCCGCGAAACTGCCGGCTCGCCTCAGGCCATCCCTAAGACCAGCATCCGGCCTGAAAGTCTTCAGAAACCAGCCGTAGAATTTTCTCATGTACCTTGAGGCTCGTTCCTCGCCCATCTCGATAACAACATCCCGATAAAAACAGGACATCTCGGAGAGTACTTCTCCAGCTGGTCTGCGGGAGGGCTCGACTCCGTCCAGCAGGTCCCTGTAAATCCAGGGATTGCCCAAAGAAGCCCTGCCGATCATTACCGCGGCGCAGCCATTCTTGATCAGGGATGATGCCTGTCCCGGGCGGGCGACATCACCGCTGGCGATCACAGGCACTCCCAGTGAAACGGCCAGTGCCGCGGAAACGGAGTGGTCCGCCCAACCTTTCTGGCCCTGAATCGCCAATCTCGGATGAATACAGATGGCCGACGCTCCAGCCTGAACCAATTTTTTCGCAAATTCAGGCGCCGTTATCTCTCGTTTAAGCCCCGATCGTATCTTAACTGTAACCGGGATACTCACGGCATCAGATACTGCAGCAGTCACACGAGACGCCAACTCTGCATCTCCCATCAGAGCAACCCCGGCGCCGGTCTTGACTACCTTTCGCACCGGACATCCCATGTTGATGTCTATAACATCCGCGCCGGCCGCTTCCGCCGCAAGGGCGGCTTCGACCATCACTCCGGCATCGTTGCCAAAAATCTGCACTGACACCGGATGCTCCTCTTCCGTCAGCTTTAACATCGCCTGGGTACGCCGGTTGTGATAATGGATACCATAGCTGCTGATCATCTCGGTGGTCACCAGTCCGGCTCCGAAACGCCGCGCCTGAAGCCGGAAGGCAGAGCCGCTGATGCCTGCCATCGGCGCCTGCACCAGCCGGTTCGGTACGTACAGGGAGCCTATGTTGAAGCCATCGCCAAGAGGCCGCAAGCCGGCTCCGGAACCCCCGTTGATGCCGGACGGTTCGTCGCCGCTAAAGAGTTCATTCGTATGTGACGTAGTATGCGTCATGCTAGAATACCCTCACATGGCTGACCTGGTTCTCGAAACCCACAACCTCACCAAAGAGTTTATCAGGCGCAAGGGGTTTTCTTCGCCCCGACGACCTTTGGACAAGACCGTTTTCACAGCTGTCAAGGGAATCAGCCTTTCCATCGAGCGTGGTGAGATCTTTGGCCTTCTCGGGCCGAACGGCGCCGGCAAAACGACCCTCACCAAGATGCTCTGTACCCTGTTGCTGCCCAGTGCGGGCAACGCAAGCATCTGTGGCTTCGACCTCGCCCGTCAACAGGGTAAAGTCAAATCCCGCATCGCTCTCATTTCCAGCGAAGAACGCAGCTTTTACTGGCGCCTGAGCGGACGACAGAACCTTGATTTTTTCGCGGCGCTCCATGGCCTTTCGAAAAAAACGGCCCGGCAGCGCATAGACAAGGTCCTCGAGATCGTCGAGATGTCCGACGCTGCCGACCGCCGATTCCAGGAATATTCCACCGGCATGAAACAGCGCATGGGTCTGGCCCGCGGCCTGCTCGCAGATCCCGAGATCTTTTTCATGGATGAACCCACCAAGGGACTCGACCCTATCGCCGCCTGGCATCTCCATGAATTCATCCGCAACCGGCTGGCGGCCGCAGGCAAGACCGTGGTCATCGCAACCCATCATCTGGCAGAAGCGGAACAGATCTGCGACCGTGTCGGCGTCATGTATGCCGGCGAGATGCGCGCTAGCGGTGCGGTCAAGGAACTCACCGGCGATGCCTCGCTTACTGACTTCTTTCGAGATCTGGTGGAACAGTCGATGGTGGAACCTTCGAAAAGCTGGGACGTGGGAGGCATGCCAGTCGAGGGCATGCCAGTGGAGGGAATGCCAGAATGATACTCAATTTCAGAAAGCCGATGGCGTTCCTGAAAAAAGACTTCCTGATGGAAATCAGCTACAAGTTTTCCTTCGTTCTGCAGTTCGCAAGCATCTTTTTTTCTGTGGTCATGTTCTACTTTGTGGCCAAACTGCTGGGCGATGCGCCATCGGTGCAGAGCAGCCTCAGCGAATATGGTGGTGACTATTTCTCATTCGTGCTGATCGGCATCGCCTTTTCAAATTTCCTTTCCGTCGGGCTTGGCAGTTTCGCCACCAGCATCCGTTCAGAACAGATGATCGGAACCCTCGAGGCCATGCTGGTCACGCCCACACGCCTGTCCAATATAGTGCTCTCCTCTTCCCAGTGGAGCTTCGCATTCACTTCCCTGCGCGTCGGCGTCTACCTGCTGATCGGCGGACTCTTCTTCGGAGTCAGTTTCGCGGGTGCAGCCGTGCTACCGGCGCTCCTGGCGCTTGTACTCACTGTCGTAGCCTTCTCCAGCCTTGGAATCATCTCTGCCAGCTTCATCATGGTCTACAAACGCGGCGACCCGATCGCCTTCGTACTGGCTACTTCATCGACGCTGCTGGGTGGCGTCTACTATCCCATCAGTGTTCTGCCCGGCTGGCTGCAAAGCCTCTCCTATCTCTTTCCTATTACATATTCGCTGCGAGCTATCAGACTCTCTCTTCTGCAGGGAGCCGGATTTGACGAAGTCGGTAGCGACCTGCTGGCCCTGCTTGCCTTCTCCTGTATTACCATACCAATCAGCCTTTTTTGCTTCCGACTGGCTGTCAGAAGGGCCAAGCGTGACGGCAGTCTGGCTCATTATTAGACTTCTGGCTCCTTATTAAGCTCCTTTAAGTTTTAGCCGGCTGAGCCCGGCGGCAGTTTCACTTTCAATCATCAGCATCTACAATATTTAAAATCAGTCAATCATGTTTGATTCAGTCAAGCAGTCACGATTGCAGCGGAATCCCCCAGCCGCGCAACGGTCGGCAGCTTGAGATATCTGCGATAGTATCCGAAAGCCCGGTCATGGAACTCAAACCAACCCTGAAGACATCCCCATCGGTAAGCCAGCAACTGGTGCTATCACCAAGGCTCTACCAGAGCCTGAGTATACTTCGGCTGGCCGCCCCCGAACTCCAGGAGCTTATACAAAAGGAGCTCGTGGAGAATCCGACTTTAGAGATCCCTGAGCCTTCCGAGATGGATCAAGAGCATGGCAACACCGCCGAGCGGGAGCTCTGGGACGATTACCTGGGTGCGCACCGAAGTGAGGGCGGTAGTTATTCTGGCAGTGGCGAAGCGACAGCACGCGGGGAACTGGCCGCAAGCCCTGTAACCCTCACCGAGCACCTGACCACGCAGCTCGAGCTGGAGAGCCTCGATGACAGGCGGCGGCGTATCGGGCTCGCCATCATCGGCAGCCTCGATGAAGACGGCTATCTCCGCGAACCGTTAACAGCTCTGGCCAGGACCATCGACAGGCCTGAAAGCGAGATCGAGGAGGTGCTGGCCCTGGTGCAGCATTTCGATCCTCCGGGAGTCGCAGCTCGTGACCTCGCGGAATGCCTGGCCATCCAGCTTGAGCAGATGAATTCTGGCGATACCGCAATCAGCATCGCAAGGGATTTTCTACCCAAGGTGGCGCGTGGCGCATATACAGACATTGCAAAGACCCTGTCGATCTCTACCGCCCGAGTGCGCAATGCTGTCAAACTCATCCGGAGCCTGTGCCCCTCACCGGGATCCCTTTTCGATAACAGCCCGCCCGCGTCGGCCATCATTCCTGATATATACGCGCGACTTGACCGCGGCGGTAAGGTGCGGGTATTGGCCAACAGGGAGATCCTGCCTTCCCTGAGGTTGAGTCGGCTTTACAAAGAGATGGCCGAAGCCAGCAACGAGGGCGCTGACAGGGAAACCACCCTCTACGTCAAGGAAAAGATCCAGGAGGCCTCGCGGCTGATCCGGGATATCGACCACCGGCGTACGACGGTTACCAAGGTAGCCCGCGCCATCGCCGATTCCCAGCCGGAATTTTTCACACTGGGGCCCGAACACCTTCGTCCGCTGGGACTTGAAGAGATCGCTGAAAAGCTGGAAGTGCATCCATCAACTGTCAGCCGTGCCATACTGGGAAAATATATGAGTACACCTTATGGCATCTTTGAGTTCCGCTATTTCTTTTCTGCTGGCTATGCGACCTCTGATGGCGATGGATTGTCATCCACAGCAGTAAAGAAACGGCTGGCGGGAATGATCTCAGCCGAGGATCACCGCCGCCCACTATCCGACCAGAAGCTGGCAAAACAACTTGGAGCAAGCGGTCTCAGCATTTCACGCCGAACGGTGGCCAAATACCGTGAAGCATTGGGAATCAGTGCTTCCTGGGAGCGCAAGCAGATCAAATGACAGATAGAGCAGATAAACCCTGGGCCCAGATTCGCGATGCGGTGCTTGTCGCCGTAGCCATAGTCGTCATTACCTACTTCCATTATTATCCACTTCATCTCGAGTTCATCTCACATGATAACTTCCATATACTGCTACGGCGTCTTTATTACATCCCCATCCTGTTCTCAGCATATCGTTTCGGCATCAAGGGCGGTCTTCTGGCTTCAATCTCGGTCTCTGTGCTTTTTATCCCCCATGCGATCATGACCATGGGCGGCCTTTTATTCGAAGGCGAAGCGCTTGAGAATCTCTTTGATATCCTGCTTTACAATATGGTGGCCTTGATTATGGGCGCCGTTGTCGAAGCCAAGCGCCGGCAAGCCCAGAGATATGAGGAAGTTTTAAAACTCAACAGGGAGATCGAGGACCGTGAGACTGATATCCGCCGTATGAAAGCTTATACGGAAAGCATACTGAACAGCGTCAGCAGCGGCGTGATTTCCTGCGACAGGCGCGGAACAATCGTTACCGTGAACCCGGAAGCCCGCAAGATGCTGGCGCGTCATGAAGAGGACCTGGTAGCCTTTCCACTCGTTCGTATATTCGAAAAACACGATGAACTCAATCGTGCTGCTGAGCTCGTGCTGTCGGGCAAACAGACTCGAGCGACCATGGAGACAGAACTCGAATCCGCAGGCCGGCCGATGCCCGTAGCCGTTCGTATCACGCCACACCGAAGCAGCGGTCAGACTGTCGGAATCGTCATCACTCTCGAGGATCTGACCGAGGTCAAGGATCTGACCGAGCAGCTGCTGCGCGCAGACAAGCTATCCGGGCTCGGAGAACTTGTAGCCGGCGTCGCCCATGAAGTACGCAATCCCCTGGGCGTGATCAAGGCCAGCGTCCAGATGCTCGAGCAGGAAATGGAGCAGGGTTGTCAGGATGCTGAACTGACCCACGTGATGGCGCAGGAGATCGACCGACTCGACTCGGTGGTTAACGCGCTGCTTGACTTCGGCAGGCCATCTCAGTCACAGTTTGGGCCTGTGGATGCTCACCGGGTGCTCGGTGAGGTCGTTCTTTTGACCAAACAGTTTGCCAAGCAGCAGAACGTGACGGTTTTCGACGAAAGCCTGGAAGGGCTGCCGGAGATAAGGGCAGACGAGGACAGGTTGAAGCAGATTTTTGTTAACCTGATTTCCAATGCCATCCAGGCGATGCCGGATGGCGGAAACCTGACGATCAGCGCGGCCGTAAGGGAAGGCTTCCTCAGAATCTCTTTTTCGGATACCGGCATCGGCATCTCTCCCGAGGAAAAGGACCGCATCTTCGATCCATTCCATACAACACGCGCTGAGGGCAGCGGCCTGGGCCTGTCCATCGTGCATCGCATAGTAGACGCTCACAACGGGTACATTACCGCGGAAAGTGAGCCGGGCACCGGCAGCACTTTCACTGTTGGCTTGCCGATGGCTTATCAGCCAGAAGGCGAAGCCGGCGATCGGGTTTCAACCGCGAGTGAAAGTACAGATGGAACTGTTTTGACAACAATCGAGGAAGATACCGATGTCCACTAGCATTCTTGTCGTCGACGATGAAAAGAACATGCGTTTTGTCGTAGGCAGGGCACTATCAGGCGCAGGCCATGAAATACGCGAGGCTGCCTGCGGCGAAGATGCACTCGAGGCTTTCGATGTTGCCATCCCTGATCTGGTAATCCTCGACCAGCGCATGCCGGGAATGGGTGGCCTGGCCACTCTCAGCGAGATCAAGAAATCTTACCCGGACATGCCGGTCATCATGTTGACTGCCCACGGGAATGTCGAAAGCGCCGTGCAGGCCATGAAGGCCGGAGCCACAGAATATCTGACCAAACCCTTTGACGTGGAGGAGCTCAAGCTCACGGTCGCCAAAGCTCTCAAAGTCGGCAACCTCGTTCGCCAGGTTGATTATCTGCGCGGCGAACTCGATCGCGATTATGATACGTCGGGCATCGTGGGAGACAGCCAGGCAATGAAGGACGTCCTCGAAACTGTCGCGCGCGTGGCCGCATCCGATGCCAACGTGATGGTCTACGGAGAAAGCGGCACGGGCAAGGAGCTGATCGCCCGGGCACTCCATGAACAAAGCAACCGCAACGGCAAGCCATTCATTCAGCTCAGTTGCGCGGCATTGCCAGAAACGCTCCTTGAGAGCGAACTCTTCGGCTACGATAAAGGTGCTTTTACCGGAGCCGTTGACTCGAAACCCGGCCGCTTCGAACTGGCCGACTCCGGTACGCTCTTCCTTGACGAGATAGGGGACATCTCCCTCACCGTCCAGGTCAAACTGCTGCGCGTGCTCGAACAGATGAGCTTCGAAAGGCTCGGCGGCTCCAAGACGATAAATGTAGACATCAGACTTATCGGCGCCACAAACCGCGACCTTCCCGCAATGATAAGGGAAGGAGAATTCCGCGAGGATCTTTTTTACCGTCTGAACGTCATCCCGATCAACCTGCCTCCGCTGCGCGATCGTCGCGGCGATATCAAACTGCTGGTCCGGCATTTTCTGAAGCGATTCTCAAATGACAAGGAGATGTCGGCTGAAGCCCTCAGACTGCTGGAAGATTATCACTGGCCAGGTAACGTGCGCGAGCTTCAAAATGCAATCGAAAGGGCGACCATTCTTAGCCGGGAAAAGGTCATGGTCCCCGCCGACCTTCCAGCCGAGATCAGACAGCGCGCTTCGCTTTCCAGCGATACTATTAGTCTGCCCGCAGAAGGAGTCGCGCTGGAAAAAGTGGAACGCGAGCTGATCATGCAGGCACTGCAGCGCACTGGTGGCAATCGCACAAAAGCGGCCGAATTGCTGGGAATAAGCCGGCATACATTGCTGTACCGAATAGAAAAATATAGGCTGGGTCAATGACCGCCTTGACCCTGACTACTGACACAGGTATTCTGATTAACAATAATATGAACGACTTTAGCCCCATTGCCAGGGAGCCGAAGAAGGCAAAATGAAACGACTCGGACTCCTCTACCTGGCCGCTCAGAACCTGCGACGCAAGCCTTTTCGAAGCTTTGTCACTATTGCGATCGTAGCTCTGGCCGCCGGCACGCTATTCTCTGCAACCCTGCTGATCGGAAGCGTTGATCGCAGCCTGGAAGTAGGGATGGAGCGTCTGGGCGCCGATTTGCTGGTCGTGCCTGAAGGTTACCAGGAGTCCGGACAGGCAGCGCTGATCACCGGAGCGCCTACCAGCTTCTATATGGATGGCAGCATCCTCGACCAGGTGAAGACGGTCCCCGGGGTCGATCAGGCGTCTCCGCAACTCTTTATCGAATCCATGGTTTCTTCTCAATGCTGCACGGGCCACGTACAGCTGGTTGGCTATGATCCATCAAGTGATTTTGTTGTCAGCCCCTGGCTGAGAGACAATCTCCAGCGGACGCTTAGCAAGGACGAAGTCGTGATTGGTTCGCTAATCCTTGCAAACAAGGGCGAACAGGTGCATTTCTACGGCCATGACTTCGATGTCGCCGGTGTCCTTGACGCCACCGGAATGGGCGTCGATGAGAGCGTCTTCATGAGCCTGGATACCGCTTATCTGATGGCTAGGGAATCCGCCCAGGTGGCTGAATCGCCGCTGGACGTCAAACCAGGCCAGATCTCATCCGTGCTGGTGAAGATGGCGGACGGCACCAATGTAGACCAGTTGACTCAAAGGATAAAGACGAATGTTCCAGGAACCACTGTCATCACTGCAAACGAGTTAAGCCGCTCGGTGACTGATCGGATCTCCGGCTTCAAGCGCGGTTTTATCGCAGTGGATGCGATCGTATGGATAATGTCGCTTCTGACTATAGCTGCTATTTTTTCCATGATCGTCAATGAGCGGCAGAGGGAGATCGGCCTCCTAAGGGCAATGGGATCCAGCCGGCAATTCGTATTCCGCCTTATGCTGACTGAAGCGGTCTTCCTGACCGCGGCCGGCGGCATCGCAGGAATATTTGTTGGGGGCGCCGCCCTGTTTATCTTCAAGGCGATCATCACTTCCAGCCTTGGTATACCTTATCTATGGCCTCCGGTTCTGACTTTCGTGAAGCTTATGGCTATCACCATGATACTGGCGATAGTCAGTGGTGCTGTAGCCTCTTTATATCCAGCGCTTAGCTCCAGCAGGCTGGAGCCATATGCAGCTATCAGGCGGGGCGAGTGACGCGCTCATGACTACCGACGCAATGATCGTTCTAAAGGATATCAGCAAGACCTATAAGGTCGGCCCCAGTACAGTGCGAGCTGTCGAGAAAGTCGACCTTGAGATACCCCGTGGGCAGATGGTCTCTATCGTGGGGCACTCCGGCTCGGGAAAGACAACTCTTCTGAGCCTCATTGGAGGTCTTACCAAACCGAGTGACGGCCGCGTGATAATCGACGACATCAACATCTGGACGCTCTCAGATAAAGAGATGTCACAGCTCAGAAATGAGAAGATCGGATTCTCTTTCCAGTTTGCCAGCCTGTTCCCCACGCTTAACGCGATCGACAATGTCAGGCTGCCGGCGACTTTCGGCAGTAAAAATGAATCCGACCATGATCGCGCCATCGAGCTTCTGAATCTCGTAGGCCTGGAAGACAGGATCTATTCATACCCTGGCCAGCTTTCAGGTGGCGAGCAGCGGCGGGTAGCCCTGGCGCGCACCTTGATGAACAAGCCGCGGCTCATCCTTGCTGATGAACCAACTGGTGACCTTGATGAGGATACCGAGGCTGACATCCTGGAGATCTTCCGCACGATCAACGGCGAAGGCGTGACGATTGTCATCGTCACCCACTCCCGGGCGGTCGCCTCGCAGGCCCAGAGGATGCTGCGCATGCATCGCGGCCTGCTCTCCGAGGAGGAAGAATGAGACGGAATCTCGACATAGCCAGGACAGGTCTGTACACTTCAGGCGTCATGATCATCCTGCTGGCCATATCTTTGTTCATCATCGCTGGATGTGGGTCACAGGCTGGTATCGGCCAGAGCCAATATGAGCAGGTCCAGAAAGGCATGACCCTGGACGATGTAGAGGGTCTGCTGGGGCAACCAGACCGCAGCCATCGCACAGGTCCTACAAATAATCCCAGCATCATCTGGTATTACAATAAGTCAGAAGCCGAAGGCCTGGTGCGCATCGGCTTCGTCAATGCCAAAGTGGACAGCCTTTCACCCTACGATCTCAGCGTCAATCTCGACGAATAGCAGCCCGGCCCCACCGCTTCACCGCTTATGTGCCAAATGCCACACAAGCGGTAGCAGAAGGCTCAGTTAGGGGCCGAATCCCACCGTTTCACACGGCTTTTTTTCTCCCAGCCCATTTCTCCGAATTACCGTATAAGCTAATAATCCACGCTTTTGCAGGCTTTTTTATATTTAATGCCGCAAATGCATGGTTTTGTCGTAGATTGGCACATTCCTTGCTTCATATACAGGCAGCAAATGACTTCATGCCCTTCTAATCGGTCTGGGTCCCAGGTTATTGCTGATTTTTTGCTCCGGCGGGTGAACCGGAGCCTGATTTTACGAGAACCCCAGTATCTTGTAAGCGGATTTTCCTGACGGGGTCACTGGGGGACCCCGTCAGGAAATAACTACCCCAGGAAATGAAAGACACGACTAAAAAAAAGATCTTCCTTTTCAGCGTCGCATCAGTGGCGCTGATCGCGTGCGCCTGGATAGCCATACCCACTGCTTCGATCAGCCCCGGCGATATCGAGAAAGCCGTTCCCCTTGGCCAGCCTGTTTCCATAAACTCTTCGCCGCTTGCAGCAATTGGAAAAGTGGCCGTCTACGCCGATGACCAGCAGCTGGCCCTGGAGTACAACCTCGGAAGCGGAGACCTCAGCCGCGATTTCCAGCTCAAACCGGGACAAAGCATACGTATTGAAGCGAAAATATCTTCCGTAATCGGACTCACTCGCGAATTCACCTCTACTTTCACTACGGTGGAACCGGTGACCATGGCCGATATTTCAGTAAATGGCTCAAGGATGGAGCCTGGACAAAAGATCCCGCCACAGCCGACGCTGACATTCTCGTTCAGTAAACCGTTGAGCTCGGCTTCCGTTTCTCTCGACGGCAGTGACGCAATCGAACTACAGATAGACCCGGAAGATCCTACCGTTGCCACTTTGCCACCGACAGTCTCGTTGAAGCAGGGTGCGACCCATCTGATGAACCTGACGGCGACGGCAGTCGATACGGCGACACTGGATTCTCGTGAAGTCCGAGCCAGTGTCGTAAGGCCGCTTTCCCTTTACGGCAGCGTGACCACAGTCGACGGACAGACAAAGATCGAGCTCGATTCCACGGCTGCTTTCGGTGATCCTGCCGCGGTTAGGGCAGCCCTTTCGACTACACTCCCGAGCCCCGAGGTCGTAGTGGATAAACAAAAGATCCTGATCACCTGCGCGAGCCTTGAACCGGGCAACGATTACACGATAAAGCTGGCGAGCGCTCTGGGCGGCGACGGCAGCTTTCTGGAAGCGCCGCTTGAGATGAATGTGACTTACCGCTCTGATCCATCAGCGGTTTCACCATCAGGAAACACCGGTTACCGCGGTTATGTATATACCAGCGGCGGCACTTCGTCAGGCTCTGCCTCAGGTAGCGGAGGAGCTCCAGCTGATTCGGGACCACCTCCGGGATGGCCATCATGTTGTCCCTGGCCGCCTCAATAAAATGAGATGAAGTTGTCTGGCAAAACCCGAAATTTCCTGTCGGTACCGTTAGCCCTGTTGACGGCCATATCGCTGCTCACCGCCGTGGCGCCGATTTCCCTGTCTGCAACAACTGGAAGCGCAGCCACGGAAGTCTATACGGGTAATGATCCATTGCCACCGGCTGCAGATACTCCGCCAGCCGCACCTGCCGTAGATGTCACTTCCGGGAGCGAAAACCCGGGGGTCTCCACAGTAATTGACAAGCTACCAGTGTATTCGTCCACACCTGACGCTGTTATCAGCCTGCAGCTCGTGACCATGGCGGATACGACAGCACCCCTGATTACCGGATATTCCCCTGCAAACGACGCAATAACGGGTTCATCGGTGGCCATAAGCGCCAGCTTTTACGATCCCGACCCTTCAGTCGGCATCAAGCTAAGCACAGGCATGATACATGTGGATAACAGGCACCAGCCGGGCACAGTGGTCACGGAATCCGGAATATCCAACCTGAAATCGGGCCTGACCGAAGGCCAGCACAAGCTGGAGGCTTTTATCTGCGACAACAACTACAACTGCAGTGTGGCAACCTGGTATATCAATGTGGACACGACTGCACCGGTTATCTCCAACGCCCAGCCGACCGGGACGATTAATTCCACAAGCGCGACAATCGCGGCATCTTTCACTGACGGCGCCGGAACCGGAGTCGATGTCACTTCGGCCAACGTGGTCATTGACGGCGTCAACATCGATTCATCATGCGGGATATCCGCTGACGGCGTCAGCTGTGATTCTGGCGTACTTGCGGAGGGTAACCACGATTTGCAGGTTGAAGTCTATGATCTGGCAGGCTATAGGGCAGTGAGAAACTGGAGCTTCAGTGTCGACCTGGCCGCAATCGCCATAACCGGCCAGACACCAGCTCACAACAGCTGGCAAACCTCCGCTTCTCCATCAATCGAGGCGGTTTTTCACCAGGCTGGCAGTGGCTTAATCGACACATCTTCCATCACGATGCTTCTGGACGGTGTGGATGTCAGCGCCGATGCCGGGCGCTCGTCCGGTGGAATCGTCTTCCTTCCGACATCGCAATTATCCCAGGGGGGACACACGATGATCGTCGCCCTGAGAGATGATCTGGGGCACGAGGGCAGGTGTGAGTGGAGTTTCACAGTCGACTCTCTGGCTCCTCAGATCCTTAATCAAACACCATCTGGAACTGCGGGCAACCAGCCGACCATTTCCGCTCTCATGGCCGACACTGGCAGCGGTATTGATTCAGCTTCGGTCAATCTCACGGTGGATGGTATCAATGCTACCGACTCATCTGACGTGACTGTTAATCAGGTTACCTACATTCCACCTGAATCCCTTACCCCCGGCCCACACAGCGTTCAATTAGCAGTAAGAGATCTGGCCGGCAACCAGCAGACTTCGGCATGGAATTTCAGCGTTTCTCAGCCTCCTGCTCCATCGCGTCCGGCCATCACGCCTCCCGTCGCAGGCCAGATGACCGTGGCGGAGTACTGGCAAAGTTACAGTTCGATTTCCGGCCCTGAAGGCAACTGGATCATCTCCGGTTTTATGGCCTTCCCCAGCACTTACTACCTCCCGTGGTACGATTCCGGCCAGACCAATGGTCCCGTAAAGGACGAACTTGTTATTCGCAACGATGGCGCCGGCAGCGCGATAGTCAACGTCCTTCTTGGCGGCAAGGTCAAGTGGCAGGGAAAAGTCGAGGAAGGCGCAAGCGAGACCATTCACATTCCTGAAACCACCGGTGGTCCCGTGAAGATAATCTGCCCCTCTGGGCAGCCTCTGGAAGTTACCCATCGCTTGACCGGAGAGAACGGCTTTGTCAGCGAAACTCCGGCATTAGCTGACACCGACATGGAATCTGTGCTGCTCCTGCCCTGGTACGAGACTCGCTCAACGGATGAAGGAAGCTCTTCGCTTGTTATCGCCAACGCCGGAAGTGTGGATGCGTCGGTCGATGTATATGTCGGCGACCCGGAAAAACCGGAGTCACTGAAAGGTCACTATAACATCGGGCCTGATTCCGCAGCTAGAACGGTCCTTGCTGATACAAGCGGCGGCCCGCTTCGAATAATCTCCACAAATAACCAGCCTCTGCTCGCTGAGGTGCAGTTGGTCAACCGGGATACCATTTCGGAAACGATCGCTACCGGCATTTCACATGTGGCTGACAGTTTCAAATTCGAGGCTACCAACAGCAGCACTCACCGGGCTTCAAAACTGATGGTTGGAAACGGTAGCGACCGGGACCTGCGGATTGAGGTCAGAATCGGCGATGAGCTCCTTCGTGATCCAGAAAATACCGATAATGACTTTTTTACGATTCCCCGTCAGGGATTTGAATCAATCGCTTTGAACCCCGCTCCGGGTAAGTCAGTCGAAATTATCTGTACCGACTGTATGTATGGCGAAGGGCTCGTAGTTTCCAGGTTTTAGTCCTGTTCCAGACACGACCTGGAAACAGTTCCAAAAGCTGATCCGTAGTACCACTGTGGCATTTAACACACCCGATGTGCCAAATCCTGTAACATTTGTAGGATTTCCCCGGAACAAACCTCGCGCTGGCCTGAAACCCGCATCTTCACTCGTCGTAAAAGTCGGTGATCAAGGCCAACACGCTGAATTGCAGCAATTATTTCCCATTTTCATCTAACTGGATTACTTGGCATAAAACTTGCTTCATAAAACGTATACAACCAGCAATCCTGCAAACTCTTACATGATTGAAGGGAGGGAATTGAAATCAATGAACAGCATAACAAGAACCATATTAGGCGCCGGCGTCATCGCCCTGGGAGGACTCATCGCCATCACGCCACGCTACATTCTTCCCGTTTGTGAGCATTACGGAGTGCGCATGGATATAGGAATGGGCAATACCCTTCCCATGTCATGCTATTACACGGAAAGAGCATCGCTCTTGATCGGTGTGATAATCGCCGTCATCGGCATCGCCATTATCATTGCCAGCCGCCCTGCAACACTGCGGCCACTGGCATTGATACTTGCGGGCGCCGGGGCCGCGACGATACTCATTCCGACCTGGCTCTTTCCCGTCTGTCACAACGCCGACATGCACTGCAATCAGGGCGCCAAGCCGGCATTGATAGTACTGGGGATCATGGCGATGATCACTGCCGTCTGGCTTGGCATATCGTCAGCTGCTCCCGAAGAGATCTCGAAAAGCGCCGCCGAGACAAAATAACGGCGCAAAAGTTTTAAATAAGCGACCCGGACCAAAGCAACAAACATCTGATAACCAGACAGTTAGTAGTTGAGAAGGAGGAAAGACCATACCATGCAAGCGCGTTATAAACCGATGAAGTACCTGTTAATCCTGGCCTTCCTGGTGACGATTCTCGTCATGGGGGCAGGTTCCCTGGCCATGGCGGCTGGTGATGTTACAGCGCCGTTAGTCACAAATGTCGTTCCTGCCAACGGAAGCATGATGTTCACGAACGGCAGTTCGACGATCTATTATCAGACTGGCAACACCACACCACTGGTAATAAAAGCCGACTATAGCGACGAAGTTGGCGGAAGTGGTATCGATCCCTCCAGCGTAATGGTACATCTGGATGGTAGCAACATGCTTGATAATTGCCCAGTCCAG
>JAUSDE010000016.1 GCA_030650885.1 Thermoleophilia bacterium
TAGGATGCCGCTGCTTGAGAGCGAGAGCGAGCTGGACTCCCTGGTGTCCCGCGAGTCCAGCTTCCTGCTGAACAACGTGCTGCTCGTCGGCGCTGCCTTGGCAGTCTTCCTGGGCACAATGTTCCCGGTCATCTCTGAGGCTTTCCGGGGCACGAAGGTCACGGTGAACGAGGTGATCGCGGGGATCAACCGGATTCTCGGCAAGAACGTCAAGCCGACGTACGCCCCCCGCCGCGCCGGCGACGTCATGCACTCCCACGCGGACATCTCCCTGGCGAGGAAGGTGCTGGGATATGAGCCGGTCGTGCCGTTCGAGGAGGGGCTGAAGAGGACGGTGGAGTTCTTCATGGCGCGTTCGCCGCAAGATAGGCTATAATGTAAGGCGGTTATGTCACAATTCCAACTCGTGTTTCGCGTCCACGCGCTTCACAGGAGACAAGAATGAAGTGCGTGATCTGCAAGCAAGGTGAATCTCATCCAGGAGAGGTAACGGTAACCCTGCAAAGGGGCGAATCCACCATCATTCTTAAAAACGTTCCTGCAGAGGTATGCGAGAACTGCGGTGAATACTATCTGTCGGAAGATATTACCGAGCAGGTACTGTCCCGTGCCGAGGAAGCCGTGAAGAGTGGCGCTGAAGTAGAGATCTTAAAATTCGCTGCGTAAAGAGCATTTAGATTCCTCGATTCATCCGCGCAAAATATTTGGCGGGAAGGCGTAGGAATCGAACCTACCAACGACGGGGTTACCGCCGCCTACCGGTTTTGAAGACCAGCTGGGCCACCAGACCCCTGCCCTCCCATGAAGTGCGGGTATATATTAACTTACATTGACCGATGCCGCCCGAATTTCAAACAGGACGCCATCAGTTATCGCCATTCGCTTTCTCGGCTGCCCTGGCTCCCGCGGCATATCCGGCCTGAGAGGCTTCGGAGCCCCGATAATATTTAGCATTGATGGTCGAAAGAAGGCTGCTGGCTTCGTCCAGTTTGAGCTGTAATTCATTTAGCCTGGTAGTCAGATCGGCAATTTGAGAGTCGTCGAGGTTTGGAGTGGTGCTCAGAAAAGCATCAAACTCTTCTGCTGCCTGATTGGCTTCGGCCATAGCCGTATATAATTGCTGCATCTCCGCAGGCATATATAAGTTAGGCATCAGGCCTATAACAGCAGCGGTGCTGGCAATAATCTCCTCTGGCATGTAACGGAGCTTTTGCCGTTCGTGGGTCGAAGAGATCTTCTCGAGGCTGGATTTGTTGTGGTTCACGAAATATTCAAGTTGGGTTATGTTTCGAAAGGCCATGTCGACCAGGAGGTTGCCAGTCCCCTCGATAACACTGGCCGGTTTCTCCGGCTTGGGATATCCGGTATTGAATGCTGAAACTTTTTGTACCGAAATAAGATCCAACCCGGCGCGTCCCGCGCTTAATATATCGTTTCGAGTGTTGATAGCGAATTCAGCTGAAGCCAGCGCTGCCTCGGCTTCCTCGGTCCTGGGATATTGCTTGTAGAAGGCAAAGGCTGGATCGAAGTCTAGTTGAGCGAGAGCGGCCAACGCCCTGTCAAAGACCGCCTTCATTTCATCTACCATGGTCTGCGCCGCATCGTCTGCTTTCTCAGCCTCATTCCTGGCCTCGATATAAGCATTCCAGTCAAGCAATGAACCCGATTCAAATTTTACTCTGGCGCCTTTCAGAGAAGCCTGGGAATTACCAAGCGCAATAGCCTGGTCGCTTTTCGGATCGCAGGTGAGGGATGCTCGCTGAATAACGATTTCTGCGTTGTCGATTGCGGCGCTGGCAGAATTTCTGGCCGGCACCAGAAAAAATAAATAGACGAAAAAAACTGTTGCGCAGATCATTGCCGCTGCAAGGATCGTGATCCCATGTTTTTTCGAAATAGTCTTGTTCATTGAATGGTAATTGTCATATCGGCGGACTTATATTATCAAAAATCAGATACTCTTCTGACGCAGCACCCGGTAATCCCCCTCGCGCCGCGTCAGCCCGGTCCGGTCGAAGAATTCCAGAAGCGCCTGGGCGAATTTGCGGCTGATGTTCAGCATGTCCCTAAGCTCAGCCAAGGTGATCTGCCCGGTGTCCAGGCAGCGGGCGACTACGGCTTCGCGGGCTATCTCAACTGGCTCCGGGGCGTAGTAAAGATCTGGTTTCACCTTGACTGCGCGTTCGTCTTCCACAAGCAGTTTCAGTACCAGTTTGAAATCCTGGTCCCCGGTGCGGGTATCGACGGCCGTGGCGATGTCGCCCAGCGAGGGTGGTGACATTCCAGCTACTTCCAGACGGCCGGCTATATTTTCCATCATCAGCTGCTGATCCTCAGAAAGGCGCGCTACAGCGGAGGCCATCGAGTAACGCTGTTCTTTGGTGGTCACGAGTCCGCTCTCGACTGTTCCCGCAAGCAGCGACTGGAAAGAGCGGCCGCCCGCCTCCATGTCCATGCTTTTGGCGATCTCATCCGCGCTCAGGGTCGGATCGGCGGGATTGGACCGCTGCCTCCCTTCGAGTATTGCCTGAAGCCTCAGGTCAAAATCGTTTATCGCCTGTGGCGCGAAGTAGACCGGACCGCCGGTACCGGTTCTGGAGACGGCGATGTTCGAGTCGGCCAGTGCCTCCGTGAGTGATACACCGGAAAACAGGCCGCTGGCTTCGAGGCCTGCGAGGGTCAACCCGGTCGGGCTGGACTCGTTCAGGAGCTGTGAGAGGATTTCAGCAGCTCCGCCTTTTTTCAGGACCTGCAGACGGCGCACCATCTCCTCTCCCTTGCCATGCTTGCGTGGATGCGGGTCGATGATCACTCCGCCACCGATGGTCGTCACTGGGCTAAGGGACCTTATGATGAAGCGGTCACCCTTTTCAGGCATGATCTTCGTCTTCAGTCTCACCTGGGCGTAGCAGCTGTCGCCCTGGGCGAGCCGGTCCCGGTCGGTGAACATGAGTTTGGCGGTGGCGTCGGCCGTTCCGTGGTGAAAGCGCACCTGCGCTCCGTATTTGAGCGCCGCCGGAGCGGTGGGTAAAAGGGTCAACCTGGCATCGACCATATAGGTGGGCTCGAGCCCTTCGCCCTTGAGCACCATCTGGCCGCGCTCCAGCTGGTCCTTGTCGATGCCGGAAAGATTTATGGCGACCCGCTGACCCGCCTCGGCGCACTCCACGCTGCGGTCGTGCACCTGCACTGTGCGAGCTCGGCACTGGAGACCGTCGGGCATCAGGCGCAGGGAATCCTCAGCGCAGATGCGTCCCGACCAGAGTGTACCGGTGACGACAGTGCCGATACCCTTCAAAGTGAATACACGGTCGACCGGAAGCCGGGCGACGCTGTCGGCTGCGTTCGCGTGCGCCTGTTGCGCGCGGCCTGCGGCTTCCTCCAGCAATCCCAACAGAAACGGGATACCGTCGCCTGTCTTTGAACTGACCCCGACGATAGGCGCGTCCCTGTATGGCGTCGCCGCCAGATAATCCTCGATGTCGGCCTGGACAAGTTCCTGCATCTCCTCGTCCACGAGGTCAGTCTTGGTGATAGCGATGATCCCCTGGGGGATGCCGAGCATCTCGATGATGGCCATATGCTCGCGGGTCTGGGGCATGACGCCGTCGTCGGCGGCGACCACCAGCATGAAGATGTCGATACCGCTGGCCCCCGCCACCATGTTGCGCACGAAGCGCTCGTGGCCGGGGACATCGATGACGCTCATGGTTGTGCCCGATGGAAGTTCCAGCTCGGCGTAGCCCAGCTCGATGGAGATACCGCGTTCTTTCTCCTCGGCGAGGCGGTCGGTGTCGGTTCCGGTGATGGCTTTGATCAGGGCGGTCTTGCCATGGTCGATATGGCCGGCGGTGCCGAGGACGAGGTGTTGGGCTGCGTTATCCAATAAAGACGCTATCCGGGTCTTCAGTCAGTAGCGGAAGGCGAAGTGGGCATGGACTGTAATGCCTGCGTAAAGGCGGAAGCTATATCCCGCAGCTGTTCCGGTAGCACCGTGCGCGCGTCGAGCAGCAGCCGCTCCTTGTGGATGCGTCCGATAACAGGCGGGTCAGTCTCACGCAGGCGTGTGGCAAGTTCATCAACGGTGATCGCTGCCGGCCTGATGGAGCAGACATAAGAATCCAGTTCAAGTAACGGCAGGGCGCCGCCGCCGACTTTGGATGTGGCTCTCTGGACTTCGATAGCCATGGCGTCGCCTATCCAGGCAGCCCGTACATTATTTTCCAGTTCTTCATTCAACGACATATTGGCAACCTCGCTGGCGCTCAATGCCGAGCGCAACTCTGCCGCCATAAATTCAGCCCGTTCCTTGATCGCTTCCAGCGGTTCGCTCAACATCCGCAAAGTAGGAATCTTCTCAAGCGCCAGTTCCGGCTTCAGATACAAAGCCAGGGTGGCCTGTAGAGCGGCAAGCGTCATCTTGTCCACCCGCAGCGCCCGCGCCAGCGGATGGGCCTTCATCTTCTCGATATATTCTTTCCTGCCGACGATGATGCCCGCCTGGGGCCCGCCCAGGAGTTTGTCGCCGCTGAAGGTGACCACGTCGGCGCCGGCAGCCAGGCTGTCATGGACCGATGGCTCTTCGGCCAGCGCCGGCATCTCAGCCAGCACGCCACTGCCGAGGTCGTCCACGACTACCAGCCCGCGCTCGTGTCCCAGCCTCGCCAGTTCGGCGATGCCCACTTCGGCGGTGAAGCCTACAACCTTGTAGTTGCTGGTATGGACGTGCAGGAGCATGGTCGTGTCAGCCCCGATGGCCTTTTCATAATCAGAAATCTTTGTTTTGTTAGTTGTGCCGACCTCGACCATGCGCGCCGCGCTCGAGGCCATGATGTCGGGGATGCGGAAAGAGCCGCCGATCTCGACCAGTTCTCCGCGGGAGACGACCACCTCATGGCCGCTGCCGAAAACCGCCAGGGCGAGAAAGACCGCCGCCGCGTTGTTGTTCACGACAAGCGCGCCCTCGGCGCCGGTAAGCGCCATGATAATGCGGTTGATGTGGTCATGGCGGGAACCTCGCGCACCGGCCTCGAGGTTGTATTCAAGATTGGAGTAGGAAGCTGCCGTACGCACGACCGCTTCGATGGCCTCCGGCGCCAGCACCGAACGTCCCAGGTTCGTGTGAACGACGACGCCGGTTGCGTTTACCAGAGTCTTCAGGCTGGGGAGGAAGACGCTCGCAGCTTCGTCGGCGATCTGCCGGGTGAGGTCCGCCGCCGCACCGCCGCCTGCCGCAGCGCTAGCCGCACCGCCTGCCGCGCGGTTGGCCAAGCCACCGCCGCCCTTTCCCGCCAGAATACCCCGCCGTGTCCGTTCCAGCACAATCCGCGCTGAATCCACCACCAGCTCACGGCCATATTCGCCGATGGCCTCAGCCAGATCCGGCGCCTCGATCAGTTCTTCCACTGACGGCAGCGCCCGAAGCGCCTCGGCCTGCTGGTCGCTCAGAGCGCTTTTTTTCCCGCTCGCCAAGTCCTAGCCTCCAAATATCTTCTCAAAGGCGGCCGAATCTCTTTCCACCAGATGGATCGCCTGGTTCAGATCCGCCAGCTCCTGCCTGTCAAGGTTGCCCTCCCGATGGCTTTCCTCTACATCGTTGAACTTCAGGCGCACCTCATCCGCGTGGGTTATCAGTCCGGAAATTACTTCCTTGAGGGAATCGATCAGGTCTTCGTTGCACATTTAAGGCTCCGTTTCTCTTTGATATACAAAGTTTGTACGGTTTCAGGAATATTACTCTATATTGCCCCGGCGCGGCAGTATATTGCTCAGATGATTCCGTGAATCGCTCAGTCGCAGCAGTGAATAAATCGATTTTCCTTGCCCTTACCGCCAAATCACCGTAATATAATTAAGAATGCCGTTCTGCGGGCTAAGGATATGGTCCGAAACCGCGGCATCATAAGATGACCAATTTCAATCAAGTAATCCCATCATGCCCCGTGGTCTGCCTGTGAGCAGGTCGCCCTTCAAGTCACCAACGGCGAAACGTTCCGGTGAATGCCGGGTCGACCTCCACCTTCATTCCCGTTTTTCCAAGGAATCAGACCTCTGGGTCCTGCGCCAGGCCGGCATCGGCGAGAGCAACACCGATCCTGAAGCCGCTTACAAGGCGGCCAAGGCTCGTGGCATGACCTATGTCACGCTGACCGATCACAACACCATCGACGGCGCCCTGACTCTGACCCATCACAACGATTTCTTCATCAGCGAAGAGATCACCACCTATTTCCCCGACGAGGACGTCAAACTGCATGTGCTGGCGCTGGGAATCACGGAAGCGCAGCACGTGGAGATCCAGGCGCTCCGCCGCAATCTCTACGAACTGGTCACTTACCTGAAGGGCGAGGGCATACTTTATGTGCTGGCCCATCCCCTGACCCGGCTGGGCGGGGAGCTGACACCCGGGCATCTCGAGCGGTTGATGCTGCTATTCCCCATCTGGGAAGTCCATAACGGTTCCACGCTCGAGAGCGAGAATACGCTCTCCAGAAGGCTGGCTGAGCTCAGTTCGCCCGAAAAACTGGCGGAACTCGCCGAAATCCACAGCCTCGAACCCAAGCACGGAGGCACGATCACCTACACAGCCGGCTCGGACGACCACGCCGGTTTCGATATCGCCAACGCCCGCACTATAACCGCCGACACCGGCAGCATCGCCGGTTTTCTGGCGGAGGTCAAAGACGGGCGGAGCACCATCGAGGGCAGCCACGGCAGCACCATGAAGCTCGCCCATACCATGCTGGGGCTGCTGGCGCACAACACCGATGACGAAGAAGAAAAAGGCACGAGCCTGCTGGGCAAGGCACGCACCGGGAAGAAGTGGGTGCGCCTGCTTTCCATAGCGGTAGGCGGCGACAGCACCGCCGGCGCCCTGAAGAAAGTCATGGCGGACAAGGAGCTTCGCAAGGCTTTCATGCCGCTTATGACCTCCGGCCATGCCGGCGGCGACGAGTTCCACAACCAGATCTACTCGCTGGTCAATGCCGCCTGGACAACCGGCATGCGCACGACCATAGCCGGACTTGCAGAACTGACACTTTCCAACTTTGTCGTCAACCTCGATCGTATCGGGCGGCTGGTGGCCCTGCAGATCCTGTTGCTGCCCCATTCGCTGGCTTCGAATTATCACAGCCGCCAGAGGCATTTCCTCAGGCGCCTGAGTTCGCAGATGCTTCCTGATCTGCCGACCGCGGGAACGCCGTGGCCCCGGGTCGCCTTATTCACGGATACACTGGACCAGGTAAACGGCGTGACCAGCATCATCGGCCGGATCGGGGAATACTGCGCAGACGAAGACCTGCCGCTTGAGATCATCGCCTGTGGCGAGCCCGGGGAGGTGCCGGCCGGCAGCTGCGTTACCCGCTTTCCCGCTGTCGCATCGGTCAACCTGCCGGAATTCGGCAACCTGGACATGAGCGTGCCACCGGTACTCGATATCATCCGCTACTGCGAGGAGAAGCAGTTCGACGTAATCCATTCCGCGACACCGGGCCCCATGGGGCTGGTCGCGTTCATGGTGTCGCGCATCCTGCAGGTGCCGTTTGTGAGCAGCTATCACACGGACATACCCCGCTGTGTCGGTCGGCTCACAGATGACAAGCTCAACGAAGAGGCCGCCTGGACCTATACCCGCTGGTATTACCAGCGGTGTGACCTGACTTTTGTGCCTTCCGCCTGGAGCAGCCGCGACCTGGCCAGCCATGGCCTCGACCAGCGCAAGATGGCCGTGCTGCACCAGGGAATCGACAGACACCGTTTTTCACCCGAATTCCGTTCCGAGGAATGGCGAAGCCGGCTTGCCGGGAATGTCGCGCATGGTGGCAATAGCGCTGCGGATAAAAAGATTTTGCTTTTCGTCGGCCGAATGTCGGCGGAGAAAGACCTGCGCTTTCTGGCGGACAGCTATCTGGATCTGGCTTCAAGGCGTTCGGATGTACGGCTGGCCATGGTCGGCGACGGGCCCATGAGGGCGGAGCTCGAGGAGCTGCTGGGCGACAGCGCCGTTTTCACCGGCTGGCTCCAGGGCAGGGAACTGGCTGCCGCCTTTGCATCCGCCGATATCTTTGTCTTCCCCAGCTCCGTGGACACAGCCGGACAGGTTATCCTGGAAGCCCAGGCGTCCGGATTACCCGCCGTCGTCTGTTCCGAGGGCGGCGCCTCTGAGAACATCGAGGCAGGCAAGACCGGCCTTACCGCCCGCAGCCGTGGCGTCAACGACTTCAATCGCAAGATCGAGCTGCTGCTGGACGACGAGGAGATGCGGAATGCGATGTCCGGTGCCGCCCGACAGCTGGCCGCAGGCCGCTCCTGGGAAAGCATATTCGCCAGCCAGTTCGAGACCTACGCGGACCTGGTCACCTGGTGGCAGTTCGACACGGATAATCGCTCCACGGGTGGCATCGAGACCAATGCTCCTCCCGTGGGCTCACTCTTTGAGGCTTTCGCCACAATGGAACGGGAGCGCCTTGCCAGGGACCCCGAAGACACCGGCACTATTCCTCTTCGCCCATCACGATGACGAGTTCTTCATTGCTGTAACGATGCGGCGCCTGGCGGCTGCCCGGCTGCCTGTGGCGGCGCTCTGGCTGACACGGGGCGGGCTGCACGGCGACCGGCGTGAAGCTGAGTCGCGGCAGGCCATGGAGCTCATCGGCGTGGACCCGTCCAGCCTTCACTTCCTGCGGCTTGCCGATGGCCGCTCACTTGACAACCTGGAAGATATCGTCGAACGGCTCATGCGTCTGATGCGGGAACTCAAGCCGGCCTCCATCTTCACACCTGCCTTCGAAGGCGGCCATCCCGATCACGATACAGCGCAGCTGGCGGCGGCGGTTGCGATCCGGCGTATGAGTAAGGTTGTCTCCCAAACAGCCTCAGAGAATCAATCCGGGGCTGAGAACCCTGGCGCGCAGCCTATCCACAAGCCCACGCTCTATGAATTCCCGCTTTATAACCGCTCAGGAGCCAGGCTGTTGCGCGTGGGCGAGTTCATTCCAGGAACAACTGAGATAAAGCAGACACCGGTCAGATTGCAGGACCGCCTGCTGAAACGGCGTCTGGCTGTGATCTTCCGGAGTCAGCGCGCGATCATCTGGCCGCTGACAGGGCTGAGGGGAGGGCCGATGATGGTGCATGTGAAGGATGAGCCATATCGCCAGGTGCCGGCAAGCCGCGATTATGCAGTGCGGCCGTATCCGGGGCGGCTGGCTTATGAGTATTATACTTCGGTGAGGTTCCAGCATTTCGCAGGCATCGCGGCCCGCGCTATTCTTCCGCCTGCTCCTCCATGATACCCGGCAGATACAGGTCGCAGATAGACCCGAATTCGACGGCGCAACCTATGATGCCGGTGTCATCGCTGCAGGCCGAACAGGTGAGGGATTCGACTCGGCGGTCAAGATTGATGTCGATGTGGTTGGCGTAGGAACACATCTCGCAGCTGTCGATGGCGCAGGCATCGCGGTAATTGTACTTGCTGGACCAGTCTTTTCGTTTCGGTTCCATGGAAGACATTTTATCATCAAATCGGTCTGAGCTGGTTACAGATCTTCCCCTGCGAGTATCTGCAGCGCTACTTCAACGCCGCTGATGCGGTCCACCAGCAGGTCGGAATTCTTTGCCAGGTCTGAGGGCATCTCACTTGAGATGACACCGACTCCGACCATCACCGTGTTCTTGCGGCGCTTGCGCTTTCGCAGCTCCTTGAGCGCGTCCACGTCTGTAGTGTCATCACCGATATATATCGCCTGCCTGCAGTCCAGCCGGTCGAGCAGCTGGCCCACGGCGACCCCTTTATTGACTGGAACCGGCGGCCGCACCTCGATCACCTTACGGCCAGCGCTGACGGCCAGCCCCAGTTCTTTTATCCGCGGAAAGAACTTATCCCGGATAAAGGCAGCCGACTGGTCCGGGTCCGACGACCTGCGGAAGTGGAACGACATGGTGGCCGTCTTGTCTTCCAGCCAGATGCCCATCTCCGCCAACTCTTCATCCTTGCGGCAATATTCGACCAGTTCACGGATCTTTGGTATATACTCCTGGGCCTCTTCGCAAACCACTACAGCGTGCCCTGGCAGCATGGTCTCGAAACCGTGATTGCCGATGTAAGCCAGTTCGGCGTTACCGACTATGCGCTTGGCCCCCGTGGCGGGTCTGCCGCTGACAACGGTGACCGCCAGGTAAGCATGCGCCAGCTTGCGGATCATGCGGCTGATCTCGGGCGTTACCGCAACATCGTTGGGGCGTGGCATGATCGGCGCCAGCGTTCCGTCCAGGTCCAGGAAGACGGCCGATGCGCCGGGATCAGCCAACAGCGGCGCCAGCGCCTCCTGGATCTCGTCCAGGGAATTGGGCGCCGGCCTCTTCTTATGCAAGGATTTGTCAGTCATATGGTAGAAAGTAGTCTGAAGGGCGGCGCCTCGGGCGCCCTGCCCAACCAGGCGCTATGGTATCACACGCCCCCGGCTCCAGGGGAGAGGAAGCCGGTGCGGATATTTATCGCTTGAATTCAGGAGCGCCACGACCCACGAAAGTGAAGAACGCAATCAGACACTGTTCCAAAGCCGAAGACGACAGGAGCGCCTGGGCATCGAGGGCCATGATGCCGCTGCTGGCGGCGATGCTTATCGTAATGTTCCTTGCCGTGCTTTTGCTTACCAGCCATCCGGCCGGCGCGGCGACAGGTGGCATTACCCTGACAAGCGACAAGCTGATTTACCATCCCGATGAAACCGTGTCTTTCACTCTGGAACTCGATTCCGGCGGGCAGACGCTCAGCGGCGACCTGGTGATGACGGTTTATCCGGCTGCCTCCCTGACGGCTGCCAACGCATTCAGCCAGCAACCCCTTTCAGAAACAAAGATGCAACAAGACTACAGCTTCAGCGGAAGGGAAGCCGCGGCGGTCAGCGCCGGGATCAAGGATCTCAAAGTCGGGACCGGAGGCTATCCGATCAAGGTCAGCCTGATGAGCGGCGCTGAGGAATCCCTGTCGGGAACCGGCTGGCTGGCGGTGGTCGACCCGGCCGCCTACGAACCGCTGGACCTGGTGCTCGTCTGGACGGTCGGTTCCCCGCCGCTGCGCGACCAGTTCGGCCGTTTCTTCAGCCCGGGGCTCGTCGAGAGATGCCAGGCCGATCCGCGAACGGCGGACACTCTGATCCAGCATCCCGAGTTGACGCAGAAGTTCCCGAACATCAGGACTACATACGCCATCGAGGGTTCATTACTTGACCAGCTTGAAGATATTTCCAATGGTTTCGAACTCCGTGAGGGCGATCAGGAGAAAACGTATCCGGCGGATTCCCCGGAATCCCAGACAGCTAAGGACTGCCTGGCTGGCTTCCGGTTCATGGGAACAGCTGAAAATATCGAAGTCATGTCGGCTACGTATGAATCCACCAGCCTGCCGCTGCTCGCCAAACAGGGATGGGACGACGGCAGCGGGCAGTATCGAACCGGAGACGACATGCTTGCCTCATCGATGGAGCTGGCCTCCGTGCCGAGGGGGGCCTACGCGCCCGGGCTGGATGTCACAACCGACTCATTACGCTACCTGGCTGCTACCGGTGGTGAGTACACCGTTCTATCCGGCGCATCAAGAGCATCGGTTCAGGGCCGTCTGCCCGAGGGAGCGGCGAGCTACCGGGTACGGGATCTCAGCGGCGAGCGCATCACAGCTTTTTTCTCCAACGACGATGCGGCTGCCGCCCTCTTCTCGGATACACCCGATCCCGCCGCATTCTTCGCGGTGCTGGCAAACAGTTTTGCCGGAGCGGGTTCACGTCTGACCATCGCCGCATCGCCGTCGCCCAGCCCTATATTGAGCGCCGATGAGCGCCAGCGGGTCTATGCGGCAATCGATGGTGAATCATGGCTCAGCACCATGACGCTTTCGGACGCCAAACAGAAATACCGACCGGAGACGCAGCCGGTGACTTTGCTGAGATACACGGATCCGGCGACCGGTTATCTGTCCCAGAATTATTACCAGAGACTGGATGCCGTGCATGGGGTATATGAGGCTTACCGTGCCGGAGTCGACAGCGAGACCGCCGAGATGCAGAGCCTTTCCCGACAGATGTACACTGCCGAGAGCACTTATTTCATCAGCGACAGCGCCCGGCCCGAAGCCGCCAACCTGGGGCTCGCCTACCTTGACGAGATCGAGATGTTCACCAACAGCCAGTTCGACAGGCTTAAAGTCGAGGTCGATACGCCCTGGCTGCAGAGCGACTCAGGAGGGGTAGCCATATTGAAGATCGTGAACGAAAACCCGTATCCGTTCACGGTGGACCTGTCGCTGTCGGGCGAGGGCGTCTCATTTCCCGACGGAGCCGGCCAGAGGCTGCGGCTTGAACCTGGCACTATCGAGCTTGAGGTACCATTCAACTCCGACGGCTGGTCGCGGATCGATGCCCGTCTTGAATCGCGGGGCGTCACTCTGGTTGAGGACGGAGCCGGAATCCACCTGGTCACCACGCGGGGCTGGATAGTCATACTCTTCACCCTTGCCGCCCTGATTGCCGGCATCGCGTACGCCTACATCGTGACCCGCCCCGGGGTCAGGTAATGAATCGCAGTACCAGAATAATTGCAGGCAATGCAGGGATTCTGCCGAAAACATATTAGCGGGACACAATCACGATCCACTCAGGAGAGCGGCATTGCGCCCGAAAGCTTCACTTCTCAGACTCGCCGCCGACGAAAACGGCAGCTTCATGAGCACCGTGGTTTTCCTCGCGGTTGTAGTAGCTATCATCGGTGTCTGCATCATCGACGGCTCTTCGGTATTCTATGCCAACCAGTCTTCGGCCGAGGGAGCCCAGGAAGCTGCCAATCTGGCGACGGTCGAGTACAGGATCAGCCAAAGCGATGTCCGCGCTGAGGTCGCCGCCGCCGATTATTGCGAGTCGAAAGACCTCGAATTCATCGATTTCAGGATCAATCGTGAGGCAGGCCACACATTCAGTGTCACTTGCGGCAGGCAGGCAACCACCTACGCCTTCAAGTACGTCCCCTTCCTCGAGGAACTGATTCCCCAGGAGAGCCGCAAGACCTCGAACGTCTAGCACTTGCCAATTCCGCTGTAAAAGGCTAAATTTCTCCCACTGTCTTTATCACCAGGGTCTGGAGGATCCATGGCTGTCAAAACTTTATTGTCCGAAGATCAGATGCCCAAGCAGTGGTATAACATCGCCCCGGATATGCCGGCGGGGAGCCTCAAGCCGCCGCTGAATCCGGCTACCGGCGAGCCGGTCGGCCCCGACGCGCTGGCGCCGCTGTTCCCGATGTCAATCATCATGCAGGAAGTCAGTACCGAGCGTTATATTGACATCCCGGAAGAGGTGCAGGAGATCTACAAGCTCTGGCGCCCGACCCCGCTGATCCGGGCCATGCGCCTGGAAAAGGCGCTCGATACCCCGGCGAAGATCTATTTCAAGTACGAGGGCGTCAGCCCGGCCGGATCGCACAAGCCCAACACTGCAGTGCCTCAGGCTTACTACAACAAGGAAGCCGGCATCAAACGTATCTCCACAGAGACCGGCGCCGGCCAGTGGGGTTGCTCCATGGCCCTGGCGACGCAGATGTTCGGCATGGAATGCACCGTCTACATGGTCAAGATCAGCTATGACCAAAAGCCCTACCGCCGCAGCATGATGCAGGTCTGGGGCGCCGAGGTGCTGGCGAGCCCGACAGACCGCACCAATTCCGGCCGCGCCATCCTTGCGGACAGCGCCGATTCCCTGGGAAGCCTCGGTATCGCCATCAGCGAGGCCAGCGAGGACGCCGCCACACACGACGACTGCAATTATGCGCTGGGCAGCGTGCTCAACCATGTGCTCCTGCATCAGACGGTAGTGGGCCAGGAGTGCAAGCAGCAGATGGATATCGCCGGAGTCTATCCGGACATCGTCATAGGCTGCATCGGCGGTGGCAGCAACTTCGCCGGCCTGGCCTTCCCCTTCATGAAGGATCGCCTTGAAGGCAAGAAGAATGTCGAGTTCCTGGCAGCCGAGCCCAGCTCCTGCCCGACGGTGACCAAGGGAGCCTACTGTTACGATTTCGGCGATGCTCTGGGGTCGACGCCGCTGTTCATGATGCACACGCTCGGCCATGACTTCATCCCGCCGGGCATTCACGCAGGCGGCCTGCGCTACCATGCCATGGCGCCACTGATCAGCGCCCTGGTGGAAGCCGGACATATGAGCGCCGTCGCCTACGGCCAGACCGAGATCTTCGACGCGGCCATCCAGTTTGCCCGCGCCGAGGCGATCATACCGGCGCCCGAGTCGAGCCACGCCATCAAGGCGGCCATCGACAAGGCGCTGGAGTGCAAGGAATCAGGCGAAGAGAAAGTCATCCTCTTCAACCTTAGCGGCCACGGCCACTTCGATATGAGCGCTTACGACGCCTACCTCAGCGGCAAGCTGACGGATTATGCTTATCCGGAAGAGAAGATCAGGGAGTCGATGGCTAAGATCCCGAAGATGGGGTAGTGAGCCGAGGGTTTGCTTCGCGGGTGATTGGCTTTAGGGATTAACTAGTACTGTACGCCGGGGGCAGGTTATTTCCGCCTCCGCTTAAGCGTCTTCGACAAGACGCTGCGGCGGAAATATCCTGCCCCCGGCTGTTCTTCTGTTTGCGGGAAAACCTCGGCAATCCACGTCCGCCTACTCGCAGCTACGCCAACTCTTAACTTCGCCAAATTTTATTTCCGGCAACTTACAGCTCCACCAACCCACATCACGGCCAGCCGTCTGCTTCAGCTACTTGACTCTGTAGATGTCGATCGTCTCCACTGGATCTGTCGACAGCGACCAGGGCAGGTTGCCGTGGAACTGGT
>JAUSDE010000019.1 GCA_030650885.1 Thermoleophilia bacterium
ATTAGTACCCGCAGCGTAGTTCACCGCCGTACCGAAGGTCCCGTTTCCATTACCCAGCAGGACCGAGATATTGCCGTTGCCGGTGATGCCGGTATTTGCCGTGGCCAGGTCGGTCTTGCCATCTCTATTGAAGTCGCCGGCGGTTACTGAGTATGGATTAGTTCCCACTTGGTATTCCGTCGGCAGACCGAAGGTCCCGTTTCCGTTACCCAGCAGGATGAAGCCATCATTGCCGCCACCATTTGCCGTTGCTAGATCGGTCTTGCCGTCTCCGTTGAAGTCACCTGTTGTTACTGCGCCCGGCCCGGTTCCGGCGGTGAAGTTTACCGCCGCGCCAAAGGTGCCGTTTCCCACGCCCAGCAGGATTGAGACGTTGATGCCCGAACGATTTGCCACAGAAAGGTCCGTCTTGCCGTCTGCGTTAAAGTCGCCATTGGTAACTGAGCTCGGACGAGATCCCACACTGTAGTTAACCGCTGCTCCAAAGGTGCCGTCCCCCACGCCCAGCAGGATTGAGACGTTGTTGCCTGTAAGATTTGCAGTGGCAAGGTCAGCCTTGCCGTCGTTGTTGAAATCACCGGTGGTCAATGAAAGCGGATCACCGCCAACTCCGAAATGGGCCAGCGCAGTGAAGGTCCCGTCTCCCACGCCCCTGAGTATCGAAACCGCGTCGCCGTTCGCGTCTGCCACGGCAAGGTCGGCCTTGCCGTCGTTGTTGAAATCACCGGTGATAACGCAAACCGGATAAGGCCCAACGCCGTAGTTCACTGCCGCTCCGAATGTGCCGTTTCCCATGCCAGGCAGAATCGAGACGTTGTCGCCATAGCTATCCGCAATAACAAGGTCGGCCTTGCCATCTCTATTGAAGTCAGCTGTTGCCCCCGAGTATGGATGAGATAATCCGCCGTAGTTCACCGCTGAGTCAAAGGTACCGGATAGGCCGAAATTAGTGTGATTAATCAGGATCGAGACGCTGTTGCTAGTTTGATTTGCCGCGGCGAGGTCGCTCTTGCCGTCCCTGTTGAAGTCGCCTGTGGTTGCTGAGCGTGGAGTAGTGCCCACACTGAAGTTCGCTGCAGCAGCGAAAGTGCCGTCTCCCACGCCAGGCAGGATTGAGATGTTGCTGCTATTACTGTTGGCGACGGCTAAGTCAGTCTTGCCGTCTGCGTTGAAATCGCCCGTGGATACTGAGGTTGGGTTGGTTCCCGTGCCGTAGCTCACCGCTGTCCCGAAGCTGCCGTCTCCTGCGCCCAGCAGTACGGAAATATTGTTGTTGAATATCTTTGCTACAGCCAGGTCGATCTTGCCGTCTGCGTTGAAGTCACCCGTGGTTACTGAATATGGAGAAGTTTCCGCGCCGGTGCTGTAGCTCATTGCTGCAGCGAAGGTCCCGTTTCCATTACCCGTAATGATTGAGACACTGCCGCTGCCTTGATCTGCCGTTGCAAGGTCGGCTTTGCCGTCCCTGTTGAAGTCGCCGGTGGTTACTGATTGTGGACTACTTCCTACTCCATAGTCAGCCGCTGCTCCGAAATTGCCATCACCTGCGCCAAGCAGTACCGAGACATTGGAACTTACAGAATTTGCCGTTGCCAGGTCCGTCTTGCCGTCCATGTTGAAGTCGCCTGTGGTTACTGATGCTGGACCCATTCCCGTGCTGAAGGTCGCCGTTGACCAGAAGCTGCCGTCACCTGCGCCAAGCAGTATCGATACACTCGAACCGCTCACGTTTGCCGCTACCAGGTCCGTCTTGCCGTCTGCGTTGAAGTCACCAGTCGTAACTGAGAATGGATTAGCTCCAACGCCGCAGTTCACTGCTGCGCCGAAGGTCCCATCGCCTGCGCCCAGCTGGATCGAGACATCGTTGCCGCCTTGATTTGCCGTTGCAAGGTCTGTCTTGCCGTCTCCGTTGAAATCGCCCGTGGTTACTGAGAATGGACTAGTTCCAACGCCGTAGTTCACTGCTGGATCGAAGGTAAGAGGGCCTGCGGCAAGTGCGGGGTCGTAGGGCTGACAAATAATTAAAGCAATGAGCAAGGCGCCCAATACTGGATACCAGATATTTCGTGTGATTCTATTTAGAGGGTCCATGGTTCCCTCCAGATACTCCCGATCCGTTCCTCCATGAATAAGCTTTTACCTACATTAAGTGTAAATCCGTGACACCAGATGTCAATCGATGAAAACCCCGGTCTTTGCGAGTAGGGGCCATGAACGAGCCGGCGCTATTAATCTCGATGCCATCGACTGCGCATACGAAGGTGATATCCAGGTTTCGATACCTTACAAACTTTTTACAAATCTTTAACATAAATCTGGCGTTTCTACATTATGGTTAGCATACGTTTGTTACTGCAGGTTGCATGATAGCCACAAGCACTTTGGCTGAACGGTCAGCAGGTTTATCGTAATCGCGGCATGTCGGGATATCTCGTGCCGCATCTCTTAAAGAAAGGGAACGCAAAAACATGGACTCATTCACGCGCGGCGTCAGAAACGCATTCAGGAACTACATCAGGACGACATCAGTGGTGATCATCCTGGCAATCAGCATCGGGCTGGCGTTGATAATGCTGATCTCGCTATTCGCGGTGAACGACCGCATCGACAGCGTCCGCGCATCCGTTGGGACTACCATAACGGTAGCACCTGCGGGTATCAGGGGATTCCAGGGCGGCGGCGAGCTGCTCACCGAGAGCGACGCCGACACGGTGTCGTCTCTTGATCATGTCGCTTCAGTCGAGCAGTCGTTTACGTCGCGGCTGACGACCGACACCGATACTACTCTGCAATCAGCTATCGATCCAGGCAGTTTCGGCCAGCAGAATAGCGGCTCTTCCGGGCAGAGCGGCGGAGCGCAGATGAGTCCGCCGCCGGGAGCCTCCGGCATGGGCGGCGCGACAATGACGCTGCCGGTCATGGTCAACGGCGTTCAGGACAACGCCAGCCTGCAGAGTCTCGGCATGGACAAGCTGGATATCGTCTCCGGCGAAGGCCTGGCCTCGACGACGGAAGACAATGTAGCGTTGGTCGGATCACAGCTCGCTACCAAGAACAACCTGCAGCCAGGTTCAACTTTCACCGCTTTCGACACACA
Source organism: Thermoleophilia bacterium (assembly GCA_030650885.1). Taxonomy (GTDB): domain Bacteria; phylum Actinomycetota; class Thermoleophilia; order BMS3ABIN01; family BMS3ABIN01; genus JACRMB01. Next base: position 3,098 of record JAUSDE010000019.1, read on the forward strand.
GATAAAAGTCGTCGGCATCTTTGATTCCGGCAATCAGTTTTCCAACAGCTCGCTTCTGATGCCCATCGACACGCTTCGCAAGCTCGCCTCCAGCGAGGGGCAGATAAATTCGATGGTGGTCACCGCCGATTCGTCAGCCAACGTCCAGGCGGTCACCGACTCGATCAAGAGCGAGATGGGCAGCAAGGTCGATGTGGTATCGCAGCTGGACGCCACCAGCCAGGCGCTTTCCTCGCTCGAGGGAGTCAAGAGCATCACCCGTTACAGCCTCGCCGGAGCGTTGATCTCAGCCTCGGTCATCCTCTTCCTGATCATGCTCATGATCGTTCGCGAGCGGCGCCAGGAGATCGGCGTGCTGAAGGCGATCGGTGCTTCCAACGTGAAAATAATGAAGCAGTTCATCAGCGAATCGCTGACGTTCACACTGATGAGCGCGGTCGTGGGGACCGTCCTGGGTTTCGCCTTCAGTAATCCGGTTCTGAATATCCTGATCAACAGTTCAAGCTCTCAGACTACCCAGGTGGCGCAGGGAGCATTCCGCGGCGGCCCACAGGGTGGCCCGCCCGGCGGAGGCGCGCCTCCAGGTGCGGGAGGCCCGGGCCGGCAGGTGGTCTCAGCCTCGCAGAGCGCACTGGAAAACCTGAACGCGGTGCTCGATTACAGGCTGCTGGTGTATGGACTGATGGCCGCGCTTCTGATCGCCGTTATAGGAAGTTCAATCCCGGCCTGGACGATTGCCAGGATCAGGCCGGCCGAAGCCATGAGTGGAGAATAACATGATAAAAGCAGACGGATTAGTCAAGGAATTCATGACCGCCAGCGGCAGCGTCAAGGCCGTCGACGACATCGACATGCAGGTGGAAGATGGAAAGTTCGTGGCACTGGTTGGTGAGAGCGGCAGCGGCAAAAGCACGCTGCTTTCGCTATTGGGAGCTCTCAGCAAACCAAACGCCGGCAGTTTCCTCGTGGATGATACCGACATCACCAGGCTCAACGATCACGATCTCATCCGCTACCGCCGCGACAGCGTCGGCTTCGTGTTCCAGAACTACAGCCTGGTGCCGAACCTCTCGGCTCTCGAGAATGTGATGCTGCCGATGGAGTTCTCCGGAATGCCCCGGGAAGAGAGAAAGAAGCGCGCCGCCGAGCTCCTGTCGCAGGTAGGGCTTGATGGCGACAAGCAGGCGCGTAAACCTGCCCGCTTATCGGGAGGCGAGCAGCAGCGTGTCGGCATCGCGCGGGCGCTGGCGAACCATCCCCGCCTGATACTGGCCGACGAACCTACGGGGAACCTGGACAGCAAGACCGGCCAGAATATCATCACACTGCTCAGGGAGCTGTCCCGTTCCGAGAACACGACTATCGTTGCCGCCACCCACGATCTCTCCATCGAAGAACAGTGTGACCGTATCTACAGGATCAGGGACGGGAAGTTTATCGATAATGGGGATGACGCGGCTTAGAAGGCAATCCGCAGCGCCCCGATTATTTCTTCGGGGCAGCCTTCTTGCGGCCGCTTGCCTTCACGGGTGACGCCGCCTTGCGCAGGGTGCTCACCTTTCCGGCGCCTCTGCCAGTGGCTTTCCTGGCGGTTTTCTTGCCGGACGCCTTGGCCGCGCCCTTGCCCGGAGCCTTGCCGATGGCCTTGACGTTGCCTTTTGCCTTGCGGGCTCCCACAGACTTGCCGGCTGTGGCCGGTTTCTTCCTGCCGCTGGCTGAGGCTTTTGCCTTCGCCTTCACCGAGCCGTCGAGCAATGCGGCCGCCAGCACTTCATGGACCTCGTCCACGGGAATGAACTTCATGGTCTTGCGCAGGTGCTCGGGAACGTCGTCCAGATCCTTCTCGTTCTCGCTCGGCAGGATGATGGTATCGAGTCCGGCGCGCCGCGCCGCGAGTACCTTTTCCTTGAGGCCGCCGATAGGCAGGACCTTGCCGCTCAGGGTCACCTCGCCGGTCATGCCCACGTTGGCAGCAACAGACTTGCCGATAGCCAGCGACGCCAGCGCCGTGGTCATGGTGACGCCAGCCGAAGGACCGTCCTTGGGCACGGCGCCCGCGGGCACGTGCACGTGGATGTCGTGTTTCTGGAAATAATCCTCGGGGATGCCGAGTTCGTCCGAATGGGTCCGGACCCAGCTCAGCGCCGCCTGGGCTGATTCCTTCATAACGTCGCCCAGCTGCCCCGTGAGCGTCAACGTACCGCTGCCGTGCATGCTCGTGGCCTCGATGAAGATGATGTCGCCGCCGCTGGTGGTCCAGGCCAGGCCGGTTGCCACACCCGGCTCGGAGGTCATGCGCTTGGCTTCGGAAAAATAGCGTTTCTTGCCCAGGTACTTCCCTACCGCTTTCTCATCGATCTTGAACTTGCCCTTTTTGCCCTCGGCGATCTCGCGGGCGACCTTGCGGCAGACCGAACCGATCTCGCGCTCCAGGTTCCTGAGGCCCGCCTCGCGTGTGTAATCCTGGATGATCCTAAGAATTGCCTTGTCGTTGAAGCCGATGTTCTTTGTTGTCAGGCCGTTGGCTTCCGTCTGCTTGCTGACCAGATATTTTTTGGCGATGTGAAGTTTTTCTTCCTCGGTGTATCCGGAAAGCTCGATGACTTCCATACGGTCGCGAAGAGCCGGCGGTATGGGATCGAGCATGTTGGCGGTGGCGATGAACAGTACCCGGCTCAGATCGAAAGGCAGGTCGAGGTAATGGTCTCGGTAGCTGAAATGCTGTTCGGGGTCGAGCACCTCCAGCAGCGCCGACGATGGGTCGCCGCGGAAATCGGCGCCCAGCTTGTCCATCTCGTCGATGGCAAAGACCGGGTTGTTGGATTCGGCGTCACGGATGGCCCTGATTATGGTGCCGGGCATGGCGCCGATGTAAGTGCGCCGGTGGCCGCGGATCTCGGCCTCGTCGCGGACGCCGCCCACAGAGATACGGATGAACTTGCGGCCGAGGGCGCGGGCAATGGAATGGCCGAGGGAGGTCTTGCCGACGCCGGGAGGCCCGACGAAGCAGAGGATCGGCCCGGCCATGTCCTTTTTCAGCTTGGCGACTGACAGGTATTCGAGGATGCGGTTCTTGACCTTCTCCAGGTCGTAATGGTCCTCGTCAAGTACCTGCTGGGCGCGGGCGATGTCGAGGATGTCCTCGGTGCCCTTGTTCCAGGGAATCGTTATCAGCCAGTCCAGGTAAGTGCGGATCACCGAATACTCGGCGGCGGCCGGCTGCATCTTCGAGAGCCGGTCCAGCTCGCGGCGTGCCTGCCGGTCGACTTCTTCGGGCAGTTTCAGCTCGTCGATCTGGGCGCGCAATTCGTTGACCTCGGCGGCTATCTCGTCGGTCTCCCCCAGCTCTTCCTGGATCGCTTTCATCTGCTGGCGCAGGAAATACTCGCGCTGATTCTTGTCCATCTCGCTCTGGACGTCGTTCTGGATCTTGCTGCCCAGCTCGAAGACTTCCAGCTCGCGATTGAGGATGACCGTCAGCTTGCGCAGGCGCTTCTCCACGTCGATCTCCTCGAGCAGATCCTGCTTCTCCTCGGTCCTGATCTTGATCGCCGAAGCGATGAGGTAGCAGAGAGCACTGGGGTCGTCCACGTTTGATGCCGCCATCTGCAGCTCTTCCGGCAGATACGGGACCAGCCCGATGATCTTGGTGAAGACGTTCTGGAGGTTACGCGAGAGCGCCTCGACTTCCTTGGTCATCTCGACCTTGTCCTCGAGAGGCTTCACCTTCGCGGTGAGATACGGATCGAATTTCGTGTATTTGACCACCTTGATGCGTTTGACACCCTGAACGAGAATGCGGAGTGAGCCGTCTGGCACCTTCAGCATCTTGTGGATGATCGCGGCGGTCCCGATCTCGAATATGTCGTCAGGGCCGGCGGTCTCCACGTCGGGGTTGCGGATAGTGGCCAGTCCGATCATCTTGTCCTTGTGAAGCACGTCATCGATCAGCTTGACTGAACGCTCCTGGCCGACAGCCAGCGGCGTCACCGTCTCCGGGAAGACCACCGTCTCGCGCAGGGGCAGGATCGGCAGACTGTCCGGGATCTTGTCTACCGGCTTCATGATATGTGGTGAGTCGTTGGAGCTGCCTTCCATTATTTCTTGTCCTTGACTGTGATTGGCAGGTTGATGGTCGAAGCGGACTTGTCCGCCACGGGCATCTCAATGGTCAGGAATCCGTCCAGGTAACTGGCCTGGGCGTTATCAGCGTCTACCGTGACCGGCAGCATGATCTTGCGCTTGAAATGTCCGTAATCGATCTCCATCTGCTGATAGACCTTCTGCCCATCCTGCTTCGGATCTACACGCGAGCCTTCGATGATCAGGGTCTTATCCTGGACGGTCAGGCGGGCGTCATCGGGGGAGATGCCGGCGATCTCGAGCTTGACGATCACGGAATTGGTCTCTTTGATGTAATAGACATCGGTCAGGGGCTGAAACGAGCCGCCCTTCATCACCCGCAGGCGCGGGCCTCCATAGAAGCGGAAGAACATCTCCTCGATCTCGGAGCTGAGCCGTTCGAAATCCGCGAACGGATTGTGTTTCTTCGGTGCCATCAGTTCCCTCCAGGAATGCGACCGATATTGGCCTGCCATCAAGCCGGCGAAACCTTTTTCGCGCGGAACAGCCGTCTGTTATCGCGGCAGGCGCAGCGCGTATAAGATATCACAACAGCCTCGACCAATGTAGAGGCTCGACGCCTCTGATTCATATATATAGCCAGATCGCCTCATTCTTAATCGCCGGGTTTCCACTTATTTCTGATAATATTCCGTGATTATTGGAGGATAGTGGC
>JAUSDE010000026.1 GCA_030650885.1 Thermoleophilia bacterium
ACCAGTAAGGCAAAAGCGAAATCCTTCAGCGTCTGGCCGCCGAACAGCAGCAGACAGATGACCGGCGTCACGGTCAGCATCGTCGTGATGATCGACCGGGCCATGACTTCCCAGATGGATATGTTGACCATGTCGGCGTAAGCGCCACGCCGGGCCTGGGGCGCGTTCTCTCTCACCCGGTCAAAAACAATGATGGTGTCATACAGCGAATAACCGAGGATGGTCAGCACCGCAGCCACGGTGGCAGTCGTGACCTCCCTGCCGGTGATGGAGTACACGCCGACGGTTATCAAAAGATCGTGTAGAAGGGCGAGGATGGTCGCCACGGCATATTTGTATTCGAAACGGATCGAGACATAGGCGATGATGATCAGCCACGAGATGATGACCGCCTTGAGCATTGCGTCGACCACCTGTTTGCCGAAGGTGGGACCGACGCTGTTCCATGATTTTTCGGCAACTCCGATTGTGCCGTCCATCGATGTGACTACCGCGATCTCTTCGTCGGCACTGAGCGCAGGCAAGGTCACCTGGTAGCGGCTTTCACCTATAGTCTGGACCACGGCGTCGCTGTAACCGGCTTTGTTCGCGGCATCACGGACTTCGTCGACCGAAACATCGCGATTGAAGCTGACGATGAGGCGGCTGCCGCTATTGAAATCGATGCTGAGGTTGAGCCCGCGCGTGGCCAGGCTGCCCAGTCCCACGATGATGATCACGCCCGAGATAGCGAACCAGATATATTTCCTCGCCATGAAATCGAAATGCATCATTTCGCCGCCTCCTCTTTCTTTGGCGGCTTGATGCCCATCAGCGTCGGGTTATTGAAAAAGCGGAAATCGGCCAGCAGGGCCAGAAGAGCCCGGGTCGCGAGAACGGCGGTGAACATGCTGATCACAACACCGATCATAAGTGTCAAAGCAAAGCCCTTGACCCCGGCGGTCGCCACACTGAAGATGACTCCCGCGGTGATCACGGTGACGGCATTGGCATCGAGGATGGTCTTGAAACCCTTGGTATAACCGGAATTGACCGCCGACCGTATAGTCTTGCCGGCCCTGACCTCTTCCTTGATGCGCTCGAAGATGACCACGTTGGCGTCAGCGGCCACGCCGACGGTGAGGATCATACCTGCGATACCGGGCAGCGTAAGCGTCGCCGGATACCATGGATTGGTGAGGGCGGCATAGAAGAGCAGCCCATAGATGATAAGCGCCAGATCGGCGACTATGCCTAGGATACGGTAATAAACCAGCATGAAGAGCATCACCAGGACCAGGCCGACCAAGCCCGCCATCAGGCCCTGCCTCAGCGAATCCTGGCCAAGTGTAGCGCTGATCTCGTTCTTGTCTACTGTGCTGAGTTCCACGGGCAGGGCGCCGGTCTTTAGCACCAGCACCACACTCTCGACTTCCTTCAGGGGGATGTTTCCGGTGATCTCAGCAGTGGTGCTGTTGATTTTTTCCTTGACCGTCGGTGAGGACACGACCTCGTCATCGAGGACGATCGCCATCAGGGAGGTCTTGCCGGTTATGGCCCCGGCGGTAGCCAGCTTCTCGGTCACATCAGCGAACTGCTTTTGCCCTTCACTGGTGAAAGACATGTCCACCTTGGGCTTGCCAAACTGGTCATAGCCGATGTTGGCGTCGTCGAGCGCCTCGCCGGTCATCAGCGCCTCGCGGTCCACTATCACCGGCGTACGCACGGGCTGACCGTCTTCGCCGCGCACCATCTCGCCTTTGTCATCTCGGGAAGTCTGGAAGAGTAGCTGCTTGTTCGCAGGGATCTTGTCTTCAGTCAAAGTGCCTGTGATGAACTGCTGGGTCAGGTCCTCGTCGACCTTCTTGAATTCGAGGAGGGCTGTCTTGCCGATGAGGGCCATGGCGTCTTCCACGTTGGTGACGCCTGCCAGGCCTACCGATATCTGATTCTCACCCTGGCGGTTGATAGCCGGTTCGGAAACGCCGAGCTTGTCGACGCGGTTGCGAACGACCATCTCAGCCTGATCCATCTTTTCACTGGTGACGTCGCCCTGGGCTTCGAGGATGACCTCGAGCCCGCCCTGAAGGTCGAGTCCCAGCTTCGTCTTCTCCGAAGGCGGATAGATTATGAATATGGAAATAGCCACCAGGACAAGCACGATGCCCAGTGTCAGCAGATTTTTCTGTTTGTCAGACAAATAATCTCCGTCAGGCTTACTTATAAAGCTGGCGCGGAAAATCCGCACCATTCGAAAGCATAGGTTAAAAGGATGGGGCTGTCAAAGACATTCGGCCCGCGCTGGCAGCTGCGCCGGATCCACCCCCGACTACTATTCCTCAGCTGCAGCCACTTCCTCCCCGGCCGCTTTCACGGTCCGGGCAATGGAGTTGCGCGACAGCTTGATCTCGGTCTTATCGGAGATCTCGACCATGACATGATCATCCATGACCTTCGTAATCGTCCCGTAGATGCCGCCTGCGGTCATGATCTCGTCTCCCTTGCTGAGGGAACTGACCAGTTGATCGTGCTGCTTGCGCTGTTTCTGTCCCGGGCGGATGAGAAGAAAGTAGAAGACTCCGACAAATAGCGCCACATAGATGAAGAGCATATAACTGCCGATTCCACCTGCAGCCTCCTCGCCGCCGGTGTCGGTGCTCTCCTGGGCGATTATAAAGAACAGGTTCGTTATGGAAGCAATCATTAATATCCTTTCAGTCAGTTAGTATCCGGCGCTACGGCGCGGAATTCGCTGAATCGCCCTTCGAGGATGGCCTTCCGCGCCCGCCGTGCCAAGTCTAACAGAAAGGTTACATTGTGTAGAGACAGCAGGTGCAGGCCCAGGATCTCTTTCTGGGTGAGGAGATGGCGCAGATAGGCGCGGCTGAAAGTGCGGCAGCAGTAACAGCCGCATTCAGGGTCCAGAGGACTGTCGTCCCGGGTGTGGACGGCGTTGCGCAGGTTGAGGCGGCCCGCGGAAGTGTAGGCACGGGCGTTTCGCGCCTCGCGCGTGGGCAGCACACAATCGAACATATCTATGCCGGCGGCGATGGCGTCAACGATGCCCGCGGGATCGCCCAGCCCCATGAAATAACGTGGCCGTTCCCGGGGCAGCAGCGCCGCCGTGAACTGCATGGTCTCCAGGGTCGCCGGCCGCTCCTCACCGACACTAAGCCCGCCGATGGCATAACCGCCGAAATCCAGTTCCAGGGTGCGTGACACGCTCTCCCGGCGCAGTTCCAGGTCGATGCCACCCTGGACGATTCCCATGAGCAGCTGATCTTCTCGGGTATGGGCGGCATGGCATCGGGCCGCCCAGTCAGCGGTGCGGCGAACTGATTCCTCCAGATAACCACGCTCGGCGCCGGCCGGCACGCACTCGTCAAAACACATGATGATGTCGGCACCCAGCTCCTCCTGCAGCCTGATAGCGGATTCCGGCGTGAAGAAATGCGATGAACCGTCGTAATGTGACTTGAAGCTGACACCATCGGCAGTGACCTTTGCCGTACCACCCTCTCCACCGAGGCTGAATACCTGGAAACCGCCGGAATCAGTGAGGATCGGCCTGTCCCAGCCCATAAACTTGTGAAGGCCGCCCATGGCCGCGACAACATCCGCGCCCGGCCGGAAATACAGGTGATAAGCATTGGCAAGGATTATTCCCGCGTCGGCCTCCAGCAGGTCCCTCGGCGAGAGCGTCTTGACCGTCGCCCTGGTGCCCACCGGCATGAAACAGGGCGTCTCAACATCTCCATGTGGAGTCGACAAAACCCCGGCTCGGGCGTCACCCTCAGAGGCTTCTATTCTGAAATTAAAATGGCCGGACAATGAAACCCCGCGCTTTGGTCGCCATGAAAAATGGTGACGTGTGTATGCATATACCTGGCAACGCCGGTCGATGCTTCCTGACAATCTTATCGTAACCGGAAGTTATCTTCCTCGATGCCCGACGCCGGGCGTGGTAAAATCATCAGAATGCAGTTTTTCAGAAACAAGACCGTTCTCAGTTTTCTTACCACGCTGTTTGTCTTCCTGGGCTTAGCTGGAGTGGTTGCGTCCAACGAGCCAGTAGCGCCGGCCACAGTGATCGCCCAGACCGGATTCGGCAAGGGCATCGATGAGCCTGTCGTCATCGAGCAGCCGTCGAGGAAAAAATTCGCGATCGTCATCGGAATAGTCTACGACAACTACGAGTTAGGCGAGATCTCTTACGCCGACCAGGACGCCGGCTCGATGTACCGGCTGCTGACTGAAAGATTCGGATTTCCCCGAGAGAACGTCATCCTGCTCCAGAACGCGCAGGCGAACCGCAAGAACATCCTCGATGCCTTCGGCTGGCTGGCTGATAATCCGGACATCGACGAAGAATCCGACGTGGTCGTGTTCTACAGCGGACACGGCTTGAGGACCGCTCCGGATGCCGGCCTCAACCTTCCCGGCGTTCCTGAGGCCTACGCCCTTGTCCCCTTTGATTTCATGAACTTCGATTACAAGAAAGGCCAGGGCCTGTTCTGGGACGCCGAGCTGGCCGCCTACCTTGATGGCATCGACGCCGGCCGCATGTGGATCAACATCGACAGCTGTTTCGCCGGCGGCTTCAACCGTCCCGGGATAACCGGCGCCAACCGCATCGTCACAATGTCCAGCCGGTCAAACGAACTTTCCAGCGAGATACCTGAAGCTCAACGAGGCGCGATGATGCAGTACATGGTCGAGCAGGGAGTGGCCAGGGGATTGACCATCGAGCAGGCTTATACCCAGGCGGTGCCGTGGGCCTTCCTCAGGTATGGTCAAAATCCGCTAATTGCCGATAATTATCCCGGAAACATGGATTTAGGTATCTCCCCGCGGTCGCCGAATAACTAGACCACTCCATTTTCCCGGGAGGCATCCCCAGATCAGGCAGGAGAGAGTATGGACATCGGCGATAACAGCCAGAATTCTTACGGGACAGGCAACACTAATCGGCTCGAGACCAAACCCATTCGTGTGCTCATGACCACGGATGACTACGAGATTGACGGGTATATGCATATCAAGCCAGGTGGCTACCAGTCACGGGTCAGCGACATCCTGAACGTCAAGGGACTCCATTATATTCCGCTCACGAACGCCACTTATCGCAATATACGACACCCGGATGAGCCGGTTCGCAAAGTAGCGACTCTGATAATCCGCATGGATACAATCAAGATGGTGGCCCCCCAGAACGGCGCCGAGGCTGTCTCCAGTGGGACGGACAGTGAAGCCGTTGCGGGCATGGAGGGCGCTGGCGGCGAATCGGAGCTGCCGAAAACCGGCACGGGATTCTGAACTTCCTGGAAAATATGATTAGAAAACGCGCTTCGGCGCGTTTTTTATGCCGCTGAATTTCCCGTTAGAGCAGCAGCATCGCATCGCCGAAACTGAAGAACCTGTATTTCTCCCGTACGGCCTCGGCATAGAGGCTCCTGATCTCATCAACACCGGCAAAGGCCATCACCAGAGCCAGCAGGGTCGACTTGGGCAGATGGAAGTTGGTCAGAAGCGCGTCGGTCACACGGAAATCAAAACCAGGCGTTATGAACAGCCGCGTCTCGCCCTCGAGCTGGCCAAGCGGTTCCTGAAAAACCGTCTCGATCACCCGAACGGCAGTTGTCCCCACTGCCACCACTTTTCCCCCTCGTTCCTTCGTACGAACGATCTCTTCATAGGAATCCAGCGGCAGATTGTAATGCTCGCTGTGGATAACGTGAAGTCCCAGGTCATCCTCGCTGACGGGGCGGAAAGTGTCGAGGCCGATATGCAGGGTCAGCGGCAGCAGCGAAACACCCATGCTCCGGATGCGTTCGATCAGCTCCTGAGTGAAGTGCAGCCCTGCGGTGGGCGCAGCCGCCGAGCCTGGCTCGCTGGCATATACGGTCTGGTAGCGTTCCGGGTCATCGGGCCGCTCCCTGATATATGGTGGCAGCGGCATCTCGCCGATCTGCTCCAGAAGACTTTCGGTCGTGGATATGGTCATGTTCTTCACCAGCCAGCGGCCGCTGCCCAGGTTCTCCTTCAGCGTGAATATTGCACCGGGCTTCAGGTCTTCGTGCGAAGCACCTGTTTCGTGGGATGGTTCCGGATCGTCCGCGGCCGATGGCAATCCGAGCGTGATCCCTTCCCTGAGCCGGGCCGACGGTCTTACCAACGCCTCCCAGAACCCCGGGCGCCGGCGCTGCAGAAACAGCAGCTCGACCTTGCCGCCAGTTGGTTTGACGACATGGACCCGTGCCCTGAGAACACGGGAATCGTTGTAGACGAGTGCGTCACCCGGATTAAGATGGGAGAGAAGATCGGGAAGGCGGCGGTGTTCCCTGCTCTCAGTAGACCGGTTATATATCAATAAGCGGCTGTGGTCCCTTGGCACTACCGGCCTCTGGGCGATCAGCCCGGACGGTAGATGGTAATCGAGTTCGCTGGTGAGCATCAGCGGGTCTCTGCCGCTTCGGCTTCGCTGTATATGCATCCACAATATTTCTGGCGGTACAGCTCCGCCTGCCGGGAAAGTTCGGTGCTGCGCCGGTACTCGGGGCGCAGGTCGCGGTAGCGGAACTGGACGCCGAAATCAGCGGCGGCTCGCTCGCCTTCCTCCCTGATGATCTCATGTTCCTGCCAGGGACTGATGAGCAGCGTCGTGCTGAAAGCCTCCAGGTTCGCAGCTGCGGCGAGTTCGGCTGTATGGCGCAGCCGCTGGGAGATGCAGATGCGGCAGCGCGCTCCCTTTTTTTCCTGCCCGTTGACCTGCCGGAGCCAACCGGTGATGTCATAGAGCGGCTCACCGATGAGCGGCAGGCCGATGCTGCCGGCGTAGGCGAGCAGGGTTTCATGACGTCGCTCGTGCTCGGCGAAAGGATGGATGTTGGGGTTGAAGAAGACGCCGGTCAGTTCGACCGCTTCCAGGCGCCAGGCCTCGATGGTGGCGGTGGAGCAGGGTGCGCAGCAAATATGAAGCAGCATCTTCATGCCATCAGTTTACTCGTTTTTGACATTGTGTAACCATTCCGCTAACCTCGGATGGTCAGTATGTCAGCCCCGATGCACAAGTACAGTTCCGACCCCAGCACCTCGCGAAGATGGATTGCCATCATCCTTATCATCATTCTCGTGGCCGCTGCCGGCTTCGCTGGTTTCGCTTTTTATATCTCTTCACAAGGTCCGGATCCGGCGAGAACCGCTGCCGGTTTCACAGGCCCGAAGCCGCCTCCGCCGCCACATTACTACTGCCCGCTAGACGGCACCGAGGTGCCAAATCGCGCGGCGGCTTCGAAGCGGCCGATCGTGGTGCAGGTGGATAACGCTCCGCCGGCGCGCAATCAGGCGGGGCTGAGCAAGGCTGATATCGTCTACGAGGCGATGGCGGAAGGTGAAGTCACCCGATTCTCGGCGGTCTTTGCCTGTCACGAAGCTGATGTGGTCGGGCCGGTCCGCAGCGCGCGGCTGATCAACTTCGAACTCGTACCCGAATATAGTGCGATTCTCGCAAACTCCGGCGCCAGCAAGGGAGTTTCCGAACTACTCTATGAGACCTCGTCCATACCTAATATCGACGACAACGCTTTCCATGATGCCGCCTTCTGGCGTGCGGACGACCGTGTCGCTCCCCATAACTTGATGACCAGCACTGCCAGTATTCGTAACGCGGCCGCGGGGGCCGGTTTCGAGGTCACCGCTTCACTGGTGCCGCTGACGTTCAAGGAAGACACACCGGCGCCTGTCGTCAATTCCATATCGGTGCCATATTCGGGCATCGTCGATGTGACCTACCGCTACGATCCGGCAACTAACAGCTGGCTGCGATTCATCG
>JAUSDE010000033.1 GCA_030650885.1 Thermoleophilia bacterium
TGAAGACAGAAACAACGCGGGAACTCTATGCCAAGCCGGAACTGGTTAAGCACGACAACTTGAAGGACATAACCTTCGAGTGCCCAGCCTGGCAGTGCAGCGTAGTAGTTCCGCCGCCGCCGGCCGCTTAAGGCCAGCAGCCGACAGTTATAACAAAAAGGGGCACCATAAATCGGTGCCCCTTTAATTTTCACTTAAACGCGGCACGTTTGATCAAATCTTCCAGGGAGGCCGGATACGGATGCTGGCCGTCTCCCAGGGCACATTGTGTCTCCCTGGTTCGCAGACCGGGTGCCCGCGCCACTGAAAGCCGAATGTCTTAAACCAAACGGCTTGGCGCGGGTACCCGGCAGATTACCGGGCCAAACTTCAACTCAGTTGGTCCTTCATTCCGGTTGTTATTGTACGTGCTTCTAACGCAAACAGCTTCGCTAATAAACTGCATTTCAACACCGCTCACAACCTGTTTCAACCTTCGTTAAGGTAACTTTACCCATTGCCGATAAAGCTAACGGCAGGACGGAGAAACCTTGTATTTATGGTCTCTCTTCACCTGCAGGGCATATCCTTTTAGGGCAAAGACGTAAAGTCTTGATGGGAAAATGAAAAACGAAAAATTAACTGATTGCTTCACGATAAAGACAGCAAAGAGTATTTCATCCAGAGGATCATCCTCGCCCAGGGGCAGGTGTTCGATCTGGTATGTTTCGACGAGAATGAGTCCGTCGATAGCGTGATTGAGGAAATCATGACTGAGTTACAGAGAAAAAAGACAGAACTTCAGACTTGCCCCCTCTGCAGGTCCAGCCTGGTTTATCCGGTGGAGCGCTACCAGATGAACGACATGGAGTGGAGAGTCCTGATGCTATGCCCGAACTGTCTGTGTAAACGCGAGCTTCTGGTAGACCGTGAGACGGTCCGTGAGCTCTTGAAGAATGCACGGGTCGGCCGCGAGTCCATCATGAAAGAGCTGGACAACATGCAGAAGAAGAACATGGAAGAAGAGGCCGAAAAGTTTATAACGGCGCTGCAGAAAGACCATATCCTTCCTATTGATTTCTAGGGCGAGCGGCCACGCCCATGTGGTCGGGGCCGGACTGGTCCATTGAACGGGGGCATGCGATGTCAGATCAGAACCGGAACAATTGCGATGCCTGGTCATTTCGCAGCACTTTCATACACCTGTCAAGAAAAAACGACTATCTTGCCCGCGCCTGCTACCTGTGCCGCCTGTATCGAAGCTGCTTCGAGCATCCCAAGCGTGGTACACAGGGTGATGATGGTAGCGGAAGAGGTGGCGGCAGGGCATACGTTGCTAACCCTTGACCTTATAAATATAGCTCCCCGCCGATGTCGAAAAGCCGGGCCACAGGGCCCGGCTTATTTATTCGAATAAAATCCCTCGTCAGTCCGCGATCAATTTGCGGCCATCTGATTGCAGGGATAAATTAACTGCGGGCGTTCTTGGCGATCTCCTTGAGAAACTGATCGTTGGTCTTGGTGTCGCGGAGCTTGGAGATCAGGAGCTCGATGGCCGCCCCTGAATCCAGCGCATGCAGGACGTTTCGAACCTTCCACACCTGGATGGCTTCGGCGTCCTCCATCAGCAGTTCTTCCTTACGGGTTCCTGAACGCTCGATGTCAATGGCGGGGAAAATGCGCTTGTCGGCCAGTTTGCGGTCGAGATGCAGCTCCATGTTGCCGGTTCCCTTGAATTCCTCAAAGATGACCTCGTCCATGCGGCTGCCGGTGTCTACCAGCGCTGTTGCGAGAATGGTAAGCGAGCCGCCTTCCTCCACGTTACGAGCCGCGCCGAAGAACTTTTTCGGGGGGAACAGGGCTGTGGAGTCGACGCCACCTGACAGGATGCGGCCACTTGCCGGCGCCGTCAGGTTATAGGCTCTGGCCAGCCTGGTGATGCTGTCGAGCAGGACTACGACGTCGCGGCCCGATTCAACCAGGCGCTTGACCCTGTCGAGTACAAGCTCGGCCACCTGAACGTGATTGTCGGAGGGCTGGTCGAATGTGGAGCTTACCACTTCGCCCTTTACCGACCGTTGCATGTCCGTTACTTCCTCAGGGCGCTCGTCCACGAGAAGGACCAGCAGATAGACGTCGGGATTATTCTCAACAATACTGTTGGCCATCTGCTTGAGGATGGTTGTTTTACCAGCTTTTGGCGGTGAGACGATAAGTCCGCGCTGGCCCTTTCCGATAGGCGCCACCAGGTCTATGACCCGGGTCGCGATCTCAGTTGGCGAGGTCTCGAGGCGCAGGCGCTCCGTGGGAAAAAGCGGTGTAAGGCGGTCGAAATTGGGCCGGTTGCGGGCTTCATCGGGATTGAGGCCGTTTACAGCCTCAATCTTAAGGAGGGCGTTATACTTCTCGCTGTCCTTGGGCTCCCGGACCTGTCCGGTAACCTCATCGCCGCGGCGCAGGCTGAATCGCCTGATCTGCGAGAGCGAAACGTAGATATCGTTATCACTCTGGACATAACCACGAGTACGTAAAAAACCAAAGCCGTCAGGCAGAAGATCAAGAGTGCCGGTTCGCACCTTGACGTTGTCGTCCTTCTCGGCCGCCCGGTCATCCTTGGGGGGCACGGCAGCTGCCTTCGCCTGTTTTTCCTCTTTCATGCTTTTTGACCCATTGGATTCACTTTCTTCTCCCGCATCCTTCGCCTTGCTTTCCTTTTCCTGGTTTTCGACTATTTCCATGATGGTGTCACTTTGTCATTTCCTTCTGTGGGATTTAATTCTGATATGCATTCACAGCTTCCGGCGTTGCCGCCCTGGCTTTTGACCTGGATTGATTCCTGCCTCCTACGCCCGGGACTGGGCGTCTTCCCAGTCCTTCTTAAAACTGGCTATGCCCTTGTCTGTCAACGGGTGCTTGACCATGCTACGGAAGATTGCTGGAGGAATAGTCGCGATGTCACACCCGAGAAGAGCTGCCTGGGTAACGTGCATAGGGTTTCGGATACTGGCAGCTATTACTTTAGTAGAAAATTCATTGACTGAAAAGACCTCGACGATTTCCGTAAGAACTGCATTGGAATCGTGGCCGATGTCATCCAGCCTGCCAACGAAGGGGCTCACATATGTGGCTCCAGCCCGGGCCGCCAGCAAAGCCTGGTTGGCGGAAAACACCAGCGTGACGTTGGTCTTGATCTCGAGCTTCGACAGCTCCCGGGCGGCCCTCAGGCCCTCCGGAAGCATCGGCACCTTGATTACGACGTTTTCGTGCAGGCCGACGAGGCGTTTAGCTTCCTCGACCATGCCTTCGGCATCATCGGACATGACCTCAGCGCTGACCGGGCCGCCAACGAGGTCGCAGATCTCACAGATGATCTGGTCATAGTCGCCGCTCTCGCGCGACAGCAGTGTCGGATTTGTGGTTGCTCCCGACAGGATGCCCCAGTGGGCGATTTCCCTGATGTCTTCGATGTTGGCGGTATCGATATACAGTTCCATCCGTCGCTCCTATTTCAGGTTTGATGCTTTCTGGTATGAATCCACGGTGTCGAGGACGATTCCCATCACCGTTTTGACCGCGTCATCTATGTTCTGGTTGTCGATAACCGGCACTTTGGCCTTCCTGGCCGCCTGCACCAGGTATTCCTGGACCCGCCGGATCTTGTCCATGCTTTCCAAATATTTTTCCAGGGACCTGACGCCGCCGGTTTCCTGGTCACGCACATAGAAGTGGCCGGTGTGGCGATCGATGTCGTCCACTACCAGCACCATCTGGATGACCACTGCGTTCTCCCAGAGATCTTCCTTGAGGAAGCCCGGAACCAGGTGGGCGCCCTCGACGATCATGGGCGTTCCCTCGTTGATGGCCCGCGTGATGATGGCATTGACGCCCACGCATACCTTCTCCACCTGCTCCACATAACCGGTGATATCCCGATCGGCGCCTTTGGTCTCCGCCGCCTTGACCACTTTCCCCGCATCGAACGACGAGTAATGTATCTCCGGCATAAGCTCCGCCGAGAAAAAAGCCCTCATAACCTGGCGGATCAGGTCTGACGACGTGAGCCGCGTAATGCCTAGCCGGTGCGCGACCTGTGTGGCCAGAGTGCTCTTGCCGACCCCGGTTGCACCTCCGATCAGGATAATGATCGGTTTCTCCAGCTCTCCCAGCTGCCGCCAGCGGCGGTAACGTTCCGTAAACTTCTGTCCTTCTTCCTCGCCCAGGACCTGCTGAGCGATCTCCCTCAACCTGGCAAGCGTTATATTCGATTCGCCGCTATCGACCAGATGCTGTTCGATCTCCTGCGCTATGTGGTACGAGCGCTCCGGAGGCAGGCCGGTTGCCATAAGCGACTGGGCCATCAGCCCCTTGGAATACGGAATACCGTATTCCTTGTCGACGATCTGGAGATCCGGATGTTCCCTGCGTTCATTCGCCATGCGTCATCCCGAATTCCTGTATCGCCTGATCCGCGAGGCCGGCGAGCAGTCCTGCGAGCCTTTCCCGGCCATCAACCTCAACAGGCACGTTATCGCAAAAAACGACTTCCATGCCGCGCCCGTCTGCTTCCTCGGTGACCACGTCTATCGCCGCGGCCTTGATCTCGGTGAGGAAGAGATCCACATCGCCTTCCTTAAGCCCTTCAAGGTCGGCGCGCAACTTCTTTCTGTCAGCCAGCTCAGTGGACACAAAATCGACCGTGCAACCGTACCTGCTGGCTATAAAATCTGTTATATGGTCCACAACCGGACCACGCGCCGTGGTGAAATAGGCCACACGCCTGCCGCTGATATCGCCGGCCGGTTTGGGCCTGAGGACTGTCGGCACCACCTCTATCTCCGGTTTCAATGCCTTGATGCCGGCGACGATGCTTTCGACTTTCTCCGGGCTTGCCAGCGGCTCCTCGCACATCGTAAGAATCACCAGATCGGAGATCAGCATCCGATATGTACCCAGATATCCCAGCAGATACTCGTATGGCTGGTCGGCTCCGGCGATACAGATTGCCCGGTTGACCTTGATGGGAGGAAGCGCGGCTCCGCTACCCTCGAATATCAGCAGGTCCGCCGGCAGCGTCTCCGCCACCGCGGCGCCCTCGACCACATTGGAAACAAATGGAGCTCCCGCCAGACCCCCACCGCAGCGGCGGCAACCGACGGTCGTCACTTCGCTGAGCACCGCATCCTCGAAATAGTCTGAAGCGGCGTGTTTTCCCTGGCGGCTGTAGGCCAGGAGTTCAGCGGCGCCGATACGGCTCTCGCTACCGGCGATGACCTCCGGGTCAGGTGGACCTCCCCTGCCCATGGCGACCACTACGATGCCGTCTTTCTTCCCCTTCTGCCTGAAAACTTCGGATAATTCCCGGGCTACATAGCCACTTACAGCAGTCTTGCCTATTCGCTTTCCAGTACCAATGATGGAAATAGCGGGCTTCTCGGAAAGTGTATGGAAAGACGGGGGAGAAAGAATAAAGTCTGCGCCCTGATATTCAGCTCCGGCTGCGAGCGCATAGCTGGCGAACCGGAACCGCTCTTTGTATCCTAGCACCGGCTCGTCGCTCAAGTCAATAACCACCTGTGGCCGGTGTTCGCTGATGGCGAGGTTGAAAGCTTCCTGAACATCCTCATGCAGAAACACGGGCACACCGTACTCGTTCTGTTCGGCATCGCCGGCCAGCGAGGTATCTATCTTCTCGGTTCCTCCCAGGAAGACGGCAGCGCGCAGGTCGAACCGCCGGGAGACCTCATCCAGCGCCTCTCTGACAACGTTAGGGTAGTGTTCTCCATCGATAAGGGCGATGGCTCGCTTCAACTGCCCTCCCTCATCGGTCGCGCCGATTTTTCGAAAGCCACGGTCGAGGGATTGAACTTGATGATCTGGTCGGCATCATGGAATGGATATTTCCGCCAGATGGTCACCTCGTCTTCATCGATCTCGATGACGTTATAGCACGGCCGCACCTTTCCGCGAAGCCTCAGGGTGCAGACCGTGCCCGCGTTGACTGTGAAGATGTTCTCCAGGCGCCAGGCATAAGGCACATGCTTATGGCCGCTCAGAACCAGGTTGACGTTGCAGTCCTGGAGCACCTCTAGTGTGTCACCGGCATCGTAGACCATATTGCGCTCGCGTCCGGTGCCGGGAATCGGCAGCAGATGGTGATGCAGAAAAAAGATCCGGAATTTGGCGGGTGTGACGAACTGCTCCTTGATCCACGTGTAGCGATGGCGTCCGATGGTCCCATGATCGAGGTCCGGCTCGGAAGAATCCACGCCGACGATACTGATACCGTCGCGATGGCAGACAGCCTGGCGTGATTCGAACATCTCTTCGAAATGAACGTAGCCGACGTTGCGGGCGTCGTGATTGCCCGGTACGAGCAGCAGATTTTCACACTGGATCTTGTCCAGGTAACTTTTCGCCTGCAGATACTCCTGTTTGAAACCCTCGTTTGTAAGGTCGCCGGTGACGACCACGACATTGGGTTTGAGCTCGTTGAGCTCGATGACAGCCCGGTCCATCAGGTTCGGCACGAAATACTGCGAACCCGCATGCATGTCGGAGAAGTGGGCGATGGTGAAAGGCCTGGGCTTGTCTTCAGTCGTATCCGTTTTGGACTCCGAGATCTTTACATCGGGATTCATGGGTCTGCTCCTGGTAGTTCATGGGGGAAGCGCTGTTTAAAATCGGCTCGAGCCGGGGTTTCCTGAATACAAAGGGAATTAATTTCTTTCGTTCCTCTCATGGACCAGTTTTAAACCCTTGAGCGTCAATAAAGGGTCCACCCTGTCCAGGGTTTCAGTATGCGGTACCACCAGTTCGGCAAAACCTCCGGTGGCGATGGTAGCCACTGATTCGGCGCCTGCGTCTCCACCCAGCTCCCGCTGCATTCGCTTGACGATACCGTCAACAAGGCCAGCGAATCCCAGAACTACCCCGGAACGCAATGAGTCGGCTGTCGTCTTGCCGATAACCCCTTCCGGCTCGCCCAGGTCGACTCGGGACAGGCGCGCTGCACGTGATGTCAGCGCCTCCAGCGAAACCTCGACCCCGGGAGCGATGGCGCCGCCAAGATATTCACCAGCGGCGGATATGGCGCAAAAAGTAGTCGCCGTGCCAAAATCCACCACTACGCACGGACTTCCCAGTATCTCCAATGCGGCTACCGCGTTGACTATGCGATCCGCCCCGACTTCATGGGGGTTATTGGTCAGTACGGGCAGGCCGGTTCTGAGCCCCGGGCCCACGACCAGCGCTTCGGTCTCCAGGTAATCCCGGGCCACAGCCTGGTACTGCCCCACAAGCGAGGGCACAACGGAAGATACGATCAGCAGGCCAACATCGCTGAACTCGTAACCCCTGAGTAATAGAAGTGAGGAGAGCATGGCCGCCAGCTGATCGGCGGTGTCGTGCGAATCCGTGGCAACGCGCCAGTGTTCCTCAAGCCGTTCGCCGGCATAAAGCCCTGCGACGGTATGGGTATTGCCGATATCGATGGCAAGCAGAAATGCGGTCATGGTGAGATCTGGTCGGTGAGGATCGGAAGCGCCGCTTTAAGCCGGCGACTGCGGAGGCTGCTATTCTTCTGCGGCTGGAACGTCCGCGAGGCCGGCAAGGCCGTTGGTGCAATAATCCAGATCCAGCCAGCGGCAGCCGTTGCAGACGTCCTCGAGCCGGAACGGGTCAATTCTATCACGAATTATAACGAGAATGGATGCCCATTCGGCGGAGTAACCTTCTTCAAAACCAAGCTTCGCCCTGACCCTCTGGTCCAGTTCGTCGACGCGCTGGTCCGGGCGGTTGCACGTTCCTTCATCCATGTGAGGACACGCGGAACAGACGTCATCCGGTCCATTTACAACCTGAATCGAAGTCTCCGGTGATTTTTCCAGCCGGTGGACGAGACGAGCCATGTTTGCGACGAACAGCGGTGAGTATCCCTGTCCCCTGAATCCATGAATGCACAGGAGGTGGTGCGCCCTAAGCCTGATGCCCCCCAATATATCTACCTCAACAATCTACCCCGCCTTGGCGTCCTCCGCCGCAGCTTGCCGCACGGCGATGTCGCCAGCCGGCCATTTCCAAATGTGTGGCAGCTGTGCCATAAGACTTATACACAGCATTGTCCCAACTATAATCTTTACCGCATCGCCTGGCAAGTAGGGATAAAAACCCTTTACCAGTGCGGTCTGGAGGTCCATGCCAGCAACCCTGGCCAGCCACGGAATTCCAGTAAGATAGATGACAAGCCCTCCCGCGCTCAGACTGAAGGCGAAACGTACTGTTTCAGCCATTTTCGAGCCGGAAAAATGCGGCAGATACTCTACCAGAAGGCCGGTGACAAAAGAGGCCAGCACGTAGCCGATCAGATAGCCTCCGGTTGGCCCGGCGATCACCGATGGACCTGCCATGTGATTAGCGAAAACCGGTATGCCCGCGAGCCCCATCAGCAGATATACCACCACACTGAGTGGACCGAGCCATTTTCCGAGAATAGCTCCGGACAGGACTACGAAAAGATTTGCAAGTACAATGGGTACGGGGCTGAACGGCAGCGGAAACGAGATCCAGGCGCCGACGGTAATCAGGGCGGCAAAGAATGCGACTGCTATCAGGTCACGCAACATCAGCTTGCTCATCCGTACTCCTCAGTCGCGTTCGATTTAATTGCCGGCAGTTGTGATCCGGCTGGAAGAATTTATATTACCGGGCAATGATTGTCAACTGGTTTGCGATAAGACGTTTACATACATATGCCCCAGAGCTCTTTAAAGTATTGTGCCTGCACCCGAAAGGGTGGCTTCACCGCTGAAAAGGGCGATGGTCCCACCAGCGGGTTCCCGTACCAGCAGCCGCCCTTCCGCGTCGATACCCATGGCGATACCGCTTACCTTGCCCGCCGGAGTGGCCACCTCGATCCTGTGCCCCTGGA
>JAUSDE010000039.1 GCA_030650885.1 Thermoleophilia bacterium
CAATCAATCGGCAACAGTGATTATCCGGTCATTTCGCAGAACGGTACTTACATCGCGTATGTCTCTCTGGCCTCGAACCTGGTGACCGGAGACGGCAACGGGACCTGGGACGCGTTCCTCTCTTCGAGATAGCTTTTTCACCATCGCGTGCGCTTGAGCGGGTGGCCTAGATCTCGACTTTGATCCCCGAGCGTTTGCCCATCGAAGCGTCGATCCCACCCTGGTGCTCAAGCCTGATCTTAGCCATTTCATCCGCGATCTGCTCCAGGCGGCGCGAGACATCCACAGCCGTCCACTTGCGGTCCTCTTTGGCCGTCTTCGCGGCGTCGGCCCTGATCGCTTCTTCCAGTTCCTGGTAATCCATGGTTTCAACCTCGTGGGATTCGCGGTTTACGGTGTATTTAAGGTTGTTCCCAGTTGCCACAGATTCCTAAACAGGTTACGCTGATTATCGAATTGGTCAGTCGAAGGGAAGTCCTCAAACATTCCGGGTACCTGATGATAGCCAAGCTGTTCGTCCGCCTGGTCTCAGTGCCCTTCCTCATCTACGTGGCCGCCAGCCTCGGCCCGTCGCTTTTCGGTGTCTTCACCTTTGTGATGGCCACGGTGGAGATGGTCTCGTCACTGAGCGATTTCGGCCTTTCCCGCTATGGCACCAGGGTCATGGTGCGGGAGCAGCAGGACCAGGCGCGTTTCGCCGGCATCCTGCTCACCCTGCAGCTTTTCACATCCGTCGTGCTGGCTCTGCTGGGGCTGGTCGTGGTCCTGATCGCAGACCCGTCTTCACCCAAGATGCAGGTGCTGCTCCTGGGCTTGCTGGCTGTGGTCATCTCGGCTTTCATCTACACCAGCGAGACCATCTTCACTGCGACAAAGCAATTTGCTGCTTCCGCGATATTTTCCGTTGCCGGACGCCTGATCTACCTGGCCGCGGGTTTCGCCGCGCTGGGGATGGGATGGTCAGTAGTCGCGGTCATGTGGGCTTTCGTGGCAAGCATGGTTCTGGAGTCCGTGCTGCGGATGGTCTACGCAGCGGTCAAAGTGACCCCCTTCTCATTCCGTTTCAACCGCTATGATGTCCGGAAGATCGCCATAGGCACTCTGCCCTTCGCCGCCACCGCCATCTCGGCGCTGGTATATTTCCGTGCCGATACCATAATCCTGGAAATCCTCAAGGGCGACACCGAGGTGGGGATCTATGGAGCCGCGTATTCGTTCTTCTCTTTTTTCATGTGGTTCCCCATCGTGCTGAGCCGCGCTCTGCTGCCCAGCCTCACGGCCGGTTTTCGGGACGACCCTGAGGAGGCGCGGCTCACCAGCTGGTACTGGTACCGGGCCACTGGTGTGGCCGGTGTCGCAATCGCCTTTGCCACAACTGTACTGGCCGGGCCGGTTATCGACAGGCTGATGGGCGAAGCCTACGCGGATTCGATTCCGACTCTGCAGATACTCATCTGGACCATTCCACCTCTGATGATGGTCAGTATGAGCTTCAATTCCCTGACAGTCTGTGATCGTGAGAAGACGGGAGCAAACACATCGGTGATGGCCGCGGTCATGATCGTAGCGATGGACTTCGCGCTCATACCTTTTTTTGGCACTCTCGGCGCCGCCGCAGCCATGGTCATAACCACGGCTCTCTGGGAAGTCCGGATGCACTGGCTGCTGGTAAGGCACATGCTGGCGCCGCGCAACGCGCTGGTCAAGACTTTCTCCATGCCGTTGGTCGGAGGCGTGATGATGGCCGCAGCAGCCCTGGCGGCAAGGCCTCTGGGAACCGCCGCTACCCTGGCTGCCGGCCTCACGGCATATACTGCATCTACATTGTTCATCCGGTTCCTCGAACGGCGGTAGCCGGGGCTACGACACATGTTTGTTGTACATGCATGGGCCAGACCTTGAACCGGATACACCCTTCCTCTGATAAGATATTTCCGCTTCAGATTTATCCGCTACAACCTGGAACAGGGAGAGTATTGAGTCTATGTGTGGCATCGCAGGAATAGCCAGGAAGGGTGGGGTCGGCGACGGCGACGCCGTCCAGGTGCAGAAGATGGGGGAGATCATCCGCCATCGCGGCCCGGATGACGAGGGCATCCGCCGGGGCGAGCGTTATGTGTTCGCCCACCGGCGCCTCTCGATCATCGATCTTGCCCACGGCCATCAGCCGATGGGTAACGAGGACGGCACTGTCTGGCTGGCTTATAACGGCGAGATCTACAACTTTATGCCCCTGCGCGAGGAGCTGCTTGCCAAGGGGCACACTTTTCAGACCCGTTGCGATACAGAGGTCCTCATCCATCTTTATGAGGAAGAAGGGCCGGCCTGTGTCGAGAAACTGAACGGCATGTTCGCTTTCGCCCTCTTCGATGAGAATAAACAGCAGCTCCTGCTGGCACGCGACAGGGCCGGAATAAAGCCCCTGTATTACAGTTTCGACGGCACAGCCGTGCGCTTCGCGTCAGAAGCCAAGGCGCTGGTGCAGACGGCTACTCGCCTTGTCAGCCCCGACCCGCGTTCACTGGTAGACTTCTTCGCCCTCAGCGTCATCCAGGAGGGCCGCACCGCTTTCGAGGGAATAAGCGAACTGTTGCCGGCGCACGTGCTCATCTGGGATACCAGCGGCCAACCGCGGACGACCCGGTACTGGCAGCCTTCTTATGCGACCAAGACGAAGCTGGCTGGTGATGACCTGACAGATGCCGTCTCCGGCCTGCTCACCGATGCTGTCAAAAGCCACCTTGTCAGTGACGTGCCAGTGGGCACTTATCTCAGCGGCGGTCTCGATTCCAGCGTGGTATCCGCCATCGCCGACGATTACATCACCGGTCTCAACACATTCTCCGCCGGATTCATCGGCGAGGAGAAAGTCGACGAGCGCGCCTACGCACGGGAGATGGCGGCCAGCATCCGCTCGCGCCATCACGAAGTGGAGGTCGGCCCCGGCAATTTCATGGGAAACCTGAGGAAGATCATCTGGCATATGGATGAACCCACACTCAGCCCCGGGGTCTATCCCTATTATTTCCTCTGCGGCCTGGTGGCGGATTCCGTGAAGGTTGTACTGGGGGGCCAGGGAAGCGACGAGCTCTTCGGCGGTTATCCCCGTTATCGCATGGCGCTGCTGGAGGCGGACTTGTCCGACGCGTTTCACCGCGGCAGGATGGTGCGGCTTGCAGGCCTGCTCTCCGAGTACCGGCGGCGCTATGGGTTGGGCGGGCTCAAGAACGGCCTCCGGAGGCTGAACGCCGGCGACGGACGCCGCATCTACGAGATCGTCAGCGGGTTCCATCCGCGACGCCTGCCGGGGCTGTTCACCGATGAGCTGAAGGATAAAGTCGCCGGTTACGACCCCATGGGGGTCTTTTATGATTCACTCTCCGGGTGCGACTCGCCGGACCTGATCGACAACATGCTCTACAACGATTTTCATAACATGCTGCCCAGCATCCTCAGGACCGAGGACCGCATGAGCATGGCCCACTCGATCGAGTCGCGCGTTCCTTTCCTCGATTACCGCCTGGTGGAGCTGGCCGCCTCGATACCCTCGTCGCTCAAAGTCAGCGGCGACGAGCCAAAGCTGATCCTAAAGGAAGCCGCCCGCGGCAAGGTTCCTGAGAGCATCATCACCCGGCGCAAGCAGGGTTTCTCAGCGCCGATCGACAGCTGGTTCATGGGAGCGCTCGGCGGCGAGGTGCGAGGTTTTCTGCTCGATGGCCCGGCTGCGGAACGCGGCTATTTCGACCGCCGCTACGTGGACAAGGTCATAACCCGGGCCCTGGAGAAGAAAAAGGATATCTGGCGCGTCTGGTCAATGGTGACTTTTGAGATGTGGTGCCGGATCTACGCCGACGGCGAGGGTCCCGATAATCCAGCTTGAGACCTGCGTGAGATTATGGGTGCGACCTGCGTAAGGCTATGGGGCCAGACCTTCACGAACCGGTGCCTAAGCCTGTGCCGGTCCGGTTTTTAGTGTACAATTTTTCATGAGACAAAGACCGCCTGGTACGCGCGCTGCCGTGACAACGACAGTTTATGACGTGGGGCGCGCGTTGACAACGGCCGTGCGGCTGCGAAACAAATGGAGAATCAAAACGGATTTCCATAAGGCAACATCATATTTTAATTGCCATACAGGAGCCGGCGCGTGAGTGGGATAGCCGGTATTTTCAAGCCCGCGGGCGGAAAGATTGCCGAAGCGGAGCTTACGCGCATGGCCGACGCCATAGCACACCGAGGGCCGGATGGCCGGTGGCAGTTCATCGACGGAGCCGTCGGGCTCGAGTTCTGCTTCCTGCAGATCCCGGCGCCGGTCTCGGTGCCGCAGCCGCTTCGCAGCGAGGACGGCGATATAACCATGGTCTGCGACGGTCGCGTCTATAATTACGCCGAACTGCGCTCCCGGCTTGAGTCGAAGGGCCATCGTTTTTCCGGGCCGAGCGACTGTGAGGTGCTCATCCACCTTTATCAGGAGGATGGCGACCGCTTCCTCGACGACGTCAACGGCATGTACGGGCTGGCCCTCTGGGACTCCCGCAAAGGCAGGATGGTGCTGGCCCGCGACCGCATCGGCGTCAAGCCGCTTTATTATTCCCATGCTCCGGCAGGGCTGCTCTTCGGTTCCGAGATCAAGGCGATCCTCGCTGATCCGGCGGTAGGCCGGAAGGTCAACTTCCGGGCCATGAGCGATTTCTTCGGCCTTTCATACATATTTGACGACGAGACCATGTTCGATGGCATCATGGCTGTGCCGCCCGGGTGCATCTATGCGGTCGACAGCAACGGGCCCCGTCTGATCCGCTACTGGGACATGGACTTTGTGCCCGATCATCCATGGGATGAGGCAAAGCTGGCCGCCGAAGGCCTCGATATCCTGACGAAAGCGGTAGAGCTGGAAGTGGACGACGTGAAACCGCTGGGCATCCATCTCAGCGGTGGCATCGACTCGAGTTTCATAACCTCGCTGGCGGCGGAGATCGACCGCGACCGGCTGATCACCCTGTCAGCGGGATTCCGCGAAGAGCTATACGACGAGCGCAACTTCGCCCGCAGAGCTGCCGAGAAGGCAAATGTGCGCCACGAGGAAGTCGAGATCTTCCCACCGACCGACACTTTCATGGATACCATGATGAAGGTGATCTGGCATGTTGATGAGCCGACGGTGAGCCCGGGCATCCATTCTTTTTATATACTCAACGAATTCACCAGTGAGCACGTGAAAGTGATCCTGGGTGGCCAGGGCAGCAACGAGCTGCTGGCGGGCTATAACCGCTACATCCTGGCCGACATACGTGACCGTTTCGGCAAGGCCCTGCGCCACGCCAATCCTGTGGCAGCGTATCGCTGCGTGAGCGACACCCTCGATTTCTTCGGGGCGGGGCCGCTCAAGGGCATGTTCTTCAACGTCTTTCAGACGCCGGCTCAGCGGGCGCTGAAGATCGCCAGCACATTCACTCCCCAGGAGAAGCAGAAACTTTTCTCGGCGAAGCTCAGGTCCGAGCTGGGTGGTTATACCACGGAACAGCGATATCTCAACGGTTACGAGAACGCGCCGGCCAGCACGGTCATCGACCGGATGATGTATCTGGACATGAAGAACATGATGCCCAACATGCTGCGCATCCTGGACAGAACCTGCGCCGCTTTCGGCATCGAGGCCCGCACGCCATTCCTCGACCACCATTTCGTCGAGTTTGCGGCAAGATGCTCCGACGACGCGGTGCTGCGAGGTACCGAGTCCAAGTACATCCTCAAGAAGATGGGGGAGGGCATCCTGAGGCACGACACGGTATACCGTGACAAGTCGGGCTTCGCCGCGCCGGTGACTCCCTGGCTCCAGGGGCATCTGAGGCGCACGGCCCGGGATATCATCTTCTCCGAGCGGGCCCTGAGCCGCGGCTATTTTGACGAGGCCAACCTGGGCGCCTTTGTGGACCGTCACGAGAAGACAGGAGTCGGCGTCTGGCAGGTCTGGATGCTGCTCATCTTCGAACTCTGGAACCGCACCTTCATCGATGGTGATGCCGGTTAGATCGCGGGCGAGAATGGGGATGGCAAAAGACTTCGCCTCAGCTGGATACGGAATACGACACCGACGTAACCCTGATATAATTTTTCCATCAAAAGGTGATAGCGCATGAAGATACTGTTCCTATATCCGAATATCGCACGGGCCCGTTCTCCCCAGGTGGGGTTGAGCTCGCTGGCCGGCACCCTCGAACGGGAAGGCCACGATTGTCGGATTCTCGACATAACTTTCCTGGAGGACCACGAGGTAGCGGGCGCCTATCGCCATACTCTCGATGAATATAAGCCAGACCTTGTGGGGGTCTCCTGCCGCAGCACCGAATGGGAGACGGCCCAGACGATGCTGCGCATGGCCGATCCCGGTGTGCCGGTTATCGTCGGCGGGCCGCACCCCACCATCGCTCCCGAGGAGGTCATCGCTGACGAACGCGTGGATATGCTGGTTCGCGGTGAGGGCGAAGAGACTATCATCGATCTCATCGAGCGAATCGAGGGCGGCGTCAGCCTGACTGACATGCCCAACCTCTGGATCAAGCAGGACGGCCAGATCTACCGTAACGATGTACGCCCGCTGATCCAGGATATGGACGCCCTGGCGATGCCGCGCTGGGACATCTGGGACGAGCGCCACTTCCTCGAGCATTATCAGCAGGTGTTCAGCCCCGAAGCCAAGATCTTCGGCGACCTGGAGACCTCACGCGGCTGTCCTTATTCCTGCCCGTACTGCCTGACTCCGGTAATGCAGAAACTTTATAAGGGCAAGGGCAAATACCATCGCGAGAAATCGGCCAAACGGATCATCGCAGAGGTGGAGAAGTTCATAGCAGACAAGAACATCGACTATGTTCGTTTCGTCGACGAGACTTTCATCCTCAATCGCAATCGCCTTCGGGAGTTCTGCGAAATGTACAATGAGATCAACCTGCCGTTTTCTTTCAGCACCAGGCCTGAGACCGTGAGCGATGAGATGATGCGCCTGCTTGCCGGCGCCGGAGCACGCGCCGTGTCTTTCGGGCTCGAATCCGGCAACGAGCAGTATCGACGTGAGATGCTGAACCGCAGGACCAAGCAGCAGGAAGTAATCAACGCGGTGGCGCTTGCCAAGAAATATGACGTCAAGACTTTTGCCTTTGTCATGATCGGCTTGCCGAAAGAGACCCGCGCCCTGATACAGGACACTCTGGAACTCATCCACCTGCTTAAGCCGGATATCTTCCAGATAACAATCTTTTATCCCTTCGAGGGCACGCCGTTCTACGATTACTGCATCGAGGAAGGTTTGATCGAGAAGGACCACGAACGCCTGACTCAGATCTGGAAAGGTTCAGTGCTGAAACAGCCGGGATTGCCGAGCGATTACCTGATCCGGCTGCGCGAATTGATGCTGGCCTTCGCCACGCACAGCAAGCGGCTGTGGCCTCTGATGTATTTCCTCGAGAAACATCCCGCGGCCTTCAAGGTCTGGCACACGACGCGGCGGATAAGGAATCGCATAATGAGGAGTGGAAAGAAGCCTACCTGGATGAAAGCCTAGGGGTTAAACCTCCGGCGGACGCCCAGGGAAGTAGTAGCTCGTGCCGCAGCTGTCCTCCGCTTCAATGAATACCGTACTGCGGAAGGAACCCAGACCAACAGGAACATGGGATTTGACCGTGACGGTTTTCGAACCGCCGTTCGCCGCGAGGTTGCCGATGCTGATCGGCAGCTGGCTGGTCGTCACCACGCCGCCGCTGTGATAGTTGGCTATAAGATCCAGGCCCCGTACCACGACGCCCCCGTTATTGGTGATCCTCCAGTCGATTGAGAGCTGCTGGTTCTGGAAATCGGCAAAATTATCCCAATAAGCCGCACCAGGAAGATCAAGACTCAGTACGGGCGTCGTGCATACCCATGCGTTCTGGTTGATGGCAGGTAGATCGTCCTGACCGCCGTTGAAGAAACGGGGAGAGTCGCAGTTGCCGTCAGAATCCAGGTCATTACAGCTTTCGTCCGGAGTATCGTAATCGCTCCAGTAGTTTCCTCCGGCAGGGAAGGGAAGATGGAATTCATTGCCGCTACCGCCTGAAACAAGCGCCTGATTGCTGTTGTTGATGAAGTTGTTCTGGTACACCTGGTTGAAGCTGGCCCCATCGCTCATATAAAGGCCACTGTCGTTGTCGGAAATGGTATTGCCGCTCAGGATGTTGTAGTTGCTGCTCCTGTGCAGATGGACGGCCGTGGCGTTCCCGGTAAGGATATTCCCGGTGATCGTGTTGTAGCTGTCAGAGTCATACAGGGTCAGAGCATTAAGATTGCGGCTCATCGTGTTCTCGGTGATGGTGTTGCTGTTGCTCAGGTCGTGTAGGTAGATGCCGCGATCCGCATCGGTGATCGTGTTAGCAGAAAGGTGGTTATTGGAACTGGCATACCCGATACAGATGCCGGTGTCGGAGTTTACGTTGCTGATCGTATTGCCGGTTATCGTATTGCCGGTGGCATGGCTGAGTGAGATCCCGGCGGCCTCGTTGGCGGTTGATATGTTGTTCGTCACGGTGCTGTTATGGGAGCTGATCAGATGGATGCCATAGTTGAAATGCTGGAGGATGAAATTCTTGACAGTAACGCCAGTTCTGCCTGTGACGGTTATGGCGTCATTGTTTTCGTGTACCCCGGCGCCGGTGAGTGTATGGCCGTTGCCGTCTAAAGTGATTCCATCGCTGTCGATGTAGATCTCGTAAAGCGTATCGGTTGTCACAGTGCAGGTCAGCTCCTGGGCGCTCCAGATACCTATCTGGCTACAATCGCCACCGGTGGAATCGTTGAGGATGTGTTTCTCATCCGCTGCTTCGGCTGTTTCCACGAAGACGCCGGACATTGCCCCGAATATCGCTCCGCCTGCCATCAAAGCAAGGTAAAAAACAAAACGACCAGTTTTGGAAGCTGCATTGCGATAAGTCTTCACATGGGCCCCCTTCAATAAGATGCATCACCATTGGAACAGCAATGTATCGGCCTGTGATCCTTGATACGCGATATAATCAGTATTATTTCCTTTTATGACTGTACTTCCTATACGGGAATACCCTTAATTGGTATTCTCAATCTCCTGATAAGAGTACCTATTTCGTGGCAATCACCATGCTTAAGGTGAATCAGCGCCGCATGCTCCAGCGAGTTTGCCAATGACCTTCCGTGGTATACAATTGAAACTGGTTCAGGTAGCTCCACTTTATCGCCATGGGCAGGGAGCCATGCGGTAGTGTAATGCCGGGTTTTTTCCGCTAGAGAGACGGTTTGAT
>JAUSDE010000133.1 GCA_030650885.1 Thermoleophilia bacterium
ACAAAATCGGTATCCGGGTCGCTTGGCGCCTTGAAGACGATGATGTCCCCGCGCTTGACGTCTCCATATCGATATGCGAGCCGATTTATAAGGATGCGGTCGCCTGGATTTATCGTAGGGACCATCGACTCCGAGGGAATCTGGAACGGTTTGATGAGGAATGCCTGAATGACCCAGGCGGCGATGATCGCGCCTAAAAGGATCCCGATGACTTCGAGGGTGCTGCGGACGGTGCTGCGAGGCATCAGCCTGCCCCGATGCCTAGCGCTGCTTTTCCCGGACCTTGGCTTTCTTGCCTACCTTGCCGCGCAGGTAATACAGCTTGGCCCGGCGGACAGCGCCGATGCTCATGACCTCGATCTTGTCGATCTTCGGGGAATGTACCGGGAACGTACGCTCGACACCGACACCGAAGGAATGCTTGCGGACGGTGAAAGTCTCGCGTGAGCCTTCGCCCTGGCGCTTGATCACGATGCCCTGGAAAACCTGGATACGGCTCCGGGTTCCCTCGATGACCTGGAAGTGGACCTTTACGGTATCCCCGGCCTTGAACTGGGGGATTTCGCGTAGCTGCTGCTTTTCAATTAATTCGATGACCTGACTCATGACTTCTCCCTGCTAAATGGCCGCCCGTTGCGGCCTCGCATCGCCGATTCCGGCGATTTATCAGTTCGGTAGTGCCAAGTTCGAAATTCTAGAGGTTTTTTGAGCGATATGCAATGCGGACCGCCGTTTTTACGACTCTCGCGCTATTTCGGCACCAGGCCAAGATCCTGCCTCAGCGAATCCAGGGTGACCAGAGCGCCGCTCTCCAGGGTTCTCATCACAATCATGCCGGCGATCAGGATGGCCAGTGTAAGCACCGGCAACACCAGGGCTCGCCACCGGCTCAGTCTGAGCGCTTCCACTGCGGCTATCCAGGTCGCGAAGAATCCGATGATGATGGCGGCCATCCTTGCCAGCGGCCCCACTTGCGGCACGAAAGCCAGCAGATACAGGAAATGTGGCACCCGTGCGAACCCGACCGCGCGAAAAGTCTGCGTGAAATCAGCCTTGCTCCTCAGCAGGCGGCCCGCCCAGAATATTCCCAGGACCGTTATCAGCCATGACCCTGCGCCCGCAGCCGTTGCAGCCGGACTGAACCCATCCGCGAGGACATATGCCATGATTCCGGAACCCAACAGGCCAAGCAGCAACGCCGGACCGGTCATTGCCGGATCACGGGATACCTCACGGTAAGCGCCTCGATCGAGAAACAATGCCCCGAGAGCCCGCCCGGCCCAGACACCAGGGCTCTGGAACAGGCCCCTGGCCAGCGACGGCAGAGACCAGGAATCCGGCTCAGCGGCGCCGGCGCGTCCCTCGGCGGCAGCAGATCTACCGGACGCCGACACTTCAGTGACCGGCTGCCCCCGCCTGGCATTGAAGATCGCAAACACATCCGCCGAGTTGCGCGTCGGCGGAACATCCATGTCGCCGGGATGGAGTATGAATGCGTCGGTCTGTTCCCCGCCCATGCCACCATGGCTGCCGATCAGCTCCTCCATTGCCGCGACGGTGCCGTCGGCATAAACGGTGCTGTTCACTATCAGGTCACCCGCATGAGGGAAGTCGGCGATGCGCCTTACCTGCCAGGCACGCAGCTCCGGATCGCCGAAAGGCTTCATTGGATCCTCGCCTGTGATCTCGCCGGTGTGGAGGTTGCGCGTACCGCTCTTTCCCAGCGCGGCCGGAATTCCTTCCTCATCGTAACCCACAACGAAACCCACGCCTTCGTGCCCGACTAGAGCATCGACCATGCCGGGAAAGGCCTCATTCAATTCGCCGAGTGTGATCTTGCGGGGGAACAGATCGAAATATACCTGGGCGATGTTGCCGCTACCATAGACGGTCACCGGCTCCATTGCCTCCAGCTCAGCTGGCGCCTGCTCTTTCATCGACCGGTCAGTGACCCGGCGGACCTGGTTCATGACTGCAGCGCCTGCGCGGCCGCCGGTCCCCTGCTGCTGGATGTTCTTCAGCTCTCCAGATATGGCCGCTACCGCTACAGTGCCATCGTCGCCGCCGAAGGTATGGGCCACCTTCGTGCCCGCCGGGAGCTTTTCCTCGATGAACTGCTGCAGACTATAGCCGTAGCGCTGAAGAAAGGTCGGCCCGAAGGACTGCCCATGGTCGGAAAGGATTATCAGGTCATAGGGTCGAGGCGCCTTGCGCT
The DNA here is from genome assembly GCA_030650885.1 of Thermoleophilia bacterium. Taxonomy (GTDB): domain Bacteria; phylum Actinomycetota; class Thermoleophilia; order BMS3ABIN01; family BMS3ABIN01; genus JACRMB01. The sequence goes on from JAUSDE010000133.1 coordinate 2,216, forward strand.
CGATGATGTCACGCACATGGGCGATGACCCGGTCGTATTTGCGCAGCGTCAGCAGCGCGTGTTTTGACCAGGGTCCTGAATGGTGGGCAACTTCGTCGTATCCCGGCCAGGTTACATAGAGCGACGGCGACCCGCGCACGATATCCATGATCGTCAGATAGGCGGCGAGGTCCCTCATGAAGACGGTCGTAGCTGCACGCACAGCCGGGTAAAAATGGCGCTGACGGTTGAGCAGCGGGTAGACGTCGTTCGTCTTGTCACGGCGGTACTGCCAGACTTCGAGGGCCATCTCGCCGATGAACAGCACCAGGGTCCTCATGATGAAATACGGGTTCAGCATCAACAGATAGATATCCCGGGCGCGCTGCTTTTTCTCATCCTTGCTGCCGCTGGTGAGGTCGGCCAGGGTCAGGATCGATTTCTCGGCGTCGCCGTCGAGCATGTTGTTGATGCTGGAGCCGCCGCGCATCAGACCATCCCCCCTGGCGTAACGCTCGTTGATCAGCGGCGCATCCTTGCTGGAGACGAAAAGCTTGCCCTCGTCCTTGTCGTACCAGCGGAACGACGGGATATCGTAGTTGTCACCGAACATGATGCCCGCCTGGCAGGCGGAAGTCTGGGAAGGCAGGCCGCAGTCCATGTGAGAGAGGGCGTAACCCTCGCCCTCCATCATCTGCTTCAGCTCCGGCATGTAGCCGTCGTCCAGCGCCTTTTGCAGGTGATGAACACTGAGGCCGTCGATCTCCATCATCACCAGGCCGCGCCCGGTGTCTTCAGCGCCCTCGAACTTCCTGCGGCCGGCCAGCCTCTCCACCACTCCCTGATAGAAGGAATCGTCGTCGCCGACCCGGGTGATCCCTATGATCACTGTGTTTATCGCCGAAATAAAGATGCCGCCGAAAAAGGCGGCGACGAAGTCTCGTACTTCGAAAGAAGCGAGAAGCCCGCTTGCGACCATCAGGGCCAGGGCGTTGGCCACAAGCCCGAATGCAAACATGGCAAAAAAACCAAATGGCAAAGCTAACATCAGGATCAGCGGACGGATCACCAGGTTGACGATGCCCAGCATCAGTGCCGCGGCTGCGGCTCCGGTCATGCCACCGGTGATCTCGATACCTGGAAAAACCGTGGAGGCGATAATGAGGGAGACGGCGTCGACGAACCAGAGGAAAATAAAACGA
>JAUSDE010000064.1 GCA_030650885.1 Thermoleophilia bacterium
CGGGAATCGGGATACATCTGCCGAAACTTCACGGGCGAGATAGCCGAGTCAAGGCCCCGAATCACTCGTAGCGGAGATTGTCACAGACCTGTGCGAGCGCGAAGACGGGCGCGAGCTTCCTCAGGCGTCAGAGCCTTGCTCGCTTCCCGCTCAAGGTAAGCAACGCTGCGATTTCGTTCCGCGATGTGCGAACGCCTCGGGATGAATATCGTTCGCGTAGCGCCCACTACCAAACCGTGGCAAACCGCCGTTCACACCACCGGCGACGCCCCTGTGAGTCGAGCCAAAGTCTGCAAGTCGGCGACGACGGCTGGAGGCAATGGAATGCCATGCACGCGGCGTTCGGCTTCCGCGGCGCGCTCCGGGTCGCCGGGGATCAGCACGGGCTTGGCGGGATCGGCGGGTTGGACCGCGCGCATCGTGCGGCACCACTCGTCGACGCTGCGTTTGAATCCATCGGGGTCGGCGAAGCCTGCGATTTGGAGCGCACCGAAACAGTGGCCGAGACCCGCGCCGACGGAGCGCGTCGGAATCGGCTGGTCGATGCGGAAGGGCGGACAAAACGGCCCCCAGTTCGCGCCCGCGAGCACACCGGAAAGCAGGTCCACCATCGCGGACAAACAATAGCCCTTGTGCGCGGCGCCCGCCTCGGTCCCGCCGAGCGGCGTGAGCGCTCCACCGCCGATCACGTCGGTGGGTTCGCGCGTCGGCTGGCCGTGGCGATCCGTGGCCCAAGCGGCGCCCAATGGTTGCGCGAGGCGTTGGGCGATTTCGATTTTGCCGAACGGGACGACGCTCGTCGCAAGATCGATCACGACCGGAGGCTCGTCCCGGCCGGGAAACGCGACGGCGATCGGGTTGGTGCCGAGCACGCGACCGGAACCGCGCGCGGGCGAGACGAGCGCGATGGAATTGGTGAACGCAAAGCCGATCAGATCGCGCGCCAACGCCTGCAACGGGTAGTAACCGGCGATGCCAAAATGGTTCGAGTTGCGCACCGTGACCCAGCCCGAGCCGACAGCTTCCGCCTTTTTCATCGCGATTTCGTTCGCCTTCGGCCCGACCACGAGGCCAAGGCCGTTGCCGCCATCGATCGCGGCGGTTGAGGGCGTTTCGCGCAGCACTGGCCCGACTACGGGCGCTGGGACAACAAGGTCATCGACGAGGCGGGCTTCGGCGTGGAGTTGTTCGCCGAATTGTATCGGGTTGCTGGTTACGCACGGATGCGCGACGTCGGCCGCCGCTACATGGACCAGCATCTCGCCGCGCTGGGGCGGGCCGACGGGCTCTGGGATCGCGTTCACTTCCTCGACGGCCGTCCGAACCGGCCACCGTCGAACATGACGCGCGGCCTCGGCTGGCCGATGGAGGGTTTGCTTGCCGCCCACCGGCTGCTGCCGGAGGACGGACGCTATCTTGAACTCGCAAAAAAATGGCCGGCCATCTTCTCGCCGCGCAACAGCTGGGCGGCTGGTGGGGCCATCGTTTCGACCAGCCCGCCGAAGTGTGGGGCGAGGGCATGAAGGGCACGGCCCTGTGGTGCTGGCTGTTCTACGAGTTGCACCGGCAGTCCGGCGATCCGCAGCATCTCGCCGCCGCGCGCCGCGCGCTCGGCTGGTTGCTGGACCGTCAAAATTTTGGCGACGATTCGCGGGCCCGCGGCGGACTGGTTGCGGTCTCGCCACATTCCGCCGTGGGCATCCGGCCTTGGTTTCGCGTCTCCTCGACCTATGGCGCGGCTTTTTTCGGCTTGGCGGTGCTGGAGGAATTGCGGCTACAGGAACGAACCGCACCGGTTATTTCCGGCGCAATAGCTGGCTCGTTCAGCACGAAAACCGCGATCATCCGCTGGACCACGGGCGTGGCCGCCGACGGTCGCGTGAGCTACGGCACCTCGACCGCCTACCGGGCCCTAACCTAGCGAAGGGCGAAAAAACGGCAAAGTGCTGAGACTTGGTCTCACTCGCCCGTCTTGCCTGTTCCTAATGCGCTGCCGTCGGTTGATAAAGCTGAGCCGCGACCATTTGGGAAACCTGTCGTTGGAGCCCGTCCTCCTCGTCGAGGTAGAATTTCAACGTCTGCACATTCTGGTGATCGGAAAACGCCATCACCGCCTCCAAGCCCAAATGCGCGGCACGTGCAGCGCGGGTTGCAGCAGAAATCGCCGTGTGGCGGATGCCGTGCGGCCGAGCTTTGCGCGGTGATTTTACTCTCCGTCCGAGCTCCACCACGATCCGGTAGATCCCGTCTCCTCGGAGTCGGTCGGGCATGATAAATCGCGCATTCCGAATCCGCAGAAACAACGGACCGGGAGTGTCGCCTCGAACTCTGACCCATTCTTCGAGAGCGCGCTGTGTTTGCTCTGGCAGGTCTTTCTTTCGGCGCTGGGCGCGTCCTTTCGTGAGAACCCACAGGCAACGCGATTCCCGTTCCCAATTCTCCAAATCCAACGAGGCCACCGACGCGCGTCGAAGCGCGAGGTCGTGCATGACGCGGAGGAGCGCAAGATTTCGTCGTCCAGCGGGAGTTGTCTCAGCTCCGGTTTCATCCAACAGCTGTCGCATCACTCGCGTTCCTGGTCCTCGCGTATCTCGATACCGTTCGACTTTTACCTGCTGAACTTCGAGCGACCAAGTGATCAGTCCGAGCATTCGTGCCAGCTTTACGAGAGAGCGGATGCCTTGGGTGAGTGCATTCACCGTCGATGGAGGTCGCCCACTCAGGGATTCGTGGTATTTCAATACCAACAAGTTGGCTTCAACGCCGGACAGGCGGCACAGCCTGGTCGCAACCTCGTGCAAATCCGAACAGCCGCTCCACTTTCGAAACGATTCGAGCGAGTACAGGTACAATTTTCGGGTGGCGGGAGTCAGCCCGCCCACAAAGACCCGAACGAGCGAAGCTGGATTTACCGAAGCGTCGAGGGCGCCAAAGCTCACCGCAGCTGTTTCGATTTCGCTCATCGTCGGCCTCGATCGTTAATCGAAACCGGCTTTGAACTCAACTCCCATTAAGGGGCCATAACGGGAGTAACTTTATTTGGCACAATTCGGACTAATTCTTAGGTAGATCGTTGGTACTGTTTCCTCACTGATCTAGCCGAAATGTTCATTTCTTTTAGACGCCGTGTCAGTGTCCGAATTGGAATCGTAAGTGCGCCGGCAATATCCTCGATTCGATGGCCGCGTCGCAGCGCCTTAAGGATGTCGCGCTTGTTCATCGACACGACTTCACGCGATCGGCTCACCGGCCGTTTCGGTGTAGAAGCAAGCAAGGCGCTCAGACCTGCGGCACCGACAGAGTTTGTCACCGACTTTACAATACGTCTTTTGTGAGCCACAACTTGTGGCGTTTTTGATGGCTGATATTGTGACATAGTTATGGCCTGTAGATCGGCCTATAGCTCGTCGTAATGCTGGCTGGCCGACAATCCTAAACAGTGGCTGAATATCTGGCGCAACTGATGGCTTACACTTCCGGATTTTCCGGTTTTTGACTAGGCGCTTCTTCCAGCACGCCGTGTAAAATTGGAGTGTTTAAAGTCACTCGGTGACAACGCCTGCTACGTCACGTAGGCGGGAGTGGATCCGATCCCCCAGGATTTACGTTCTTTCGCCCGTCACCAGATCCACCGAAGTTAATTCCAAGTGGCGGCTGGTAACACGACTGTTGGATCTACCCCTAAGTGGAAGGATCGGGCAGCTTCGCACGTATTCACTGGGGAGGAATAGTTGTCGTTGATGGGCGTATTGCCTCACGTAATAATCTTACCAGCTGCCTCACGTAAGATCTTACCGAGGGAGGGAGCGAAGCTCCCGGTCCGATCCGAAAAGAGATTCTAAAAGAATCGGGGAGGAGGGGACGGGGGTAATTGTCGTTGACCGCAGCTTCTTGTTGACATCCTCCCGGCCCTGAAGGACCGGGATTCCTTGGAGCAGCTGCTAGCCTCAGACCAGCCTAGGCCGCCGCCTGCGCCCAGCGACTGGACTGGACACTGGATGCCATCGAACGCTTCGTCCTGCCTTACGACGCCGCCACGGCCTTTGATCTGCTCGTGCAGTTTTTCGAGCACGACGGCGAGGTCGGTCAGGATGACTTGCAGCACCATCTAGCCGCCCATCC
>JAUSDE010000065.1 GCA_030650885.1 Thermoleophilia bacterium
GAAACTGGCTTCCTGATTACCTACCCGGCTTCCTCCACATCCGCGCCGATGGCCAGAAGATCCTGCTCTTCCGGCTCGACAGTGGAGAAGATCTCCAGCGTACGGTATCGCCTGAGGCCGGTGGAGGCCGGTATCAGCTTACCGATGATCACGTTCTCCTTGAGGCCGAGCAGATGGTCTACCTTGCCCTCTATGGCGGCGTCTGTGAGCACCTTGGTGGTCTCCTGGAAGGAGGCCGCCGACAGGAAGCTCTCGGTCGCCAGTGAGGCTTTGGTGATGCCCATGATGACCTGCTCCGGCGTAGCGGCCTCGCCGCCGGCAGCAACGGCCTTCTCGTTGGCCTGCTTGAACTTGACCTTCTCGGCCAGCTGGCCGTACATGAATCCGGTGTCGCCAGGAGTCTCAATGCGCACGCGCTTCATCATCTGGCGGACCACCAGCTCGATATGCTTGTCGTTGATATCAACGCCCTGCTGGTGATATACCTTCTGGACTTCGCTGACCAGATACAGCTCGGTATCTGTGTTGCCCCTGAAGGCCACCAGGTCCGGCGGATAGAGGGGGCCGTCTTCAAGCTGGGTGCCCATCTCGATCCTGTCGCCATCCTTGACCATCAGCAGCGTGCCGCGCGGGAATGTGTAGCTCTTCTCGTCGTCCTTGCCGGTGATGACGACCTTGCGGCTGTCGTCTTCCTTCAGGATCACCTCGACCTTGCCGGCGATCTCGGCGATCTTGGCCTGGCCTTTCGGCTTGCGGGCCTCGAACAGCTCGACGATTCGTGGCAGACCGTGGGTGATGTCGCGTCCGGCGATGCCGCCACGGTGGAAGGTACGCATGGTCAGCTGTGTACCAGGCTCGCCGATCGACTGGGCGGCGATGATGCCCATGGCATCGCCCAGTTCGGCCAGTTCGCCGGATGCCAGGTTGCGCCCGTAACAGAAAGAGCAGATACCAACTTCGGCTTCGCACTTGAGAACCGAGCGTGCCGGGATGATAAATCCTTCTTTTTCGCCGTGGACCTCATCAATCTCCCTGATGAGGCTTGCGGTCAGCTCCTGGCCCTTCTCGCCTATGATTGCGGGCTTGCGCTTGCCGGGTATATCCAGGGCCAGCACGCGCCCTAACAGGTTATCATTGATCCTGGTCGTCTTGTTTTTTCTGTCCTCGAGGCGTAGAGGCAACTCCAGGTATTCCTCGGTGCCGCAGTCCTCTTCGCGGATGATGACATCCTGCGCCACATCTACCAGTCGCCTGGTCAGGTAACCAGAGTCAGCGGTTCTGAGGGCGGTATCGGCCAGGCCCTTACGGGAGCCGTGAGTTGAGATGAAGAACTCGAGAACGCTCATGCCCTCCATCAGGCTCGCTTTGACCGGGCGCTCCATGGTCTCGCCCTTAGGGTTGAGCATGAGGCCGCGCATACCTGCCAGCTGGTGCATCTGGTCTGGATTACCACGGGCTCCGGAGTTGGCCATCATATAGAGCGGGTTAAGCTCATAGAGGTTCTTGTCCATGGCGTCGGCCACCGCGTCGGTCGCCTCGTGCCACTTCTCCACGACCAGTTCGTGGCGCTCGCCCTCGGTGATAAAACCGCGGTCGTACTGCGTATATATTCCCTTGACCATTTCTTCATACTTGTCAAGGATTCCGGCCTTTTCGGGAGGGATGACGATGTCGTTCTTGCCGACAGTCACACCAGAGCCGGTGGCGTAGCGGAAGCCGAGGGTCTTGATCACATCCAGCAACTGTGCCACTGCCACAGTTCCGTACTGGTTGATCAGGTCGGCGATCAGGGCGTTCATCTTCTTCTTGTCGATTGTGAAATTGACGAATGCGCGGCCGGTCAGATCATATTCCTCACCGAGAAAGTCAGCCAGGCAATCGTCCAGCTCAGCATTGAATATCGCCCGGCCTGCGGTCGTCATAATCTTCTCATCGCCGCGGCGCAGCCTGATCACTGCCTGCAGGTGAATCGCCTTCTCATCGACGGCGCGAAGGACTTCGTCTGCTGCGCCATAAACCGGCGGCACCGGCTTCATCTTCTGCGGATCGAGAGTGCTTACATCACGATCACAATAAGTCAGGAAGTATGTTCCGAGGATCATGTCCTGGGAAGGCACCGCCAGCGGCCGGCCGTGGGCCGGCGACAGGATATTGTTGGATGAAAGCATGAGTATGCGCGCCTCGGCCTGTGCTTCTGATGACAGCGGCACGTGCACGGCCATCTGATCACCGTCGAAGTCGGCGTTGAAAGCGGCGCAGACCAGCGGGTGAATCTGGA
>JAUSDE010000073.1 GCA_030650885.1 Thermoleophilia bacterium
GGATGGCAGTACCCTGAGCCAGGTGGCCTACCTGCAGAAATGGGAAAAGACCTAGCCGATCCCTCCGCCGGGATGGCCGGATCGATCTCCGGAAGACTAGCCGGTTTCTCCCTTGAGCCGTATTACCGCATGCAGACGGGTCCTCACATCTCCGGGAATCTCCGGTGCGGGGACTTCCCGGTACAAGGTTACCGTCCTTCTGAGCGTGCTCACTACCACCCGGCAGTTATAGCAATCCTTGAGGTGGCTCTCGATCTCCAGACAGGTTTTTTCCGCCAGTTCTTCATCGATATATTCGGAAAGCCCTTCGAGTATTTCCTTGCAGTCCATGGCTAGACCGTCTCCCCCGTGAAATAATCCGACAATCTGTTTCTCAGATAGAGGCGTGCCCGGTGCAGCCTTGATTTCACCGCGGGAATCGACAGGTCCAGAACATCCGCGACCTCGGCCGCCGGCAAGCCTTCCACATCCCTGAGCACAAATACGACCCGGTATTTCTCCGGCAGCTCTGCAACAGCTTCATCCATGACCTGCCGAGCTTCATCATTAAGGAGCCGTTCCGCCGGCCCATCGGACCAGTCGACCAGAGAAGATTCCGAATGAGCGGCTTCCCTGACGGAATAGACTTCATCGAGGAACTCCCCCTCGCTTTTCTCTCGTTTGCTCTTCTTGCGAAGCTTGGTCAGGGCGGCGTTGGCGGCGACTCGATAGAGCCATGTGGAGAAACTCGACTGGCTCCGGAACCCGTCTATCGACCTGACAACGTTTAAAAAAGTATCCTGCAAGACATCCTCGGCGTCTTCCTTGTTTCCCAGCATCCTGTAAGCGAGGCTATAAACCCTGCTTTCATAACGGGACATCAGATCTTCCAGCGCATCCGCGCTGCCGTCCTTGATTTCAGCGATTAACTGGCTGTCGGTGGGAACTGTATTCTCCATTTGTTAGACTAGGATTTGTTTTAAAGGATTCGCCTGGAGCTTTTCAGGCACTCAGCAGACGGTTTGTGACGCCGGCCACCGGTGCATAAGTCTAACATTATCGCTGTAGTTTCTCCCACACGAATCCTTTTAAGGCAATCTGCATCATAATAATCGACATGGTAACAGCGCGGCCCGGGATAGCAGCGGGCCAGTGAGCAGGAGGTGAGATTTATATGGCAATCTATGATTTGAAGTGCGATGACTGCGGTAAGCAGTTTGAAAAGTTCGTGACCGGCTTTCTGACCGAAGAGGACAAGGAATGCCCCCGGTGCAACAGCAGCCGCATTTCACAAAAATATAACAGCTCTTTTGGAATCGGATCATCATGCTCCACCAAAGGCGGCGGTTGCAGCAAACCGCCTTCAGGAGGAAGCTTTGGTTGAGGTTAGATCCTGAAGCCTGTAAGGCTTCAACGGATTGATAACAGGAGGTAGGGCGTGCAGCTGGCGAAGGTAGAGTCGAATGTTTGCGACGGACACGAAAGCTGTCCTGCCAGAAAAGAATGTCCAACAAAAGCCTTGTTCCAGATGGACCCTGGCGAAGTTGTGACTGTTAACGGATCCCTTTGCCGCGGTTGTGGTAATTGCGTTTCAGCATGCCCTGAAAAGGCCATAAAGATGTACCAGATATGAGGTAGAATGCTCGCGGTCAGGGCATACTACATTTGACCTATTATCGAAAGGAGCAGAAGTTGTCAGATAATATTCTTGAAGTAACGGATGCAAATTTTCAAAGTGAGGTTCTTGACTCCGATGTGCCGGTGATCGTAGATTTCTGGGCTGCCTGGTGTGGCCCTTGCCGTATGGTGGGACCGATAGTCGAGGAGATTGCCCAGGATCAGGCCGGTAAGGTAAAAGTTGCAAAATTAAACGTCGATGAGAACCGCGAAACTGCGACCAAATATGGAATCATGAGTATTCCGACGATCCTGCTGTTTGAAAAGGGTTCGATCGCCAAGCAGGTTGTAGGCGCCATGCCGAAAAGCGCCCTGATTCAGGAGCTTGGCCTGGCCTGATCGTAAGCCTTGGGCCTGGCCGGATCAGTCGTCAAGCCCAGCAATGCCGACCTGACGATGCCAACCGATGCTGGTGCTCTAATAGTGGATTGAGACGATCGTCCCCATCGGCGTCCAGTTGAAAAGATACTCAGCTTCATCCAGCGGCAGGCCTACACATCCATGGCTGGTCGGCGTCCCAAAGTTTGTCGACCAATAATTTCCGTGGATGGTGTAATCTCCATTGAACATGAGCACCCACGGGACATTAGGCGCTACGTAGCCTTCTCCCCGCATATCCAGTTTTTCAGCTTTTGCATAAACTGAGTAGGTACCAGTAAGGCTTGGCGTGGCCTGGGATCCGCTCGAACAGACCATGGTCTTGACCAGCTTGTCGTTGTCATACAGATAGACCTTCTGCTCAGTCAGGTTCACATCGATCTGCTTGGAAGGCTTGGCTGTGAACGAACTTTCCACATCCTGCCGCAGGTAACTTCCACTCACTCCACGGAATGCTTCAGTACCGCCCTTAACGCGGATCGTGATTTTCTGGCCCTGGGTCCAGTCGGCCAGCTGTTTGAATTCTATCTGGTCCGGCGCGATCCAGTTCCATGCCCCTAACACCTGAGGGTCGAACGACAGCACAGATTCCACCAATTCAGGATTCTTTATTTCTTCACTGAAAGTCAAAGTCGGCCGTGTGCTGTAGCTGACTCCAGACTCGCCATCCCCCGGGGCAAAGAAGATCTTCAGGGGAGCGGTCGTTGTTATCTTCTGGGAGTATGGCTTGAGCAAACCCGCCCCGTTATCGGCGACGGCGCCTGTGACCGTCAGTGTATACTCCTTGCCCTGCTCGTAGCCTTCGAACGTGATGAACGCTCTTGTACTGTTTTCCTCGTCGAGACGCGATGTGGATTTGAGCTCGGGGCTGATCTCGTAAGTAAACGAACGAACTGGCGTATTGAATTCGATCACGATGGGCTCACCGATCGGCACCGTCTGCATTCCCTGCGTGAACACCGGCGCCGGCGTGGTTATCGTCTGAAATGAGATGCTTTCCGAGACCTGCTTTGTGCTAGGGCCGGTCATCGTCAATTCCGTCAGTTCCGCGTCGACCTTCACTTCGTATCGAGAATCAGGCTGCAGAAGCTTTCCGCCGTCAGCGCGCGTGAATATATCCCCGCTAAGACTTCCCTCAATGATCTTGTCGCTAACGATAGCTCCGATAGGGTCAAGCGTGATCTCCCTGACAGTGACGTTTTTGACCTCGCCACGCATCCAGCTGGTGTTGATCTGCAGCTGTTGGTCGACGTTTACGTCCTTGCTGCCGTTCTCCGGATTGATCTTGATCTCTGGAGGAAAGAGAGAACCCATCGACAAATAACCGAGCAAAATTACCGCAATCAGCACCGAGCCGATGACAATTGCAGAATTGCGTCTGGTGACAGCACCAGCTGATCTGGAATTTTGTACTGGAGTAGCCCTGCTCATATTATGATGCCTCTGTTTGCTTCAGTGAACTGTAATCATTATAGCGGCACTGTCCCGGAGAACAAAAAGAATAGCTGGAATCCACCTGGTCACCGCCTGCGACTGGATGGCATTCGTCAAGATTGTCCTGACGAAGTCGATATTTGTTGTATAAGTACGAAAAGGCAAACCCATCGCGAGGTGGGGGCGCAAAGCTAGGGGTCTCCTCTGGGAGACAGCCCGGCCGCCGAAGCTCTGTTAGCTGCTCTTCAATGAACAGCGTTGACGTATTGCAGTCAGCTCATCTGCTCCGACATCACCGGGCGGTTGAGCTTTTTTTGTGTCCTCACCGGGTGCGCCAGGCGCAAGCTTGACTGCGACGTGGTTTGTCCATCAAATGGTCGGATATGATGGACAAGACAAAGAATAACAAGAAGGTTTTCAGGATAAGGTTCCTGGCGTTGGCGGTCATTGTTTGTGCCTGGTTGCTCCCTACCAGCGCAGGAATAGCGTCAACGGAATCGGGAAATATGAAGGTATCATTGACTGTCGAAGATGCAATAGGCGTGAATTATGGCAGGTACGCCCTGAGTTCGGGCCCGGAAGCGAGTACTGAGTACGGAGTTATAGTGATCACAGAAAGCCATCTATAGATAGTTAGTTCCTCGTCGGACCCAAACCGACTTTAGCTTTGGCGGCAATGCATCTTGCCCGAATCCCTCGACTGGGATAGATGCAGCCGCCAAAGCTTTCTCTCCCGGTCTCACCGGGTTTTTTTATGTTCCCGATCTTCTGTTTGAAGGAAACCAATAGAGCTATGTAGAAAATGTTTTTGCGGCATTCGGAATCCGTACGGCCGCACTTCTCAGGGACGTCATCCGCGGGTCAGCATCTTATTTTCTGACGTTGCGCAAAATTCCGCGGCGGGTTCGGGTATCGCTTTCAGAACAGGAGATCAATGGATATTCAAGAAATGGTAGACCGGCGAATCGAGGAACTTCTTGCGCAGGGGGAAAGGTCCTGCCTTCCTCCAAAAAAACAGGAAGAAATCTCAAGGGATGATCTGTCGGATCTTGGAAATGTTATCGACGCCGCCATGATGGAAATCGCGGAGAGGGTGCTGTCCATCTCTGACCGCGTTGCAGGGGAATACGCACGGATGGAAAAAGATATCCTCGATTCGAGGCTCGCGGTTCTGCAAAGTGCCGAGGCTGTTCTAGATATTGCAGTATCGCTGAGGCGGCAGGTAAAGACTCTTACGACCGCTTCAATTAATACAGGCAGACAGAAGACGCTGAAGGACGACGAACTGCATCTGGTGAGAGCTGTGCGCGATCTGCAGGACAGCTTCCTGCAGGACGGCCGTGCCAGCATGCACGACCATGGTGTTGCTTCCCTGTTCAAAAGAACCTGATTGCCTGAAAGGTGGTTTATCACTCGAATGGATCAGGGCGAACTGAATGAACCTGGCGATTTTTCATTCCCCAGTTCTGTTGGCAGCAGAAAGGTAGACGGCCGCGTAAATTCGTCAATCGATACTCGGTCCCCGATCGTCCGCAAAGCTTCTTCTTCCCTCAAAAGTCGCGAGACCGAGGTGATCAAGGCATGGCTTGTACAGGTGATAGACAGCCTGGGTCTCACTTCTCTGCAGGCCTTTCCAACTCGGGAGCTTACCGAAGGATTCCCAGCCGTTATCGATGGAGTAGCCGATGCGATCGCTGAACCTGAAACCGCACATTCGGTGCGAAAAGAGGTCACCGAGGTTTCAGCGTTGCTGGCCCGTCTCCGGAAAGAGGATGCCAGCGTAGACAGGTTTATCGACGATTATTCACTGCTCAAAAGCCTAATGTTCGAGGCTGCCGCTGCGGATCTGCGGCAGTCGGATATGGCTGTTTTAAATATCACCCGCAACCTGGAAGCAGGGTTCAGCAGCATTCTGAAGGAGGGTTTTAAGGCTTTTGTGGAACAGCATTCTTCTACCCTCCAGCATCTGGCCGACACTGATGCTCTGACGGGATTGTATAACGTCAGGTTTTTCCGCAGCCAGCTGCACAAGAACCTGGAGATGTTCAAACGATATCGTATCCCCTTCTCCCTTATGATGCTCGACATGGACAACCTCAAGGAGCTCAATGACGCGAGCGGCCATCAGGCTGGCGATCTGGCGTTGAAGCATCTCTCTGCCATAATGACGGATGAAAAGCGTGAGACAGACATCGCTGTGAGGTATGGAGGAGATGAGTTCTTCCTGGTACTGCCTGGGACCGGTGCGGCCGAGGGCGAGCGGCTGGCATACAGGATCGTACGGCGAGTGCGGCAGCTCAATATTCATTCGGGTGGACGAGATATAACCGGTGTTTCAATCGGGGTCGTCGCATGTCCCGAAAACGGTTCTGACGTTGGCACCCTCAGGGCAAAAGCTGATCGCGCCCTGTATCTGGCGAAGGCGATCGGCGGCGCTTCGGTCGCCTGCTTCCAGGAGTTTTACGAATCCTGAGCCCTTAGAGTTTGTATCCTATACTCCGTAGCAATTCTTTTCTTTCTATGATGTCAGAATCAGTTTCCAGGCCTTTGCTGGCATGCCCATCGATGACGCCGATTATCCCACGGCCCAGTTTGCTTTCAGCTACTACCACTTCCACGGGATTAGCGGTTGCGCAGAATATGCCACAGACTTCGGGCACCTGCTTAATAGCGTTCAGCACATTTATGGGGAAGCCGTTCTCCATGAGGATTATGAAAGCGTGACCGGTGCCCAGTGCATTTGCATTCAGGAGTGCCAGTTCGATGAGTCTTTCGTCGTTTCCTGAACCGCGAACCAGGCAGGGACCCGACGCTTCGCAAAATCCGATTCCGAATCTGATTCCAGGGGCGCAAGCCGCCATCACCTCGTGAAGGTCCTCAACGGTCTTGATAAAATGGGCCTGTCCAAGGATCATGTTCATTTCATCGGGTTTATCGATGCTGACAATCGTGGTATCCATCTGTTCCTCCTTCTCTATGTCGTGGATCCGTTCATGGTTTCGTTGCCCTGAGCCAGAGGCTTACAAGCGCTATCCTGGTTGCCTGGGCCATTACCGCATGATCGATGTTGCCGGGATCATCGTAGATCGTGTGATAGTAGGTATGCCAGACGCTGGGGTCGCTGCCCCAGTCCCAGTCGACGGTCACCGCCGGGATCGAGTACTTCCAGTCGAAGGACTGTGCGTCGGAACCGATATCAGTCCCCTCCTCCACCACCTCAGTCCCCAGGGCATTCCCAGCCTGCTTTATTGATTCAACGATGGGAGCGGCACCGCTGAACCCTTCATCCCAGACTCCAAAATAATTTCCACCCATGGCGCCGATGCCATCGATATTGATCATTTCAACTTTGCTGCCGAGTCCGGAGTTTATGATTATCTGTCCGAGCGCTGTGGAGCCCAGCTGATCGATCTCCTCACCATCAAACGCACAAAATACTATTGTTTTTTCAGTTTTTACTCCGGTCTGGCGGAAGATGTTCGCTATTTCGAGGATGGCTGCGACTCCCGCGGCGTTATCGTCAGCCCCGTTGAATGCCTCGCCGCTGCTGTTTAGCCCGAGGTGGTCGTAGTGGGCGGCCAGGATCACATAACCGCCTGCCGGGTCGGTGCCCGGGATAGTACCGATGACGTTTTCACCCGAGACACCGGATGCCACAAAAGGCTGGCTGTAAGTCTGCAATCCGACGGCGGTCCAGGGTTCGAGGCCAAGGCCTGCGAACTGAGAAGAGATATATCCGGCCGCGGCTTCGGCGCCGGTCGTTCCGGTTTTCCTGCCCTGGTATTCATCGGAGGCCAGGATGCTCAAGTGCGCGAATTCCCGATTGAAATCCAGTGCGGCAAGAAGACGGGCCATTTCCTGTTCTGCGTCACCGGGTTGAGCTGTTGCCGGCGCTGGGACTGTCGGCTCCTGCTGTCTGGGCGGTGGCACGAAGTCGTAACCGGGCCGTGGCCCAGGCGTGGTTTCCATTATGGCGCCCTTTTTACTATCGCAACCCGAGAGGGTAAGCATGGCGACTAATATCAATAGCGCAGGCGCAACAGAAATTATGCGTAAAGACGATGGCATCATTCTCGATTTGATGGTCATTTCTGACAAATAGGACAGAAGTATGTTCCCCTGCCCCCCACTCTGATTTTTTCCACTCGCGTGCCGCATGCCGGGCAAGGTTCACCTTGCCTCCTGTGAACCTGAAACGTCTCCTGAAAGCTTCCCTTGCGGCCTTGTGAGTCCCTGTAAGTATCTATAGAGCTGCCCTGCAGGTCGATGGCCTTTTTCAGCGTAGCTTTGATCGATCTTGTCAGGCGCCGGATTTCTTCATCGTCAAGATCGCCCGCGGGACGTGTTGGCATGATGTGGGCTCTGTACAGGGCTTCATCCGCATATATATTGCCGATTCCGGCAACCATCGCCTGGTCAAGAAGAAGAGATTTGATGGGTCTGGTCCTTCCGTCCAGGATCTTGCCCAGATATGCGGCTTTGAAGCTGCTGTCAAGGGGTTCTGGGCCGAGTCTGGCCCAGTAACGCTGACTATCTCCGGCCTTTAATATGAAAGCTTTACCGAATCTTCGGGTGTCATGAAAAGCGAGACCGGCTCCATTGTCGAGGTGCAGCAGCAGCCGAAGCCGTTGTCTTTC
Organism: Thermoleophilia bacterium; assembly: GCA_030650885.1. Classification (GTDB taxonomy): domain Bacteria; phylum Actinomycetota; class Thermoleophilia; order BMS3ABIN01; family BMS3ABIN01; genus JACRMB01. Next base: position 8,106 of record JAUSDE010000073.1, read on the forward strand.
TTCTTTCGGCATAGGCAGTTGCAGGTAGGTCAGAGTTCCGGTCATACGCAGATGAATGACCAGGGTATCCTGCGTATCGAGCTCAAGTTGCAGGTATTTACCCCGTCGCCGTACTGCTGTTATTGCACGGCCGCGAAGCCGGCGTTTGAAGGCTTCCGGAGAAGCTGGTGCAACCGCCAGTGGATCCAGAACCTCTATGCTGGAAATTTTGCTTCCGGTCAGCAATGGCTCCAGCTGGCGGCGGATGGTCTCGACTTCAGGTAGTTCGGGCACTGGATCTCCCTTTCAACAGCCTCATGATACTGACTGATCAGCGGCTTCTAAATAATGATTACCCGCTTTTGCAGCTCCGGTCACCAACCTGCCGTTGCAGCGGCACCCGGATGGCCAGGATGAGTACGAGCGTCAGCAGCGCGACAAGCGCATCGGCGGCCATGGGGGCGGTCACTCCTATGCTCCGCCAGGCGATAGGCCCTAGAAGGCTGCTGCCGATTATGCTCCCCCATTCTCCGAACGAACCAACAAATCCGGTAACAGCACCGCGTTCGGAGGGCACCGTGACATCCCCGATGAGCGAATAGAAAGCATTGAAATATGCGGGAGTGCCGGCGCCCCCCAGCGCGAATGCGGCCATGACGAGCAATGAGTTCGGATGAAAATAAACGATCAATCCCTGGGCTGTGAGGGTTATTAGCCCGAAAGCCATCAATCGGATGCGGCCGACGCGATCCGACAGTTGCCCGAGAAAGGGGCTTGAGATGGCCGCAGCTGCTCCGCTGATGGCGAAGGCGAGGGCGATGTCGCTGCTGCTCCAGTCGAGCAATGTCGCTGTCAGTATCGGGGCCGAGTACAGGAATATTGTAATGGCCATCATCAGCAGAAACTGGACAAGCGAAAGCGAGAAAGACGGCAAGCTGCATACGCTGGCAAAAACGCGTTTGACTCGAGATGGCCTCGGTAAGAGTTCGTCCCAATCGGACGACTGATCGTGAACACTGATGTCAGGTATGCCCAGGCTCAGTGTGAAGCAGATGGCTCCCAGGATTCCTCCGATCCAGAAAGGGAACTGGATATTGAACGCCTGGGCCAGAACGCCTCCGAGCACCGGACCGGCTATAACACCAATATTAATGGCGCTGCTCGTAACCCCGTTTGCCAGCCCCCTTAATTCAGTCGGTGTGCGGTCATTTATATACGATTGAGAAGCTACAGCGAATCCGGACGCAGCCACCCCCTGTAAAAGCCTCAGTACCATCATCGAAAGCCATCCGGTTGTGAGTGCGAAAGCGGCCGTCGCTACAGTAAAAAGGAGTAGCGAAGCTGACATGATATGCCTTCTCCCCACGCGGTCAGAAAGCACGCCAAGCGGAAACTGGAGCAGGACGCGGCCGACAAAGAAAGCTGCAACAAGAAGGCCGAGATCATATTCGCCGAAACCAAGCTGTCCTGCGTATTCTGGCAGCAGTGGAAAAATCATCATAAAGCCGGTCATGATCACGCCGCTGGAGAGAGCCAGCGCAAAGATACTCCAGTGAAGCTGTTTCAACGACTTGAACATGCTTTATTTCTGACTCGATACTTGCCGGGTTATGACCGCCCTGCTCACCGCAGGCCAAAGGGCTGCCTTGCAACCATATTCGAGCGTTTGGGCGTGGAATGATCCGCGGAGGGCGCCGATTAAGACGGCGACAGAGGTCACATGGATTCCGGAGCTTCGACTCCGACCAGGTCGAGGCACATGGCGATCACATTCCTGGTAAGCCGGCAGAGGTCCAGACGGAAGCTGGCCATGTCCGGAGAGGCTTTCAGTACGGGGCAACTGTGGTAAAAAGCATGGAATGTCGCGGCGAGCTCCCGGGAGTATGCGGTCAGGCGCTGGGGGCCTCGTGAATCGGCGGCGCCGGTAACCGTCCTGGGGAATTCCGCCAGTTTCAATACCAGTTCGCGCTCCTGGCTTTCCAGTGACTCGCACGCGGTGCTATTCCCCGAATCAGCCGGAGTCTCTTCGGACCGATCCAGTATCGAACAGATTCTTGCGTGCGCATACTGCACGTAATACACGGGATTCTCTTCGGATTTCAGTTTTGCCTTCTCCAGGTCAAGGTCAAGCGTGCTGTCGGCACTGCGGTCGACAAGGTAGAAGCGCGCGGCATCGACACCGATACTGTCGATCAACTCTTCCAGCGAAACCATGGTTCCCTTGCGCTTTGACATCTGCTTTCGCTCACCCAGTTCGATCACGTTCACAAGCTGGCCGATGATGATCTCCAGCCTTTCGGGATCGTGTCCCAATGCCGCAAAAGCCGCTTTCATCCGGGCTATATATCCATGATGGTCGGCGCCCCAGATATTGATCAGCCGATCAAAACCGCGTGATAGCTTGTCCTGGTGATAGGCGATATCCGAAGCAAAATAGGTAGGTTCTCCTGAGCTTCTGATCAGGACCCTGTCCTTGTCATCACCATGTCTGGTCGTCAATAGCCAGCTGGCGCCATCCTGCACCAATAACTCGCCTGCATCGGTAAGCGCTTGCATGGCGTTTGGAACTGCGTCGCTCTGATAGAGGCCGGCCTCCGAGAACCAGTCATCAAAAACAACACCGAATCGCACCAGGACGGAACGCACTTCATCCAGCACCAGCTCACACCCACGCTTGCGGAAGAAGGCGATTGCAGACTCTCTCGCGTCCGGATCCGTGTCCGCCAGAAGACTGTCACCGATCTCATCCTTGATCATCCTGGCGATGTGGACCGTGTATTCGCCCTGGTAACCCTCGTCGGGAAACCGGATCTCCCTCCCCCACAGTTCAGCGTATCTCAAGGCCAGGGAGATGCCGAAGATGTCCATCTGAGAGCCGTAATCGTTGATGTAGAATTCAGTGCCGACCTTGTAGCCTGCAAAAGACAGGATTCGTTTGAGAGAGTCCCCATAGGCCGCATAGCGGGCGTGTCCCACGTGCAGAGGACCGGTAGGATTGGCGCTTACAAATTCCAGCAATATCGATTCCGGCTGCGCGGCTGTGCCGCTGCCGTAATCCCGCCCTTGCGCCAGGGCTCCGAGGGCCGCATCTGCGATCGCTTTGTCGTTCAGGAAAAAATTTATGAATCCCGGGCCGGCTATCTCTACTTTTTCGCACAGGTGCATGACTTGTGGACTGTCCTGCAGGACCTCCACGATTTTCCGGGCTATCTCCAATGGTGGGAGTTTGGCGGATCCGGCGGCGACCATGGCTATATTGGTCGCCAGATCTCCGTGACCGCGTGCGGCGGGGCGTTCCAGAATAATCCTGTCTGAGAGTCCGGCATGCCAGGAATCAAGCATTGGCTGAAGAGACATGCCTATGCGACCCGTGAAATCATCTAATAAATCTGGAGGACTCACGATCCACTGTTTCCTTTCTCAAGCTTCTGCTGGAGGTCATTTATCTCTGCAGCGGTATGATCGCGCGCTTCATCATCGAGGGTGATATTAATAAGCAGATGGTCTCCCTCATGGGCATTGG
>JAUSDE010000083.1 GCA_030650885.1 Thermoleophilia bacterium
ACGCCGTTGACGCTGGTGAAAACCGCCCAGTCGTATGCGGGTCCCGCATCAACAGCATCATGCAGTTTTGATATGGCCTCGTCCAGCGCCTCATAGTCGTCACCCGGCGGAATGACCCGGATTGTTGGAAATTCGACCGGCAACGCGCCGGTGTCCGCCAGCGCCGTCACCAGATCGCTCGCCTGCGTGCGCGAGCGCGTGACTACCACGCGCTTGCCGAACAGGGGGCGGTCTTCGAACCAGTGCAGTTTCTCCCGGAGGGAGACGACTTCGCCGACGATGGTGATGGCGGGCGCCTTGAAGCTGCGCTCTTTAACCAGCTCGACGATATCTGTCAGAGTCCCCGTGAGCGTCTCCTGCCGCGGGGTGGTTCCCCAGCGGATTAGCGCTACCGGCGTTTTTGGGTCGCGGCCGTTGGCCACGAGGTTCTCGACGATGTAGGGAAGGTTCTTGACACCCATCAGGAAGACCAGCGTGCCGATGCCGGTCGAGATCTTGTCCCACTTGATGGTTGACTCTTCCTTGGTAGGATCTTCATGTCCGGTGATGAATGCCACATCTGTGGTCAGCCCCCGGTGGGTCACCGGAATGCCGGCGTAGGCCGGAACAGAATAAGCCGAAGAGATGCCCGGAACGACTTCGAAAGGCACTCCGGCTTCGTGCAACGCGAGGGCCTCTTCGCCACCACGGCCGAAGATGAAGGAGTCGCCGCCCTTGAGCCGGGTAACGGTATGGCCGGCGAGGCCTTTTTCCACCAGCAGCCTGCAGATGTCATCCTGCTGCATGGTATGGTCGCCGCCCTTCTTGCCCACGTAGATCAACTCGGCGTCCGGAGCGGCGTAACCCAGCAGGGGCTTGCCCGCCAGGTAATCGTAAACGATGACGTCGGCGCGGCGCATGCATTCGACGCCCTTGAGCGTGAACAGCCCGGGATCGCCCGGACCGGCGCCTACCAGATAAACCTTACCCGTTTTTTTGTCCATGCTGAGTCCTTCACTTCGCCCGGAATCGCATTGACGCCGGCGTATTGCCGGAAGGGGCCACGCCTGCGATTTCCGCGCTTACTTGCCGGGGCTGCCTTCAGGGCAGAGTCCCAGTATGCCATCCGGCTTCTCAAAATAGAAGTCCGGCTCGAGTTCTTTCAGCCGCACCGGGGCGAACATGCCCCAGCCAACCGCCGCAGTCGCCATGCCCGCGGCCTGGCCGGCCTGGATGTCGAAAGGGCTGTCGCCGATGTAAACACATTCATCAGGAGTCAGGTCCAGCCGGCTCATGGCCAGCAGCAGCGGTTGCGGATGAGGCTTGTGGTTGTCGGTATCGTCGGTGGCTACGAGAGTACTGAAATAGCGGTCGATCGGGATGCTGTGAAAAGCCATCTCCATGGATGAGCGGCTCTTGGATGTTACTACCGCCATTCTCGCTCCCCTCGCCGTCAGCTCTGACAGCAGCTCTTCGATGCCGGGAAAGGCCCGGATATATTCTTCATGTTTCGCGTGATTGAAGACCCTGTAAGAATCGTAAAGCTCTTGTGCCTTGTCGCCACCGAGAAGCTCCATCTGCTTCATCAGCGGCTGCCCGACATTCGCCATGAGCACCTCGTCCGGCTTCAGCTCACCCAGCACTTCGCTGTAGGCATGACGGAACGAACGGGTGATCAGCTCGGTGGTATCGACCAGGGTGCCATCGAGGTCGAACAGGAATCCCTTGAAACATTTACTGACCATATCCATAAGTCTGCCTCAGTCCACCGGCCGGCCGTTATCGAGCAGAGAGTCGAGGCCGAGGTCGCGGATCATGTCCATGCCCGCCAGGTTGGTCAGGGCGAAATGGATGGGTGTGACGGAAATCTTCTGCAGGGCTACGGCGTGGAAATCCGTACCCTCCTCCTCGTGGTAGGAAGGGTCGTCTCCGTAGATCTGGTAACGCTTGCCGCCGTTGCCGCCTGGAGCCTCTTCCACGAGCTGGTCACGATAGATGCGTTTACCCAGCCGGGTCACTTCGGCGCCCTTGATGCCGGCGGCATCCAGGTTAGGTGAGTTGATGTTGAGCAATACGGGGCCGGGCAGTTCGTTCGTCACCAGTTTCTCAGCCAGTCGCGCCGTGAACGAAGCGACCACGTCGAAGTAAAAAACACCCTCGTTGCCGATTGCCTTCCAGCCGCCGGGCCGTTCGATGGAGACGGCGATGGCGGGTATGCCGAGCATGATGCCCTCAAAGGCCGCGGCCACGGTCCCCGAATAGGTAATATCATCACCGAGGTTGGGGCCGAGGTTGATTCCGGAGACGACGATGTCAGGCTCCCACTCGAGGAAGCCCAGCGAAGCCAGGCGCACGCAATCGACCGGTGTGCCGTTGACCGAGTATCCCATGCTGCCATCGGGAAAGGGTACTTCGAGGACATCGATGGATTCGGCGATGGTGATGCTGCGGCCGACGGCGCTGCGATTCTGATCCGGGGCGATCACCGCCACTTCGCCGCAACCTTCCAGCGCCTGCTTTACAGCGAACAGGCCGGGTGAATCGATGCCATCATCATTGGTTACCAGGATCCTCAACTTGCGGCTCAGCTTTCCTTGCTGCCGGAGGCCGCTTTCTTCCTGGAATTTCCATCGTTCTTCTTCGAGGAGCCGGAATCGCCGGCGCCATTTGACTCGCTGCCGCCTGAGCTGGAGCCCTCACCCGAGCCGGAGTCGCCGGAACCGCCACCTGTCTTACCGCCGGATTTTTTCCGTGAGTCGGAGTGCTTCTTCCCGTAGTCGGTGGAATAGAAGCCGCTGCCTTTGAAGTGGATGGCTACAGGATGGAATACCCTGGTGACCCGCTCGCTGCACTTCTCGCACTTGCTGACCGGCCGGTCAGCGATTTTCTGCATCTTTTCAAACTGGTGCCCGCACTTCAGGCACCGGTATTCATATATGGGCAACTGTGATAAACCTCCTTCTGCGCCTGGATGGCGCAAACCAACTTATAAGTATAGCAAAACAGTCCGCTTTCCTGCTCCGAGTGGCAATGGCCGGCTATTTCTTGTAAGATTCGCAACTGTAATATGACTATCCGTACCGTTTGGCGCCTCGGCGGCGGGGGTACTTCTTTTTGTTATGAAAATAGCTCTTGTATCTGAGTATTATTATCCGCTGCTCGGTGGCATCACCGAGCACGTTCACAACCTCGCGGGGGCCCTGAGCCGCAAGGGCCACGAGGTCACCGTCATCACCCATAACCTCAAACCCCGCAAGCATCACCATTACCCCGACGAGCCGCTCAACTTCACCGTCGAGAGATTCGGCAGGGGCATCCCCATCTATTCCAACGGCTCTTTCGCCCGCGTGACCCTTGGCAAGAGCTTGGGAGACGACCTGCAAAGATACTTCGAGCGCGAGAAGTTCGACGTCATCCATGCCCACTCGCCGCTGACGCCGATACTGCCGCTGGTGGCGATACGCCGCTCAAACGCGCCCGTGACCGTGGGCACTTTTCATACGTATTTCGACCGTAGCCACGGATACGGATTGCTGAAGAAGAAGGCCTCGGAGCACATGGAGATGATGGACGGACGAATTGTCGTTTCAGATGCCTGCACCGAAGCGCTCAGCCGATACTTCAAGGCCGAATACCGGGTGATTCCCAACGGCGTCGACACGAACAGCTTCCGCCCCGACGCGCCGGTGCTGCCCGAGTTCGACGACGGCAAGGTCAACATACTTTTCGTAGGCCGCTTCGATCCGCGCAACGGACTCAAGACCATGATCGAAGCCTTCCGGCTGGTCAAGCGGCAATACGACAACTGTCGGCTGATCGTGGTCGGCGACGGCCCTCTGCGGCCTTATTACCGCTCGCTTATCGACAAGGATATCGCCGGCGATATCCACTTCGCCGGGCTGATCAATGGTGCGCGGCCGAGTTACTACTCTTCAGCCGATATTTATTGCACCCCATGCACCAAGGCCTCGTTCGGAGTTGTTCTGCTGGAAGCCATGGCATCGGGCACCCCCATCGTCGCTTCGGACATCAACGGCTACCGGCTGGTAATGGATGACAACGAGCAGGGCATCCTCGTTCCTGAGGGCGAGGCCGCCGGTTTTGCCGAAGGGCTCATGCGGCTGCTCAAGGACCCTGAACTGCGCCAGAGGATGGGCCAGGCAGGCCGCCGAAAAGCGGTGGATGTCTTCTCCTGGGATCTGGTCGCCAGCCGCGTAGAGAAATATTATATGGAACTTCTCGGCCGCAAGATGGTCGTCTTCACCGATGAACCGGCCCTGGAGAAAATCTTCGCCCTGAATGACTAAGCGCGGAGCCCTTTCTGTCCTGGGCTCCCTCGCCGGAACATTCTTCTTCCTGGTTGCCGGCGTTTCCCACTGGCTCTTTCACCACCGTGGCCGGCGCCGGCTCGGCAAGGCGCTTTTGGCGGCGGGCATCGCCGCGGACGGCCTCTTCCTTTATTCCTTCCTTGTGCCCAACTTCCCGCTGACCGGCAGAGTCTTCTACAGCGGCCGCACCAGCGGCAACCGCGTAGCGCTGACTTTCGACGACGGCCCCCGGCCACCCTATACCGGACAGATACTTGACGTGCTCAAGAAAGAGGGCGTAACCGCTACCTTCTTCCTGCTCGGTGAGAACGCCCGCCGTTACCCTGAGCTGGTGAGGCGCATCGAGGTCGAAGGCCACCGCATCGGCAACCATGGCATGGACCACGGCATCCTGATGTTCGCCGGCGGTGCGCGGGCACTCGCCCAGGCGCAGGAAGCCGAGCAGGCATATCTCGATGCGGGGGTCACGGATACGGCGCCGCTCTTCCGGGCGCCACACGGCTGGCTGAGCCCGGTCGCCCATCGCGCCCTGTCCCGGCGCGGCTACCAGGTGACCGGCTGGTCCAAGGGAGTCTGGGATACCGCTTCACCGGGAATAGAGGCGATCATCTCGCGCACCGGCGAGATCCTGCGGCCCGGCCGCATCCTGCTGCTTCACGACGGCTGGAGCGGACCCGGTGATGAGGATCGCTCCCAGACCGTCGGAGCGCTTACGGAGATCATCCGCAGCACCAGGGCGCGGGGCATGGAATTCGTGACCGTCGAACAGCTGATGAGAGAGGAAGATCTGCTTTGATGCCAGCGGCAAACGGCGATATGAAGCTGACGGTCCTGCAACAGATATTTCGGGCGCTGCGCCGTTACGGGCTCTCGCTGGCGACACTGGCTATCGTCGTTTATGTGCTGGCTTTCCACGTGGAATACGATGAACTGGTCACGGCGTTCGCCAATGTCGCCTGGAGCTTCGTATTGCTGGCGATCATTGCAAACCTGGCCTCGATCATGCTGAAGGTCGCCAGCTGGAAACTGATCTTCGACTACAGCTTCGACGGTATCCGGGGCCGCTGGCGCGACCTGACCTCGGCGCTTATGATCGGCTTCCTGGTCAATCTGATCATCCCGGCCCGGCTGGGAGAACTTGCCCGGGCCTTCGTCATCAGCCGCCGCCAGGCGATCCTCGGCAAACCGGTCTCCCGCTCCACCGTCTTCGGCACCATCGTTCTGGAAAGGGTGTTCGACGGTGTCGCCATGGCCCTGATCGTCACATATGGGATCTTCCGGATGGACCTCCCCGCCTGGGCAGATACCGGCGCCATAATCCTTTTGATCATCAGCGGCTTCTTCGCGGTGGTCATGGTGGTCCTGGAGATCAAGCGGGAGCAGTTGCAGGAAGGCGCCGAGCAGGCCAAGGCGGGCCTCAGGGAACATCACTCCTGGTGGAAGAAGCTCTTCACCAGGCTCTTCAGCGTCATCGCCCGGTTCAGCGAAGGACAGAAAGTCCTCAGGAGCCCCCGCCGTGTCGTTGCCATATTCCTGACAACCTCGGCTTCATGGATGTCGCAGCTGATCGCGGTGTATTTCTCTCTGTTCGCTTTCCACCTGGGCTACATCGGCATCCTCGGAGCGCTGCTGCTGCTCATCCTCATCAACGTAGCCGGCGCGATGCCCGCGACGCCTGGCAACGTCGGAGTCTTCCAGCTTGCGACGGTGATCCCGCTTACAGTTAATTACGGTATCCCCAAGACCACTGCCATCGCCTTCTCCATCGGGCTGCAGATCATCGAGGGCTCCATCGGTCTGGGAGTGGGAAGCGCCTGCCTTCTGAGGGAAGGCCTGAAATTCGATCAGGTCAGAACCGGAGCCAGGGAGCTGGAGGAAGAGGTCGAGGATGGGCTCGAGGAAGGCTGATCGTCGTTGCTAATAAACCGCAAATCCCTTAATATCATTGGGTCGTTCGCCGGGCTCCGGTTTAGGCGGCCATGACTTATGGATAGAATCTCTGTGAGAACAATCAGCAAGCCAGCCTTCATTGGAGGATGGCGTCACTTTCCCAAATTCCCAATCAGCCTGGAGCCATGCGCGTAGGTATCCCCAGATCGCTTCTATACTATAAATATCTTCCTTTCTGGAAGACGTTCCTGGCCGAACTGGGCCTCGAAGTCGAGACTTCTCCGCTGACCAACAAGCAGATACTCTCCTGGGGTGTCGAGGTCGCCGAAAACGAGCTCTGCGTCCCGGTAAAGGCTTTCTATGGCCACTGTATGGCCCTTCGCGGAAAAGTGGACGCCCTGTTCGTGCCGCGGGTTGTCAGCGTCGAGGAGCGGGAATACACCTGCCCCAAATTCCTTGGCCTTCCCGACATGGTGGCCGCTGTAGCGGACCAGCTGGAGCTGCCGCCGCTGCTCACTCCCAAACTCAACCAGCGGGAGAAACCCAGCGAGTTCAAATGGCAGCTTATAAATTTCGCCCGCGACGAGTTCGGTGTGGGAGCGATGGATGCGATCGCGGCCCTGGAGACGGCGCGGCTGGCTCAGAGGCGCTATCAGGAGAGCCTGGCCAGCGGCCACAAGCCGCTCGATCTACTGCCGTCCAGCCGCCTGAACCGCACTCGCTGGAAGGCGCCCAAAGGTGAGCGCAAGCGTATCGGGCTCCTGGGCCATCCTTACAACATCTACGACGGTTATATCACCCAGAACCTGGTCGCCAGGCTGGAAGAGATGGGCGCCGAGCTGGTTGTTCCCGAGATGACAGACCACCATGTGCTGATGCAGGCCGCGACTGATGTGCCCAAGCAGCTCTACTGGAGTTACGAAAAAGAGATCATGGGAGCCGTCAATCACTGGACCGAGAATAAGATGGTGGACGGAGTCATCTATGTGCTAGCCTTCGCCTGCGGCCCGGACTCGCTGGTCCAGGTGCTCATCGAGCACCGCGCCCGCGTGCACAAGGTGCCGCTCATGTCCCTGACCATCGATGAACACAGCGGCGAGGCGGGGCTGGTCACCAGGATCGAAGCTTTCACTGATATGCTCATGAGGAAGAAAAAGACCGCCGAGGCGGTGGCGTGATGCGCGCCAGGATGATTCTCGGCGCAGCCGGCAGCCCCAGGTGGAGGGTTTCCTTATGAAAATCAGCTGTCCCCACATGGGCCACCTGCACTATATGCTGGAAGACCTTTTCGAGCGTCTCGACGTGGAATACGTGAAGCCTCCGGTCTCGACGACCAAGACCCTCACAATCGGAGCAAAGCACAGCCCCGAGTTCGCCTGCCTGCCGCTGAAGATCAACGTGGGAAATTTTATCGAAGCCCTCGACATGGGAGCCGACACGCTGATCATGGCCGGCGGCCATGGCCCCTGCCGCTTCGGCTACTATGGCATCGTCGAGGAGCGCATCCTGCGAGATCTCGGCTACGAGTTCGATTTCATAATGCTGGAGCCGTTCAACGACGGCAAGCGGGACTTCTATAAGACCTTCAAGCGGCTTTCCCCTGGGCTTACTATCCCCAGGCTGTACAAGATCCTCAAGGCGTCCTTCGCCAAGGGACGCGCTTTCGATTATGTTCACAAGCGCTCCCTGCAGGTGCGGGCGTATGAAGTCAATCGCGGCGACACCACCCGCGCGCTCAGGCAAGCCGAGCAGCTGATGGCCCTTGCCTATACTCCCGAGGAGATCGAAGAGGCCGGCCGCGAAGCCCTCGCGCTGATCGATGCGGTGGAGCAGGATCCGGACCGCGACGTCATGAAGGTGGCCATCGTCGGCGAATTCTTCCTGCTGCTCGAGCCTTTCAGCAATTTCGGGCTGGAAGAGATCCTGGGCCACATGGGCGTCTATCTGGAGCGGACCGTCTGGGTGACCGACTGGATAGCTCCGAACCGCGAAAACAAAGTATACGGATTCCCCAAAAATTTTGTGGAGGAAAAAGCGGAGCCTTACCTGAGCCATAATGTAGGCGGCGAAGGCCGCGAGACCATCGGCGGCATCGTATTGATGGCGGAAAGGGGCTTCGATGGAGCCCTCCAGCTGTTGCCGTTCGGCTGCATGCCGGAGAACATAGCTACCAGCATCATCCCCAAAGTGCAGCGGGACCACGACATACCAGTGCTGACCCTTGCCTTTGACGAGCAGACAGGCCGCGCCGGTCTGGTGACGCGAGTGGAAGCGTTCATGGACCTGCTGGCGGCGCGACGGGGAAGCAGGCTGGCGTTGGCAGGGGCAGCCGCAGCAACAGACAAGATATAAGAGCAATCGGGTTTAAGCAGGCTTTACAGCAAGTCAAAAGGAGATATATTGGATATTCCGGCAAAAACAGGCTACCTGGGCATCGATGTCGGCTCGGTCAGCACCAACCTCGTCATCCTCGATGAGCACGCCAGCGTCCTGGCGTCCATATACCGTCGTACCCAGGGGCAACCGATCAAGGCCGTCCAGGAAGGGCTTAAGGAGCTCGTGGCTTTGCTCGAGGACCAGGATATCGAGGTCCGGAGTGTAGGGGCAACCGGCAGCGCCCGTCATCTGACCGGCATCATCGTCGGCGCCGACGTGGTCAAGAATGAGATCACCGCCCATGCGGTCGCAGCATCACAGGTAGTCCCTGATGTAAACACGGTTCTTGAGATCGGCGGACAGGACTCCAAGCTGATCATCCTGCGCGACGGCGTCGTCACCGACTTTGCCATGAACTCTGTCTGCGCCGCCGGCACCGGTTCGTTCCTCGACCACCAGTCGGCCCGCGTCGGCATCCCCATCGAAGATTTCGGCAGCTACGCGGTCCGTTCGGAAAGCCCGGCGCACATCGCCGGCCGCTGCTCGGTGTTCGCGGAGTCAGACATGATCCACAAGCAGCAGGTGGGCGTCGCCGTCGAGGACATCATCTACGGCCTCTGCCACGCGCTGGTTCGCAACTACCTGAACAATCTCAGCAAGGGCAAGGAGCTTGTGGCCCCGATAGTCTTCCAGGGCGGAGTGGCGGCCAATGCCGGCATGAAACGAGCTTTTGAGGATGCTCTCGAGATGGAGGTAGTCATCCCGACCCACCACAACGTGATGGGCGCCATCGGTAGCGCCATCCTGGCCATGGAGCTGGAGCTTGAAGCAGGCGAGACCAGCTTCAAGGGCTTCGACGTCAGCGACCTTGTATATGACACCTCGACCTTCGGATGTAACGGCTGTTCCAATATCTGCGAGGTCGTCCGCATCAAGGTGGAAGGAAAGACCCTGGCACGCTGGGGAGGCCGCTGCGGCAAATGGGAAAACGAGGACGCTCCCGGTAACAGAAAACGTGAAAGGGTCACGGTGGGAAGCTGACGATGCCTGACGATTACTCCGATATCGAGGCTGAGATCCAGGGAGATTTCAAGGTCGATACCAGTAACCGCCATTTTCAGGTAACGGTATATATCGATGGGCTGAAGATCGTGGGCAAGGCTTTCTGGAGCGTCGATGCGCGCTCGTCATCGCGGCGGGCCTCGGACTTCCTGCATTCGCTGCCGATCGACCGCATCACCCTCTCAAGCCCTCACGTTTATGAGCGAAGCACCGGCAAGGTGATCGACGAGCCGGACTTCATCATCGTCAACATGAAGCGGATCTCGGCGATCTACGCCGACGAACTGGCGGACGCCTGATAGCCTGAGTGTTTCCCTCTTCAGGCGTTACGTTGCCAGGCGCCGTAAGCCGACGCCGCCATCCACAGGAAACCCCAGATGCTGTGGCCCGTGAATGCATACCTCAGAGCGAGCGTCGACAACGTGAAACCTGTGCGTACGCTCCATATTCCAAAAACAACCGCGAGCACTCCACAAAATGCAGACCAGGCGGCGAGCCTGGGGCCATGATGGCCCGCACTCGCCCTGGATATTGCCTCACCGACGGCTGAGCCGAGTGCAAAGGCAAAGATAATCGCGAAGAAGCTGATCATGGAAGTAGCCAGCCCGAAGATATAGCCACCGGCGATAGCCGTGCCAATACCAGCGAAAACGGCCAGCGCCGCCCTGTTGGGCTTAAGCCTGACCAGCGCCGATTTCGGCATCCTGGCGCAGTCCGCGCATTTTATGCCCACGGGTGTATTGACCATGCAGTCCGGGCAGATGGGATCGCCGCAGTTGCTGCATGATACGCTGGTTTCAACGGAAGGGTGATTGACGCAATTCATTCTGAATTCAGTTTACCATAGCAGCAAGCGGGCCGAAAAAATGCGGATTACGCTTCCCCATCTCCTCGAGCCCGCCCGTGTTAAATACCTGCTCCTACCCGATAATTTTCGCTTCTGCTTCCGAGCTGTTTCCACAATGGCTTTTTTCCGCTACAAACCCAGTTCCTTGACCAGAGACTCCTTTGGCAGCGCGCCAACGACCTGTTTGCTGAGTTCCCCTCTTTCAAAAAGGATGACCGTGGGGATACTCATGATGTCATATCTGGCCGCGGTCTCGCGGTTCGAATCCACATTGAGCTTGGCTACCTTTACCCGCCCTGCCATCTCCCCGGCAAGCTCCTCGATGACCGGCGAAACCATCCGGCACGGCGCGCACCAGTCCGCCCAGAAATCTACGATGACCGGAATTTCCGACTGGAGCACCTCGGCGGCGAAATTCGCGTCCGTTACCTCAACGATGTTGTTACCCGACATTAAACACCTCCTTTTCCTCATATCCCGCATTCACGCGAAATGCGTGCTGTTGCGCGGATAAAAGGGCACAGGTAGGCTGACCGCCCCAGCGGTCGTTTGCGGGTATCACAACCTCAGCCTCCGACTCCCCGGAGCTCCCGGCCAATCTGACGGATGCGAATACCGTCCAGTCGCAGGAACGCCTGTAGGCCTTGCCTGCCACACCGGGCTACTGGGCCTGGGGAAACACCGCAGCGCCTGGATAGCGCGCCACGTCGCCCAGCTGCTCCTCAATGCGCAACAATTGGTTGTATTTGCAAACCCGGTCGGTCCGGGATGGAGCCCCGGTCTTGATCTGTCCCGAATTAGTCGCCACGGCGATGTCTGCGATAGTGGTGTCTTCCGTCTCGCCTGAACGATGCGAAATCACTGCCGTATATCCCG
>JAUSDE010000086.1 GCA_030650885.1 Thermoleophilia bacterium
CTCACCAGATTTCATTTATGAGATCAAGTATGACGGCGTGCGGGCGCTGGCTTTCCTGCGTGGCGACGGAAAGGCCAGCCTCGTTTCCAGGAATCATAAGGACCTGACTTCACGCTTTCCGGAACTGGCGGATATCGGCGACCACTTCCTGGCCGGCGAGATGGTCGTCGACGGCGAGATCGTCGCCCAGGACGAGCGGGGGGTCTCCCGTTTTCAGCTGCTTCAGGGACGCATAAACCTCACGGGCGAGACCGGCATCAGGGAGGCCAGCAGGAGCACGCCCGCCTACTACTACGTTTTCGACATCCTCTATCTCGACGGCCGCGATCTCACCATGCTGCCACTGGAGCGCCGCCGGGAGATCCTGGGGCGCGTATTCATCCCCCACAGGCACATCCGGGTCAGCGAGATGATCGACGAGCAGGGCGAGGCCTTCTTCGAAGCCGCGAGCGCCAACGGGTTGGAGGGCATCATGGCCAAGAGGAAGGACAGCAGCTATCAGCAGAAGCGCTCGCGTGACTGGGTCAAGCTCAAGGTGATCAACCAGCAGGAATTCGTCATCGGCGGCTACACACAGCCGCGCGGCAGCCGCGCCGGATTTGGCGCCCTGCTCATCGGTTATTACGACGGCCCGCAACTGGTCTATGCCGGCCATGTCGGCAGCGGCTTCAATGAGGAGTTGCTGGAGGATATTTACCAGAGGATGAAGCAGATCGAGCGCCCGGATACTCCTTTTGATAAAGAGCCGAAGACCAATGAGCCAGCGCACTGGGTCGAACCGGAGATGGTCGCCGAGATAAAGTTCAGCGAGTGGACGCGGGATGGCAACCTCCGGCACCCGGTTTTTATCGGGTTGAGAAGCGACATCATTGCCAGCGATGTCTTCAGGGAGGAGACGGTGGCTGGTAATGAGAGCGGCGAGATTGCCAACGAGCCAGCCATGGAGCCGCTGCCGCCCCTGAGCGGCACCGGCAAAACAGTCGAAATCGAAGGCCGCCGCCTGAACCTGAGCCACCTCGGCAAGGTGTTCTGGGCTGAGGAGGGTTACACGAAGTCTGACCTGGTCAACTATTATCGCCGGATTTCCTCCTTCATCCTGCCGCACCTGAGCGGCCGGCCGCTGACGCTCAAGCGATACCCTGATGGATTCGGGTCTGAGCCCTTCTTTCAGAAAGAGGTACCCCAGGGGACACCGGAATGGGTGCGGACTGAGCAGTTGCCGGCCAACAACCCCCGCAAGCACATCAATTATGTCATCTGTGACGACCTGCCGACCCTCTGCTGGCTGGCGAACATCGCCTGTATCTCCCAGAACCCCTGGCTTTCGCTATACCCCGACGTCGACAAGCCGGACATCCTGGCTCTCGACATAGATCCACCCGGGCCGGGCTTCTATGACCAATGCGTTGAGATTGCCCTGCTGGTGCGGGATAAGCTGGCGGAGTTCGGCCTGAGGAGTTTTCCGAAGACATCCGGGGCGACCGGAATCCATGTCTATGTACCGATCAAGCCAGTCTATACATATGAGCAGGCGCGGCAGTTCGCCCAGGTCATCGCCACCCTCTGCCGCGACGAACGGCCGGACCTGATAACGCTCGAGACTTCCATCAACAAACGGCAGGAGAAGATCTACCTCGATTACCTGCAGAATTCCCAGGGGAAGACGCTGGCCTCGGTTTATTCCGTACGGTCACAGCCGGGGGCGACGGTTTCGACGCCGCTGGAATGGCGGGAAGTGAAGGCCGGGCTGAGGCCGGGAGATTTCACGATCACCAATGTCCCCGAACGGCTGGCAGAGAAGGGCGACCTGTTCGCGCCAGTACTCACGGATAAGCAGGACCTGCTCGAAGCTCTGACGCAGGGTGAGCGTTTTCTCAAACCGCGGCCGGGGTTCAAGCATCGCGGCTGAGCAACAGGGCAGATTACGCCGGCCTCTGCGATTCAGAGTAATTCAGTGCTCTAGAAAAGCCCGTTCTTTTCCACGTCAGCAGTATCAAGCTCACTTGCAGGCAGCTCGAGCACCTGCATGCCGGGTAGCTGCGCGCCGACTATTCCCTCAAGGTCGCCGTACATGCCGGACGCGCCCAGCAGTACCCGCTCGATCTGCTTCTCGCGCTTTGCCCAAAGCCGCCGCATCGCATCCTGCTCCCGGTGCAGATCGTTGCGCATCTGCATGAAAGGTTCGACGATAGCTTCCATGCGCTGGCGGAACTCCGCGCCCGAGATGTATTCGTAGATCATCTCCATCTTGCCGCTCTTGCCCTCCTGGGCGCAGCGGGAATGGGTCAGCTCGATGAGACCCTGCCGCAGCGCTGAAGCAAGCCCGATGCAGGAAGGGAAATCGGTCAGCCAGACGCCATCGTATTCGCAGATGCCCTCGGCGTCGCTGGGAAATGCTGTCGATGTCAGGACCGCCACATCTGCACGAACGGCGCGCTGGTCGTCTTTCAGCTTGGCAGTCCAGTCGTTGGCCCAGTTCTTGGTCCGTTTGGATTCCCAGATGATCTTGCCGCAGGGCTGGCCCAGCGGATTACACACAGTCTGGATGACGTCGGCGCCGCGCATGCCTTTTGGCACTGGCTCGATCTCGTCGAGGGGGAACTTCTTCCTGAGCAGGTCTTCCAGCTCCAGCTCATAGACCTCCCCCTGGGCCTGCTGCGAGCCCTGCTCGGCCCGCTGTTTCAGATCTTCGATCTGCCGCAGCATGGCCGCCATCTTCTCATCCTTCTCGCGATCGCTCAGGCGATGTTCCTCAGACACCTTCTGTTCAGTTTCCTTCCTGATCGCCTCCCGCTGCTGATCCAGCTCGCGCTGCAGTTCGAGTTTCAGATTTCGCTCGCGCTCCTCGATCTCGCGGGTTTTGCGGCGCAGATCGATCTCATTGGCCTGAGCTGCCGCCAGCAAATCGCTCTTCTCCTTTATCTCCTCATCGCGGTCTTTCAGCTCCACGGCAAGCCTTTCGGCGGCTTTCTTCTCGGCTTTCTGCTCGATCTGTACCTTATCGCTTTGATATTTCTTCGCATATTCCGCTTCGACAGACAGCCGCAGATTATCCTCGATCTGAAGGGTCAGAGCTTCGCTTAGCGGTATCTTCTCGCCGCATTTCGGGCAGGTGATGAATTGTTCGTCCATTTGATTACTCCCTTTTTAATAGCGGGAGCCAATCATACAGGAGGGGGAGGACGGAAAAAAAGGCTTGCGGCTTCAGCGCAGAAGTCCGCTCACTTTCAACCGCAGGGCATCCAGAGGATATGGCTTTTGTATCATCGGATACCCCCGCTGGTGGATGTCCGCGTTCAGGGAGATCTCGCTATATCCTGTCGTCAGCAGGACTTTGATGCCGGGTTTCTCCTCGAGCAGGTGATCCACAAGTGATATCCCGCTTTCCCCGGGCAGCACGACGTCGCTGAATACCAGGTCGAAGTCTCCCTGCCGCTCGGCGAAGATCTTCCTTGCTTCCTCCGCATCGCCTGCCGCGGTCACCGAGTATCCACTCTGGCGCAGGAGTTGTCCGGCGATATCCCTGACCTGCTCTTCATCCTCTACCAGGAGTATTCTTTCCTGATGCCCCAGGTTATCTTCCGCGCCGCGGCCATCCGCTTCTGCGATCGTCTCCGCGGACGGAACAGCCGGCAGAAACACATCGACAGTCGTGCCCAGGCACGGCGTGCTGTCCACATGGATCCAGCCCTTGTGGTCGGCGATGATGCCATAAACGACTGACAGCCCCATCCCCCTGCCTTCAGAGACATCCTTGGTCGAAAAGAAGGGATCAAAGATGCGTTGCAGGCTGTCGGCGTCGATTCCGATGCCGGCGTCGCTGACCGAAAGCCGGACGAACTCGCCTGGACGCGAGTCCGGTTGCGCCGCCGCCGATTCCCGATCGATCGATATATTTGCGGATTTCACGCCTACGCTGCCGCCGCCAGGCATGGCATCCCTGGCGTTGATCACGAGGTTCACGATCACCTGTCCTATTTGCATGGCATCGGCGCTGATGGTCCAGATGTCCTCACCGAGGGTGGTGACCAGATCGTACTGCTCCCCTATGATCCGCTCGAGCATGCTAGTTGATTCGCTCAGGATGGAATTCAGATTGACCGGTATCGGCTGCATCGTCTCATGGCGGCTGAAAACAAGCAGCTGCCGGACGACGTCCGCCGCCTGTTCACACGAACGGCGCGCCACCGTGAGGTCTTCATAAGCGGGGTCGTCCTTCGGCAGCCCCATGAGCGCCAGATCGATATTGCCCAGGATGGCCGTGAGCTTGTTGTTGAATTCATGCGCGACGCCACCGGCCAGCACACCGATGCTCTCCAGCTTCTGTGAGTGGCGCATCTGCTCCTCGAGGCGATTGTGCTCCGTCATGTCACGCAGGATGCCCCGGATTGCAATGATTTTACCGTCGTCGTGCAATACAGGGGTAAGCGTAGCCGACAGATCGAGGACGTCACCGCTCTTTGACCTGAACTTCAGATCGTAATCCTTGAGGAAGCCCGACCGCTGCATGTCTGACAGCATCTGTTCGCGGTCCTCCGGATCCTGATACAGATTCGTGGCGATATTATCCAGCCGCAGGATCTCATCGCGTGATCCATATCCAAGCAGGCTGACTCCTGCGGGGTTTATATCGATGAACTTCCCTTCTGGCCTAGTTATAACGATCATGTCCCTGGAGTCTTCAAAGAGGCCGCGATAGCGCTCTTCGCTTTCCTTCAGTGCCACCGCCGCGCGGTTGCGTTCGGTGATATCACGGATGACCATCGATGTCCTCGTCTCCCCGTCTTCTGTCTGGAATACGACTGAAGAGACATCTCCAGGAAAGGTCTCACCGTCCTGGCGTATCAGCGTGAGCTCCGAGTTCTTGGAGCCGGTCTTTTCCCGCTCAGCCATCGCTGCTTCCAGCTTCTCATCCGCGACGACCACCCCGGCCCTGCCGAGTCTGCAGATCTCCTCTTCAGAGTAACCGAACATGCGGCAGGCGGCGGGATTCGCCGAGAAGATCCGCCCGTCCGGGGCGGTCAGCAGGATGGCGTCATCCGCCATATTCACCAGGGTCCGATATCTGGCCTCCGAATCCAGCAGGGCCTTTTGAGCCTGCTTCAATGCGGTGATGTCACGGGCTGTCGCCCAGAGGAATTTCAGCTCGCCGGACTCGTCCCGAACCACAGTGGCGCTGAGCTCGACTGGAAAGACGCTGCCGTCCTTCCGGATATATTCCTTTTCATAAATGCCCGAAAAACCTGATGTCATCAGCCGCTTATCCCAGATCTCTTCCTTCTCGAACTTGTGCCACTTTGACGGAGTGATGGCGTAGAAATCCGGCAGGGCTTTCAATTCTTCGAGGGTGTAGCCCAGCATCGAGAGGTACGCCTGGTTGCAGTCGAGGAATCGGCCCCCGGCGTCGACGATGACGAAACCATCTCGGCTGCTCTCGATGACCTCGCGGTAGCGCCGTTCGCTCTCTGTAAGAGCTTTCTGCTCGCGCCTGCGTTCGGTGATATCGAAGAAAGTGACCAGGTTACTCGCCGAGTCACTGATCGGGGAGAGATGGAATTTGATATAGCGGCGGGAGCCGTCCCTGCAGGTGACCAGCGCCTCAAGCGGCTCGATGTCGGCGCGGTTCCTGCCGGCCCATTCCGCCTTTGTGTTCCACTCTTTCTTTACTTCTTCCCGGTATGTCTCGTCCGGATAAGCCAGCGGCCACCAGTGCTCCACATCGGGGATATCCTCGATCGTGTAACCGAAGAGCTCCGTGAACCTGCCATTGATCAGGATTACCTTCTCGTCCGTGCCGGACGAGACCAGCATCGCTACCGGGGATTTCTGGAGCAGTATCCTGTATTGTTCGAGCGATTCTCTTGCCATTGATTCCAGCCTGGGGATGGGCAGATACATATCAGTATCCCATCAAACGGGGAATTTCTAACGGAAGTGCGGGTATGAAGGATTCAGGCGGGCTAAAGGTGGACTTAAGGAGGGAGTAGGATTCAGGCGGGCCAGCTTCAGGCTTTTTTGACCGCAGGCCTGTCGAGCAGCAGTCTCACCCGGTTTGCTGCCCACTGCAAAACCATGCAGGCGGCCATGAAGATCGGGAACAGCGCAATCGTCGCCAGGGCGCTCTGCCACTCAGAGTCATTGATCAGGCCGGCCTTTTCCAGCAGGGTGTAGTACTGCCAGTGGAAGAGATAGAGCGTGAAGGAGAATCCGCCGAGCCAGGCGACAGGCCGGTTCAGCGGCAGCGGCCGGTTGGCGGCGATGGCCGACAGGCAGAAGCCGGAGACGCTGATGAGGAACAGCGGGAACAACACCAGTTGCGAAGTCTGGCCGTTTAACTGGAAGAACTCATCCCTGACAAAATAGAGGCTGGCGAGGAAGGCGGCAAAGAAAGCCACGGTCGTGTAGTTGCTGGCGTACTTTTTGACATCGTGGATCAACACTGGCATATATAACCCCGCCGCGAAAAGCAGTATGTTGCTCAGGAACATGCTCCGGTACAGAAGTGAATACGGGTCAGGCACGCCGAAGCCGTTGATCGCATCGAGCAACTGCCAGAAGTAAACGGTGATTACCGTGAACACCGCGCCAAGTGCAGCGATGAAAGCCATGTACCGCCAGTGATGCAGTTTCCGCAGGAGGTAGTACAGGAACGGCGCCACCAGGTAACACTGGACCAGTTCCGGTATGAACCAGGCGTAACCCGGAGGGCGGATGGTCGGGAACGCCATGTAAGTGGCGAGAGTGCGGAACGAGAAGGTGTGAAACTGCTCCCAGACATTGCCCAGTATGTAAGAGGCGCTGAGCAGTGAAAGCCAGTAAAGCGGGTAGACCCTCAGCGCCCGTTGCCAGAAGAATGTTCCCATTAGCCTGAAGCTCAGGGGCTTCCCCCCATAGTGCTCTTCCAGCCGCCGCAGGGAGTAATAGATGCCGTAGCCGCTGAGGATGAAGAATATCGATACCACGAAGCCGGCGTAATCCCTTATCAGCCGGTCATAGAGGCCACTGGCGTAGGCGCTGCTGTAATGCGTGACTAGCACCAGCAGGATGGCCAGGCCCTTGAGGTATGAAGTTGTCTGGCGGGTAGAAGTCTTTTGCTGGGTCATGAACTTCTCTTTCTGGCGGAAAGGGAACTAGAATGAGTAAACGATATGAAGCTCAGAATATCACTAACTATCATCATCTTCCTGGCTGTTCTGGGAATCGCCGATTCGGGCTATGCGCTACATCAGCATTACGCGCCTCCCGAGACTTCAGCCTGCGACTTCAACGCAACTGTCAGCTGCACAGCCATAAACCAGAGCGAGTACTCGGTATTGCTCGGAATGCCCGTGGCCGCGCTTGGTATGGCAGGCTATGCGCTGATAGCCGGGCTTGCGGCAGCGATGATATTCCGATTCCGTGAGCGGACGGTTGCCTGGCTGCTCCTGGCGCTCGCCATCCCAGCATTGGTTTTCTCATTGTGGCTTACCTGGATCGAGATCTTCGTTCTGAAGGCAGTATGTCCGCTCTGCGTGACATCGCTGTTTGTTATTACTTCGATAACAGTACTGGCTGTTCTCGCGGTCTGGTCTGGACGCGGGGAAATGACTGATTCTTAAAGGAGAGATTCTGGAGAAACTAATTCTGGTGGCGAGGCCCGGAATCGAACCGGGGACGCCAGAATTTTCAGTCCTGCGCTCTACCGACTGAGCTACCTCGCCAGGGGATGCAAAGCCGCGCTACAATCGCCGGCGGCAGCCGGTCACAACTAAGCGCGGCACCCGCGCATTGTAGCGGTTTGCAGCTATAAGTGCAATTCCACGGCGCCCTCGGTTGCTGCCGCTGCCGCAAGCTGATAGTATCGGAAACCGCATCTGATAACGGCTTTTAAGCACTGAAACCTTCCAACATGACCAAGACTCCCCAGCAACCCATGGCCGGCGCCAGCGACGACGGCACTTCTGACGAGCTCCTGCAGCTGCGGGAGCAGATTACCGCCGCCCGGGCCGAGATAAAGCGCCTGGAGAAGGCTATCCACGAATATCCCGATCAGCTCGAGCAGGAAGTGCGCGAGCGCACCCGCGAGCTGGAGGCAGTCAACCGTATCGCCGCCACCGTCAGCCGTTCCCTCGAACTCGATGTCATCCTCAGGGATTCGCTGGCTAAAGTACTGGAGGTGCTGGAGGTCCGCGTCGGCGCCGTTTTTCTCACAGACGACAAAAAAGGCGAGCTCAACCTGATGGTCCACCAGGGGCTGCCTGACGATGTCGTCGATGAATTGCAGGTCACGCCGGTTGGTGAGAGCTGCCCTGGCGTGGTTGCTCTCAGGGGGGAGCTGCTGCTGGTCCAGGATTCCGAGGATGACAGCCACACTGGCAGCCCTATCGAACGGCATCCCGAATTCAAATCCATGGCGGGCGTCCCCCTTGGATCCAAGGGAAGGGTGAGAGGCGTCCTTTGCCTGCTCAGCCGCAAGCCTGAGCGATTCGCCGAGAAGGACCTCAGGCTGCTGGTGACTATCGGCAGCGAGATCGGCGTGGCCATCGAGAACGCCTGGCTCTACGAAAAATCCTACACGCATTCCAAGAAGATGGAGGAGCTGTCGATCACCGACAGCCTCACCAACCTCTTCAACCGGCGCTATTTCTACCGCCGGCTCAAGGAGGAGATGGCCCGCGCCAAGCGGCAGAAGCATTCGGTCTCCCTGCTGGTGGTCGACCTGGACAACCTCAAGGAATACAACGACGCCCACGGCCATCTCAAGGGCGACGATGCGCTGCGCGGAGTCGCCCAGGCTATCACCAACAGCATCAGGCAGGACGTCGACAACGGTTTCCGCTACGGCGGCGACGAATTCGCGGTCATCCTTCCATACAGCGACGCCGATGAGGCCGGCGAGGTGGCTGAGCGGATCCGCAAGACTTTCGAGGAATTCGGCCTGGATCGCACCAGCCTCAGCATCGGCCTGGCCGAGCTGGATTTCGAGGAGGAAGTGGACGATTTCGTCACCCGCGCGGACTCGGCAATGTATGTATCCAAGAATTCCGGCGGCAACCGGGTCAATAAAGCTTGAGATTACGCTCAGGTGCAGGATTTTCAGCGGGGCCTGAGCGCCACCTTTCCCGGATCCTGCTCCGAAACCTGAAAAACTCCCCAGAAGTGGTAAAATTCATTTCCCGGCTGCAAAGGGAGCCGGCGACTCTAAAAACATCCTGGAGAAAATGGAGAACAAATGACCGAGACGCACAAGAATCTCATCGCCGGCGAATGGGTCGAATCCACGACGGGGGAGACCTTCGCCAACCTCAACCCTGCTGACACTAGCGACGTAGTCGGCCATTTCCAGTCATCAGGCGCGGCTGACGCACGGGCGGCGATCAATGCCGCCGAGGACGCCAAGGCCG
Source organism: Thermoleophilia bacterium (assembly GCA_030650885.1). GTDB lineage: Bacteria > Actinomycetota > Thermoleophilia > BMS3ABIN01 > BMS3ABIN01 > JACRMB01. Next base: position 9,384 of record JAUSDE010000086.1, read on the forward strand.
AATGGCGGGCCACGAGCGCGCCGAGGCGTGGCGATATCCTTGCCAAAGCCGCCCGCATAATCGAAGCCGACATCGGCCGCATCGCCGAGGAGCTGACCCGCGAGGAAGGCAAGACCCTCGTTGAGGCGAAGGGCGAGACCGCCCGCGCTGTGCAGATATTCGACTACTTCGCCGGCGAAGGCCGCCGGCTCAGCGGCGAGACCACGCCCTCCGAGTTCGGCCGCACGCTGCTGTACACCGTGCGCGAGCCGCTGGGGACCGTGGGACTGATCACACCATGGAATTTTCCCGTCGCCATTCCCGCGTGGAAGCTGGCTCCGGCGCTGATCAGCGGCAACACCGTCGTCATGAAACCGGCAAGCGCCGCGCCGAAGACATCGCTCAATATCGTCAGGGCGCTGGAAGAAGCCGGCCTGCCCGCGGGCGTGCTGAATTTCGTCACCGGCTCCGGTTCGGTTGTCGGTAACGAGATCACCGCCAGCCCCGTGGTTAAGGGCGTCTCTTTCACCGGCTCCGACACTGTCGGCTGTGGCATATACGGCCAGGTCACTGGCCGCGGCGGCAAGGCCCAGTGCGAGATGGGCGGCAAGAATCCCATCATCGTGCTCGAAGACGCAGACCTCGACAAGGCGGTCAACCTTTCGATCATGGGCGCCATGTGGTCCACCGGGCAGAAGTGCACCGCGACCAGCCGCGCCATCGTCCACAGGGATGTTATTGAGGAATTCACCGCGAAAGCGGTCGCGGCTACGGCGGCCATCCGCGTCGGCAACGGTCTGGACGAGAATACCCAGGTCGGGCCCTCCATCGATGAGGCCCAGCTGAACACGGTGCTGACCTATATTGACATGGGCAAGAGCGAGGGCGCTCAGCTGCTGACCGGAGGCAACCGCCTGACCAGCGAGCCCTACGACAAGGGATGGTTCGTCGAGCCCACCGTTTTCGGTGGCGTCACTGCGGATATGGGCATCGCCCAGGAAGAGATATTCGGGCCTTCGACGGCCATCATAGGCGTGGATAGCCTGGACGAAGCCATACAGGTAAACAATGGCACCGGCTACGGACTGGTGGCCTCCATATACAGTGGCGATGTCAACCGGGCCTTCAGGGCTATGCGGGACCTGAGCGTGGGCATCGTCTACGTCAATGCCGGGACCATAGGGGCTG
>JAUSDE010000139.1 GCA_030650885.1 Thermoleophilia bacterium
GGAGGTGGTGTCCGTGAAGATCAGGAAATCAGGCAAGAAAAGCTCAAGCACCTGTAAGTGCAGCTCTTCCTGCTAATAACCGGCGATAAGCCGTAAAGAAAAACTCCTCCAGCCGGAGGAGTTTTTCTTTGTTCCGCTATATTTTGATTCCGCACCAGGCAGAGGGATTATCCTTCCACCATGGTTATGGCTTCAGTCGGGCACGATTCCTCGCAGGTGGCGCAACCGTCGCAGGTGGCGGGGTTCGCCAGTGTCGCTATATCCTCGGAATCGAGTTCCAGGCATTCATTGGGACATTCATCCACGCAGATGCCACACCCGGTACATTCTTCTCTATCAATCTTAGGTTTTTCTGCCAATCTTGTTCACCACCCTTCCTGTAAACTGGCTGGGGAAAAAATCGCTTCAGAACTGACGGCATCAGCGACAGCTGATGCCGGAGCCGATTATCCAGTGGCAATGGCCGCTTCCGGAATTGCCCTTCGTCAGTGTCCGCAGCCGCAGGAGCCACCATTGCCGCCGTCGCCCGGGGCGCACTCGCCGCTATTGTCAGTGCCAGGGGCACAGCCGCAATCAGACACTTCGCCCGGCTCGCGGCCCATGACCGCTGCCGATATGATCTCGTTGACCTGGTCCATGAGCACGTTGAAGCTGCCCTGAGCCGTGGCGAAATCCTTGATGCTGGGGATTTCGCGTATCTGGCCCTGCATCTCCTGAAGCTCTTCCATCTGCTCCGGCGGAAGCTGCAGGCCCGAGCTCGCGGCACGCTGGACCATCTCCTGCTTTTCCGAGAACTTCTGAAGCGCCGCGCTGGCCGCTTCGTCGCTGTCCACTTTCTGGGCCGCCTCTCTTAAGACACCGAGCTCCTCGCATTCTGATATCGCCGCGGCGAGTTCCTCCGCCTTACTCAATACGATAGACATGTCCTGACTCCAATCATCTTGGGGAAACTACATTACCGAAACTACATTACCTAGGCTAGCGAAAGATGAAGGTCTTTTGCAAGCAGCGGGCTGTTTCGGAGCGGGATGCATTACCGCGGGGCTGCATACACCGTTCACACACCGTTTACAGACAGCCGACCTCCTGCAGGATCGGCGATACGAGGATTACAGCCAGCCGAACAGAAGCCTGGCGGCGATGCCCAGCATAGTGAAGAACGCATCCTGGGTCCGGTCGATCCGATCCTGTTCAGCTGGGGAACCCCTTAGCGGGAGCCCGGTGAGCATGTCCCGGGGACCGCTGACTGTGTTGCCGAAGTTCTCTATCCCCTGCCAGTACTCTTTATTGCTCTGGGACTGAAGCATAGATTCATATTGCGCGGCCAGCTTCGGGTCAAGCCGGCTATGCCCGGCCTCGCGATAATCTGCGTAGCCGCCGATATCGCCATGGTTTATCCAGAAGCCTTCACAATTTCCGCACATCAGCATCTGGATATTCGCCGGTATGTTGGGATCGCTGAAAGCCTCGAGCATGGCGCCGCAACGCGGGCAGAGGGGTTTTTCACTCGAACCCTGCGGATAGCGCAGCGTCTCCCGGTCGACCTGATCCAGTCCCCGTGCTTCGTCCTCATCTACCTGGAACAGCTCGTACTTGTCGAACCAGACGCCGCCACAACGCTCGCACTGGTCAAGCATGACCGGCGTGCCCGACCGGCTGCTCGCCTGCACGGGGCGCAGCGCGCCGTCGGCGTTGGGGCATCTCAGTGGCTGGCCGGATTCCATGGAGACCTTTTCGTTTTTCATTACGTCTCCCCTGCATTCACAAATGCACGTCATGGAGTTTGAGAAAGGTGGGTCCGCATGCCCGGTATCAAGCCCCAGGGGGATCCGCGAGGATGTTTATCCGATATTTCCCGTTTGCTTATGAAAATGCGTGACTGGGTATGATGCAGGAAAGATCGGCCAGACCTGCAAATGTAAGCCAGAATATAAAGCGGAACTATCTCATTAAAGCGGAGCTGTCTCATCCGCCCCCCAGGAGGACGGCAAATTGAGCATCACCCCAAAACAGCGAAATATCATTGCCATAACCCTGGTCGTTCTGGGCTGCATCGTCGGCACACTGTCGGTCGCCATCGTCTGGCTGAACCGTGTGGTCCTTGATACAGACAAATACGTTGCCACCGTGGCTCCTCTCAGCGAAGATGCCGCAATCAAGGACGCCGTCGCCAACAGGCTCACAAATGAACTGTTCACGCGGACTGACGCCGAACAATTGGCCAAAGAAGCCCTTCCGGACAAGGTCGACTTCCTGGCCGCTCCGATAGTCGGCGCCACCGAAGGCTACGTCAACGAGCAGGTCCGCAAGCTGCTGGATTCTGCCGAGTTCTCAAAAATGTGGGCGGATTCCAACCGGGAAGCGCACAAGTTCATGATCAAACTGCTCACCGGTGAAGGTGGAACCGTATCCACCGAGGGCGGAAAGATCAACCTGGACCTTGGAGGAATCACCGAGATCGTCAAGGCAAGGCTCGCCGACAGGGGCATAAACTTATTCGAGAAGGTCGACCTCGGAGTGGGCGATATCCAGCTGACGATCTTCGAATATGAGAACATCACCACGATACAGTCGGCTCTCGGAACCCTGAACAAGCTTGCCAACTGGCTGCCGCTGATCGCCCTGGTCATGCTGGCCGGCGCCATCTGGGCATCGAACAGCCGCACCGAGGCTCTCCTGCTGATCGGTATCGGGCTGGCCACCGGAATGGTCATGCTGCTGGTCGCGGTCGCTGTCAGCCGGGGTTATTATCTGGATGCCGCAAAAGCCGGAGGGAAAGTCGACGTGCCGGCGGCGACTTCCTTCTTCGACATCATCATGGAGTCTCTGAAAACCGCAGTGCGAAGAATGTTTGCCTTCTCTATAGTGCTGGTAATCGCCGGCCTGATCTTCGGCCCCTACGGTTTCTCGGTAAAGCTGCGAACCTCAACCGTCAGCCTTTTCAGGACCGGGATGGATGCCGGTGGCAACCTCGACCTTAGACCCGCCGGAGCCTGGGTAACCCGCCAGAAAGCGCTGCTGCGGGCTGCGGGTGTGGTCCTGGCGTTGATCATCCTGGTAGTGATGGACCAGCCGTCATTGTTGCAGGCATTATTGATCGCTCTGTTGCTGGCTGCCTATCTGGGCATCCTGGAATTTCTTTCGCGAAAGGCGGTGGAAAAATGACAGACGAGGATAAACAGGAAGACCCAAAACCAGGGCTCGCCGACGGTCTCTCGCTTTTCATGCCGCAAAAGGACCCGCAGCTTAGCAAGCCTGTCCTGGCCGCCTTCACCGCCATCCTGATTTTTCTGGGAATCGGCACGATCGTATATCATGCGCTGGAAAAGTGGTCCTGGATCGAATGCCTTTACTTCTCTACATACAGCCTGACCACCGTTGGCTACGGAGACTTCACTCCAACGAGCGATGCGTCACGCCTGTTCACAGTTTTCTATCTGTTGACCGGCGTCGGCGCAGTGGTCGCTTCGCTGGGAGTCATCGGCGCCCGCTACCTGGAGATCAGGGACCGCAGGATCAGGGAGCGTATGGAAAAAAGGAAAAACCAGGCTTAGCCGACCGGCAATCAGGTCGCGGAGATCCAGCCTGAGGCCAGCGCCAGTATCAACAGAACACCGAGGCTGATGCGGTACCAGGCAAAGGCGGCGAGGGTGTGGTGAGAGACGAACTTCAGCAGCCATGCGATCGAAGCGTATGCGACCACAAAGCTGACCAGGGTGCCTACTATGAGTGGAGTGACGCCGATCGATTCGGAAAGCGCGTCCTTCAGTTCATAGATGCCGGCGGCGGTGAGCGCAGGTATTGCCAGGAAAAACGAGAGGCGGGTCGCCGTGACCCGGTCGATATCGCGCATGAGTCCCACCGAGATCGTCGCACCTGAGCGGGAGACTCCCGGAATCAGCGCCAGGCACTGGGCCAGTCCGATGACGACGGTGTCTTTCAACCTTAACTGATCCTCGGTGCGCCGCTGCCGGGCGATGCGCTCGGCGTAGAACATGACGCCGCTCCAGACGAACAATGCTGCGGCGACGACCCAGACGCTTCGGAGCGGGCCTTTGATGATGTCCTTCGCGGCAAAACCTACGATGCCGATGGGGATCGACCCGGCGATGATGTACCAGCCGAGTTTGTAGTCGAAGCCGCGCTTCGCGGGTGAGAAGATGCCGCCGAACCAGGCTTTCAGGAGCCTGATCAGGTCATGGCGAAAATAGACGATGGAAGCAGCGATGGCGCCGATCTGGATTACCGCAGTGAATCCGGTGACCGCCGGGTCGTCGACCGTCAGGCCGAGCAGTTGTTCGGCGATCGTCATATGGCCCGTGGATGAGATCGGCAGGAACTCAGTGATGCCCTCGATGATGCCGAGTATGATCGCCTGCCAGATCTCCATGTAGTCCTCCGGTGGTGGTTACCGTCGGACAATTATATACAGAGATCGCTGCCCTACATCCTGACCCGTGCCAATCAGCTGGCTGCGAAATGAGCCGATGCTGGTGAGTACCCTGTATTTACTATTCTCAGGCTCCCGGAAATGGCCCCGGATATTCGAATGTCGCGCCGCAGGCATCCTCGGCTGTCGAGTAGACAGTCGTCCGGAAGTAGCTGACCCCCGCTGGCACGGAATATTGCAACGAAAATGCTGCGCTACCGGTGCTGACGATATTCCCCAGTGACAGTGGCAAGGCAGTTGCAGCAGTCACGCCGTTGGTTGTCTGCTCGCCGACAATCGTCAGGTTCTGGGCGTCAGGTCCTGCTGGATTGGAAGCGCTGAAAGCAACAGTTAGCAGCCGCGCCTGGTAATCCGCGAAGCTTGCCCAACGGGCGCTGGTCATGGATATCCCCAGCCCAGGTTTCACGCCGCAGTTCGTGCCTATCCGTACACGCCGGTGGCTTGCCGGACCCACAGTCGAGCCCTCGACGGTTGCCACGTGGAAATAGTACTCACCTTCCGCGAGGCCGGTATATGAAACAGAAGTACTGGTTCCCTCCGGGACGTTGTCCGGCGGGGTTGCCGGTGATTGGTTCAGAAGATAGGAATAAGAATAATTGACAGCGGGATTGACATTGATTATTTGCAAGGGGCCAAAGTAGTCATCAGATATATAGGCAAAGTCGCCGCCGAGAGCAACCCCGGAGCCATAAAAATGAGTGTCTCCTGGGGTGGACGAATATGAGCCCAGTACAATGGGGTTGGCCGGATCACTGACATCCAGTTTTTCGATGCCGCCGTGCTCCTCGGGGGTGCTAGCACCTGGTATACAACCAGAACAGTACGTTCTGGCTCCGTAGACCATGAATACATAACCACCACTCTCGGAGACTGCATTGACATTTGCATAGTTTGATAAACCAGCGCCACTGTTAAACCATGGAGCCAGGTGCGAACCCACCGGAGCTGGAGCAGATGTATTGCTAATGTCCAGAATCCGAACTCCGTTGTGACCGTCGGCGATAAAAGCGTGATTGCCGGCGACAGCAACATCAACAACGGTATCCGATGTATCATAATATCCAACCAGAGAAGCGCTGGCGGGATTACTTACGTCGATGATCTTCAGACCGCTGTCACCGTCGGCGACGAAGGCGTTATTGCCTGCAACAGTGACACTATATGCATATCCCGGAGTGTCCAGGTAGCCAACGAGCGCAGCGCTTGCCGGATTGTTGACATCGATGATCTGAAGGCCGCTAGCGCCGTCGGCAATATAGGCGTAATTGCCACTGATCGCGATGCCGTTGGCCGTTCCAGGCGTATCACATGAGCCGATAAAGGGAAAACTCGACGGATTGTTGATGTTGATGATATTCAGGCCTGACGCGCCATCAGCCACAAGAGCGAGGTCATTGCTGAGGACCACATCTATGGCCGACCCCGGGGTATCATATGTGTCTTCAATCATTGGGGCGGCTGGATTCAGCACATTTATTTTTTCAAGACCAACAGAGAAGCTGGCGGCGAATACATAATTCCCGCTCGCTGCTACTCCCCTGGCGCTTCCGGTGCTGAGCGAGCTCGCGCGGGTAAAGCTGGTCGAAGATGGAGCCCAGGAAAATGTGGGATTATTGTCTGGATACCAGGTGCTGTCATCCGGGTGGGTGGGTGATGTGAGAGATATGATGGAAGGAACCGCCAGCGTTATTGAAGCCGCTATCAGCATCAATCCTGTAACAACCATTACAGCCACTACAGACTTTACCAGAGGCTTTTTCATCAAGTTTCCTTTCACCCGTTTATTGTCCAACTTTAATTAATATGACTGTTATGCTCCCGGAAACTCCCCCGGATAGGCGTACGAAGCGCCGCAAGTGGTCCTGTCAATCCGTGCCGTATGTATAGCTGTTGCCACAAACGGTATCGGCTCTGCCGTTAAACTGTGTGCGGAAGCTGGCGACCCCCTGGGGGACCCTGTATCTCATGGTGAACGGGTAAGACTCGCCAGGCGCCAGGTTTCCCGCAGCGAGCGGGAAATGAGGCAGCCCCGAGACACCGCTGACAATTCGAAGAGCGCCATCAGGGAAACTGTAATAATCAGCGATGTAAGTAAAGCCGCCGCTAACGGCCACATCCCAGACGCTGCCGGGCGTGTCGTAGGAGCCCGCGAGTACAGGGGCGGCCGGGTTGGATATGTCGATGATCTGCAGGCCCTGATAACCGTCCGCTATGCGGACATGGTTGCCACTCACGGTTACATTGTAAGCATTACCAGGCGTATCGTATGTCCCCACGAGCATCGGGTTTGCCGGATCGGATATATCGACAACCTGCAGGCCGCTGGCGCCGTCGGCTATGTATGCATAACCTCCGCTGACGGCGACCCCGGCAGCAGAACCCGGTGAATCGTATGAACCGACCAGCGTCAAACCGGCTGGGTTGGTGACATCATATATCTGCAGGCCAGCCGCACTGCCGGCAATATATGCGTACTGCCCGCTCACGGTGATTCCGTTTACGTTTATCGGATAGGAACCAGCGTATGCCGGTCTGGTCGGGTCGGCGACATTGATTACCTCCAGCCCGTTGGAAGAGCTGCCCAGATAGGCATATTGCGCACTCACCGCTACATCCCTGAAATAGGGAGGGGTTGAGAATGAGCCGGCGCGAACAGGGCTTGCCGGATCGCTGACATCTATTATCTGAAGACTGTTCCAGTC
>JAUSDE010000094.1 GCA_030650885.1 Thermoleophilia bacterium
CCGGGCGGAAGCAGAGCTTTGCCTAAATCGCGAAGACTGTGAAAAATTGGGACGAGCGCTAAAACTTTTGAACGGAGCGAATCTGAATGAAGTTCTGCTTCAAAATTTCTGATTAATGATTCTACTTTGCCGCGAAAAAACTCGGGGTCAGTGCTGTTTGGCTGCCCCTCGCTAATTGTCATATTAAGCTCTCTGACTGTCTAAGCATAGCTCTCTTGCTTTATCGGGCGCTTTCGCGATGCTTTGGTCTTTCGGGCTGGTGAAAGCGTAGCCTTCAAAGATAGAGCAACGTGATAGGCAAGCTTTGGGGGTACTGCATTTCCGATCTGCTTGGCCACTTCAGTTTTAGAACCGCAGAATATGTAGTCATCAGGGAATGTCTGAAGCCTTGCCGCTTCTCTGTGTGTGATCGGTCTTTGAGCCTTCGGGTGTAGATAACAGCCTTTTTCTGGCTTGAAGAACTCAGTACGAATAGTAAGAGAGGGCTTGTCCCATTCGAGCCGCCCAAAAACGTCAGTGCTCCCCGTCGGCTTATTCAGCCAACAATCAGGAGCAATATCAGGGCGGAGTCTCATAAGATCAAAGCGATTCCCTCCAGGGGGAATGCACTTATATCGTTCAAGTGATTTACTGGTCGGGTTTCTGCCAATATGCCAGTTCTCACCATCGGGAATGAGAGGCAGGTCTCCTATGGCGTCCTTCACTGTTCTGAACTCTCCGGTTGGCTCTGGGAAAGAGGGCTCGCCCTCCTTACACCCAATGATAAAGGCGCGCCTTCTCCCTTGAGGCACGCCATAATCAACCGCGTAAAGAATTTTTGACTGAATTTTGTAACCGAGCTTGTGAGCAGTTCTTTTGAGAATAATGAACTCTTGGGATTTCAGAATTTCAGGTACATTCTCAATCACAAAAGCTCTTGGAGAAACTTCGGAAACAATTCTGAAATAGTGTTTCCAAAGCTTATTTAATTTGAGATGATTAGCCGTTGGTGACATCTTTCCCAAGGGGGAAAAACCTTGGCACGGTGGACCCCCGACAATGATATCTGCCGTGGTTGGCAAAGTCTTAAGCTTCTCAATCGGTCCAACAAACACGTCATGATGAAAATTTGCCCGATAAGTCCCGGCTGCGGCTTGATCATGTTCAACTGCAAAAACTGACTTGAATCCCGCCTGCCTAAATCCTTCCGCAAGTCCTCCAGCTCCACTGAAAAGATCAATGAAAGAAAGTCTTTGGTTAGTTCTCAATTAAGCCGCTCCAAAGAAACAACAATTGGTCTTGATTGGGCAATCCTCGTGTTTTGGTGATTTGGCTGTACAAACTAAAGCCGCTAGATCTAAGAGAGCCAAATTGTACCTGTCAGGGTTTTTATTCGGTACTAAAGAGTCTGCAACCTCCCACAGCTGCTTGTCAGTGTGAGCCCGCGCTTTTGAACTTTCTAAACAAAAGAACCGATTGAATACTCGAATAATTCCTGGGTCTATAAGCCCAAGCGGTTTCTTTACTGCGAAACAAAGGACGGCTCTTGCAATATAATTTCCTACACCTGGAATAAGCTTCAGTTCTTCTTCTGTATCCGGAATCACCCCCCATTTCTCCTTGATGAACTTAAAAGCTTTCTTTATCTCTTTCGCCCGATGCGTTCTTCCTAGGGGCAACAAGACTTTTGTCAGCTGGTTCTCTCTGGCATGGACTATCGATTCGATATCAGGCCATTTACTCACAAAGACGTCGTATACCCTTGCCACCTGGACCGGCTGAGTTCGCTGAAGTAAGAATTCAGCCACAAGAACATGATATTTAGAGGGCTTTTTGCGCCACGAATAACCACGCGCCGCAGATCGATGCCAGCGATTAAGCCTTTCTGGCTCCTTATCGAGCCATTCTATCATCGATGGCAAAATACCTCGACCCCCAATTTAGCAGGCGCATCGGACGGATAAGAATGAACTCGGAATGTTTTGACGGGAGCCTCGTTTAGTGATAGATTCACCCGCTGATGAGCCAAGATAATTACTTTGATTAGAAATACCTAGCTATTTAACATCATCATATAGCTTCCAGCTTCAAAGCTCATCTACTTGTTTCATTTCTGTTCCCCTTATTGGAAGGCAGACTATGGCTGGATTTCTTGTAATTTTATTAATTGGCTTGGGAATCGTAACCGTGATCAGATTAAGTGGCCGCCCGAAAGAAGAGGATGTTCTTGAGAGATGGAGCGCTTTATTGCCCGGACAGGCGATTTCTGGGGGAGAATTCCTTTTACAGTTGGAGCAAGAACTGACCGATCGGAACCCGTAATTTAAACAAAGCCAAATGGCTTTTATGGGCAAATTGGGTGCTAAGGGTGGTGAAGCAATAAAAGTTTCATACGATATGGTTCATTCCTGCTTCATCGGCTACGAAGTAGTGGGTAAAGATCTTCACTTGAACTACGCCTTACATCTGAAAAAGAGCGTAATATATGCGGTCCCCATTTTCGGCTGGGTTCTTTATCACATGCTGAACGTGGTTTATCTCCAGGAAAGGAACAAACTTCTGGCTTTTACTGCTGTCACACTTGATTGCGTTCGGAATGTGACTGATAACCTGAGTGATGAATTAGGTCTGAGTCGGGACGACGTAAAAATTAAAGAGGCAAGCGGAGTTCTTGGACCGCTCTAATTATGAGTGAAATGTAGCAAAACTATCTCTGCTAAAACATTCTGTGTATTAGCCAAAACAAATTCGACACTAATGTCTGCGTGTCTTTTATCATTTTCTGCATGGCTGACGGCGCACAAACGCTTGTACAGTCGGTCAGTTATTTTTGAAAAATCTTCTACTAGCTCGGCTTCGGTTTTACTTCCCAGAATTGTCTCAATTTTTTCTTTTCTTTTTCCTTGCCCAGGGGCAAGCTCTTTTAACACTAGCCTGAGTAGCTCGCGCATGGAATGACAAGCTTGCCGATTCTTATCTTCATTACTTGATTTAAAAGTTTGCCAGGCTCCTTGTCTCATTTGCACTAACCGCGGATGTATCCTCGCTAGACATACATCCAACTCAGTTTCTTGGACTAGAACAGGCCGTTTGGGTATTTTTGATTTACTTATTCGTTCCTCAGCAACTGAGTAGCTGACTGCACCTAAAGCATCTGAGGTTGAAGCTGTGACTCGCTCAATTCTTTCTTCAGACATTTTGACTGCAACAGCTTCGTCCAAGAAGGAGGAATACGATGAAACACACTTAAGCAGGTCATCATGAATAGCCCCGCTAATCAGATCTTGGCATTTATTCATATATGAAATGTTCGAAAATATCGGTTCAAGGTCTATCTGTTGCGCCATTAATGAGGCAGCTTGCGCCATCTCAGCAGCTGCACTAACCATCGAGAAATCCACACTTTTTGCTATATCAGCGTAAAAGTTACTGTATTGCTCAAGAACCCCCTCCTTGAGAACACTAGCTTCGAGAAGTGGCCTTACTGACTTTGCTATATCCTGAAAATGAGCAGTAGAAATATCGAAGAGTCCCTTTGTAACATCTAGCGTGGACATTGATGTTGCCGCCTCAATCATTTTTCTGGCTGTCTCTTCTTCCCTTAAGGCACCTTGAATCATCGCTATCTCTGAGCAGACCTGGTTCCTGCCATTTATTGCATGAACCCATTCACGTTCTTTAAGGACAGCAACAGAGCGACTGACAGATGATCGGTGTCGGCCGAGCTCCCTCGCAATTTCAGATACGTTAAGTCCAGAATATGAATTACTGAGTAGAGAAACTATTTCTTTTTGAAGCTGTGATTCACGGTAGGCCATTTTACACCAGCGTAACTTTTAGTATTAATGTTACGCCATATTTAATTACATTGAACTTGCGAATGCAAGTCCTTCAATCAACAAAATTTTCTGGCTCATCCGTCTCAACGGCTGGCATTGCTTGAAAAGTGATCGCCTCATCCAACCTTTTCAAGCTGAGGGTATAGCCAGCTTCTTTATTTGTTTCTCTTAAAGTTGCTTGATTTTGCTCAAGTCGCCAACCGCTTTCTAGATCAAAGGTTCTAAACATCACGGGTTCTTTGCCTTTGGTTTTTAGAACGGCTATCTGTGTCGGCATGCCCGTAAGCTCACCGATTCCTTCTTCCCACTGCTCATCTTTGGAGAAGTACGTTATCGAGCTTTCCGTTTTCAGCTTCCAATCAAATGGGTCATAGTCCTTTATGTATTTGATGATTAGCTCAGCGTCCTGCCGGTCGCATCTATAGATAATGAAGTTCTTAGCATTGCCAAGGATAATATCTCTCAATTCATCGTTCAGCTGAACCAGGCTTTGATGGGCCAGGGTTAGTGAAAGCCCGTACTTCCTCGCCTCACTCATGATCTCCGCAAAAGACAATGTGGCGTAATTCTGAAACTCATCCACATAAAGGTAAAATGGCTTTCGTTCCCTTGGCTTTAAATCAACTCTCGACATAGCCGCCATTTGCATTTTGGCGACAAACAAAGCTCCCAAAAGAAAGCTGTTCGTTCTTAAGACTCCTTTGGCGAGATTTATAAGGACAGTCTTTTCCTCATCCATAATCTTTCTGAAATCTATCGTTGATTTCTTTGCCGATAGCATGAGGCGGATTCTTGGGTCAGAAGTAAAGGAAGAAACTTTATTTAAAGTGGATTCAACATTTGAAACTCGGTCTTTTGATTCCCACTGGTCAAAGCGATTTCGCCAAAATGAAGCCACTGCTTCATAGGTCACGAACTTAAGCTTCTCTTCCCTGAAATCCTGGTTTGTCAGGAGCGGTTCGATGTCTAACATCGTTCCGCCTGCTTCAATCAAAGTGAGTACAGCATTTCTTAGGATCTCAAGAAGCCGCGGCGTTTTATCGTCTGATAGATTCCAAATCTTTCTGAATACTTCAACAAGCTCTAGGGCTTGGGTGTACGGATCAATACCTGATTGCTGTTCTAGCGGATTAAAGCCAACTATGTTGTCAGGGTCGGTCATCTCGACCAGGACAACGCCGTTATAGTCCTCTATGTCTCCTATAATGTCATTTACAAGGTCACCGTGAGGGTCGATTACTCCGCAACCGCGTCCGTTTCTTATATCTTCCAATATCCAAGTAGCGAGGCCTTTTGATTTACCAACACCGGAACTACCCAGGACATAGACATGAGTAGACCTGTCCTCTTCGGGCAAATAAAAACCGGCGGGCTCGCCGGTTTCGTTGATTGTCATTCCAAGTTTTAAAGACGATTGCATTTTGGATTATCAGATCCTAGGGACATTTTCTGCCCCACACTGATGCCTTGCTGGACAATAATTAAGTGGGTCACCGTTCTTCCATTCTTCAGAAAAGCACCAACCGCTATTAAAAGACATATCATGGCTATGTTTCACAAACCGGGTATAGCCTCGATCCCTAAATATGCCACATACTATATGGATATCTTTTGGCCATAATATGCTGCAAAAAAATCCAAATATCTGCTCCAATAATCCAAATACATGCTGATACATTTTCTCCAACTCTGCAGGTATATCATCGATTATCATATCTTGCTTATTTGGAGCCAAGTTTTGATATTGGACTTTATTACTTTTCTCATCAAGATAACAAAAGCCAACATTACGATGAGTTACTTCAACTCGAATATCTCTCAATTCGCAGAACCAGGATAAATAAGCATCGCTTAGCAAATTTGCAACTCTTTCGGGAAAGCCCTGTCCATATTTACCCTCAGAAGCCAAGCTAAAAAACTTTGATGTTTTTTTGTTCTGCACCCTTTGGACACCCCCGTAAATTGCAAAAATTGTATCGCGCAAACCATTCAAACAAGAGTATAGTTCGCAATAAATAGTCTCTACAAGTGCTGAGTAAGTTTTACTTCTTCTGACGTAGATATCATCATATTTTTTTCTCCCTTTAACACTGTCCAAAAAAGTTGATTCGAGCTCCTTTGCATGGGATCTTAGAATCTTGCATTTTTCAAAATGATTATCTGTGGCCGAAATCCCCCGCTGAAGAGCGGGAGTCTTTTCGAACGGCTGATCAACAAAATATAGAAACCGTCGAACCATAGTCCAATTTTCGGGCTCAAAAAGGACATTGAAGGGTTCATCTTCATCATCAGTTTCAATTAAATTAAAGAATTTCATATTGAGCCATTAGGAGCCATCACGATAATGAAAAAACCGGCAGGGTTCGCCGGAATCCTCATCCATAGTCATTCCAAGTTTAAGAGATGAATTCATTACATTTCCGAGTAAGCGATTGCAGTTGAGTAAAGCTATCAATAAAGAAAAAAGTTTTCAAAGAATTAAGACAATCTGTCCAATGCCGGTGATATAATCACGGCAATTCAAAACCCACCTCAAAAAAAAGCCAATGAATAAAGACAACGACCTAAAACCGCCATCGAAGACTAAAGGTGATGTTGCGCACACCTTAGTGAAATCCGGCCTCTCTGCTATTCCGATTGTTGGCGGGCCTGCCAGTGAGTTATTCGCAGCTATTGTTATGCCACCTCTTGAACGGCGGCGGATTACATGGATGGAAGAAGTAGGACAAGAGCTGAAGCGCCTACACGAGGAAAAGGGAATCGATCTTGAATCCTTAAGAGAGAATGAAGAGTTCATAGATATTGTTATGGCCGCAAGCACAGCTGCATTGAAAACTGCCAACAAAGAAAAGAGGCTTGCTCTTAAGAATGCGATTATCAATGTCGCTTCGGGACAATCACCTGAAGAAAGCCAGGCTCAAGTATTCATTTCT
Organism: Thermoleophilia bacterium; assembly: GCA_030650885.1. Taxonomy (GTDB): domain Bacteria; phylum Actinomycetota; class Thermoleophilia; order BMS3ABIN01; family BMS3ABIN01; genus JACRMB01. The sequence goes on from JAUSDE010000094.1 coordinate 6,752, forward strand.
TTCGTGGATCAGTTCACTGAATGGCACTTAAAGATATTGATGCTATTTCAAGATCCCAAAGCATGGGCAGAGGCTCGAAAACATGACTTTGGGTCTTTATATTCAAGTAGTTTGGCCACGACTTTAACCAGTGCCTACCCAGAATTGGCAGAACGGAGATCATTCTATGACCAAATATGGCGCGACCTTCGCCAGCGGGGTTTAGTCTCCACGGATAGTTTAGCTGGCATGGTTACAGCTGATGGAGCTTTACAAAAATATACAACCGACTTGGGGGATGCATTTCTGGCGTTTATTGCATTAGCATAATATGACTAATAAAACATTGTCCTCCAATATTGTTTTTCTTCTCGGGTCCGGGATTTCTTATAAAGCAGGAATGCCTTCAGTAGAATCGATCACAAATCACGTCCTAAACCGTTGCAAACCAATCGTTTATAACCCAGATGGCTATTACTGTTTTAAAGATATGATCAGCCCGCAAAGACATTTGAACGATTTTGGAAACGTTCGAAGAATCGTACAATTTCTTGAAAGATTGGAACAGGAAATAGATGCTTATTATGCCTATGATCCAGACTCAGAATCAGCAGGCAGGAAAGCTAATTATGAAGATATCTATTTCTTGGCAAGTCAAATTTTTGAAGGGACTATTCAGAATTATGATAATCCTGCAATCCCAGCCTTAGTAGATAAAATTACTCCCGACATCCGGCAAGCGCTTTCAGGGATACAAGACGGTGAAAGAGATGAGCAGGCTTGGTCACCACAGGACATTGCACGAGAGGCAATGACATATATCAACCATGTCTTGTGGTGCTTCCATGCCAAACTGAATGCGTCGGTAGATCTTGATTACTTGGAATTGTTGGCACATGCTGTTTTGGATGAGGACTTAAAGGCGATTGACTTCTTCACTCTAAATTATGACGTAGTTCTGGAACGCTTTCTTAAGTCTTGCAAAATTGATTTCTTTGATGGATTTGAGCTGGGGACCGATGGAAGAAGTTGGTGGGACTCAATGTCATTCATCCGGCAAGACGAGCAAAGAGTCAGGTTGTTGAAACTACATGGTTCTATTAATTGGTACGCTGACCAGTATCATGGCAAAGGCAGCAAGAGCATGGAGAGGATTGACGAATCTAACCAGCCATTTCTGTGGCGAGACATTCCTGAAAAAGCAGAGCCGACATTCCTAGCTGGCACCCTAAACAAAATGCTCGAATACACGAGTGAGGTTTTTGCTTTCCTGCAGAGTGAATGGCTCCGTTCTCTGTATCAATCAGACGTCCTGGTTGTTTGTGGCTATGGAGGTAATGACAAGGGAATCAATACTCGAATTATCGAATGGTTTCATTTTTCTGACGATAAAATTCTGATTGTTGTTGACCCGAGTGAGGACATAATAAAAAATGCCCGCCCAGCTTTAGGTGGGTTATTAGCAACAGCTGAGAAGGAACCGAAAATTCAGATTATTCAAAAAAGTATCGAACACACATCTTGGCCAGAGGTGCGGGATAGAATACTCAGTCAACTACCTAGCTGAAGAACTGGCTACTGCATTACCATGTAGCTGTGAGTGTATTCCGTTTAGACTGCATGTGCATCGTATTACGACGATTCTTTTTACCAAGTTGTAAGAGCCGACCTTTTCCAAGTATTAGTTGCCGTGCAAACATAGATATAACCTATATCCCAGGTTATATCACCTTGATCACAAGCAGCGGACGATGATGAGGGAGTCTTAGGAGATCTTATTCTTATAGCATCAGAGTTAATATCTAGGCTTTCTGTGGGTAATGCTGTCCCGATGCCGATCTTGCCTTTTAGAATTGTCTTCGTAACACTATCATTTCCCAAGACAACAGAGTTAGAGCCACCACCAATAGCAAATGTTCCTATCACAATTTCATTTACACTACCCTTTAAATAAGAACTTTTTCCTATTGCAATTGATTCATTTACAACAGGCATATCTGTTCCCCCGGCGGTAGCCCCTAAAAAGGTATTATTACTGCCACCAACCAAGTTATACATACCAGTTTCATTTCCAAAAAACGCATTATAACCACCCCACATAAGACCCGCGCCTGCATTAGTCCCGAAGAAGTTGTTCTCTTGTGATCCACTTACATCTTTCCCTGCCCCTATACCTACTAAAGTTGACCAGCTTCCCACTTCTGAATTTTTTCCTGCATCTGTCCCTATATATAAATTATAGTTACCACCACCCAAATCACCATTTCCTGCATTCTTTCCTATTACTATAGAATTCTGGCCTTTATAATTTGTAGATCCAATAATCATCGTCTCCATATCACCTTCCCCCCCATGTCTGAAACTTATATCACCTATTTGCAATTTAGCCGTGCTATCAGTAAATGAAACTAACGATTGAGAACATAAACTTTCTACGGGAACTGAATCTACAACAGTAGTTGTAGTGTTATCATTAATTGTAGCTACAAGAGATGGGATGCAGGAGCCATAGCCAAGGTCGATATTATCCGTTTGACTTCTATATATTTTTCTTCCAACAACACGAGGGTCAGATGATCCTGGAACATTATCTAATGTAACACTTCCATAGCCCCCAGCAGACAGATCGCAATTACCCCCATTTGTAGCTTTTGCAACCCCTCCGTCAGCAGAACTCCGTAATCCACCGCTTGTTTCATTTCCGTTTATGTCAAAAAAAGTAACAGTATATTGTTCCGAACTCACTCCTATTTGGCCACTTCCACCGCCTACACAGGACATATTTGTAATAACATTGCCTGCCACTGGAGCGATCGGTTCAATATTAATAGAACCATAAACATCTAACTTCACAGAAGGAGTGGCTGTCCCTACGCCTAGTCTTTTATCTGTATTATCCCAAAATAGATTTGAATTGTCCTGAGATATAAGACCTCCCGCTCCGGCAAAGGCAACCGATCCTTGTGTAAGTCCGGTTGCTGTGAGAGAAGTCCCCTGAACGGCCCCCGAAGAAGTAACTGTCCCGGCATTAAATGTTGTTGCTCCTGTTATCGAACCGCCCGTAATAGCTGCCGCTGATGCATCTTGAGTTGCCATTGTGCCAAGGCCTAAGTTCGTTCTTGCTCCAGCCGCATCCGTTGCCCCTGTCCCGCCATTGGCTACCGAGAGTTGAGTGCCCGACCAGTCACCATTATTGATTGAACTAGCTGTTGCAAGGGAGCCAAGACCCTGAACAACAGAAGTGTTCAGTGTCTGCCATGATTTATCTCCTCTGAAATACTGAGTATTCGTACCGCCAGGTATGCTTTCGCCGGTTGTGGTGGTGGTGATGTTATTAACAGTGGTATTGCTGGCCGGTTTGGTCAAGTCTTCAACGTGCTTTCCATCTACCATATCCGCATTTAAATTATTCACCAAGGTTGATGAAGCAACATTTATCGGAGAGGTTCCATTTTGAACGGTTGAATTTAATATTGAGCCCTGAACAGTGCCTGAAACATTGAGGCCGCCCGTCTGGGGGTTATCTGCCCCTTCCTGTTGAAGAGAAACAAAGTCTTTTTTCAGATCGGCATTTGAGATAGATACGCTTCCGCCTGTGTTCTGCTTGTTTTTAAGCTCCTGATCGACTTTCTTTAAAATAACCTGATAAACCAAAAGATAGCCTGCTGCCACTAATACGGTCATCAAGACAAATAGTTTGATAAAAGCTGACTTACTTATTGAATACACATATCTATCTTACGTAATATATACCTTATGTCAACTATTATTGTTGACATACTTCTTAATGCTGTTACATTAGTTTAAATACTGGTTTAAGAAATATGAGGGATTGTTTATGGATAATGAAGGTAATAAAGGCTTTAGTTTAAAGAAGCTGGCAATTGTTGGTTTAATCATTTTTGCTCTAGGAGTAACGGGATACTTGATCGTAGTAAAGGGAGGCGTGAATGGAAGCAGTGGTAAAACCGCCCCGGGTAATTCGGCAGACAAGAATAAGTATCAAGCCGTCTTCCTGACAAGCGGACAGGTTTATTTCGGAAAGCTAACTGATGACGGCGGGAACTATGTGAAGCTGAACGATATTTATTATCTGCAGACACAAGAAAAAGTCCAGCCGAAGGACTCCAAAGATACCAGCACCAGCTCATCGGATCTCACTTTAATAAAACTCGGCAAAGAACTTCATGCGCCGGCTGATGAAATGAACATCTCAAGAGAGCAAGTTCTTTTTTGGGAAAATATCCAAGATGACGGCAAAGTGGGACAAGCAATCAAGGATTACAAAACCAGCAATAAATAAAGTCGAAAATTCGGAATCGTTCTAAGTTATTAATGTTTGGCAGCTTGAGCCGGATCGCCGAAAATTACTTAACCCTCTGGCACCACTTTTCGATCCTCCATCCACATTAAAACATCCCTTAGACTATAACGAACCGAGCGACCCGCTTTCACGTATGGAAGACCTTTGCATTGGGATCTATCGTTTCGCAAGGTCGGCACTGCCCTGCCCGTAAGTCGAGCGACTTCATGCTCATTCAAATATCTTTCCTGTATTCCATCCATAAGTTTCTCCTTTGATTGGCTTTTTAGACCGGCTCAAGCATGCTGCTTCCAAGCTATCCTTCCTGCCTCTTCATTTCTATCCATTCCATCAAGCCTTTCAGTGAAATGCGTATTGAGCGTTCGCTTAATCTGATAGCTATATTGGCCCATTCCCCGTTATAGAGCATTTGATATGCTGTGGCGCGGGAGAAACCGCACATGGCCCCGGCCTCTGTAACTTTCAAAAGAAGGCGGTCTTTGTACAAATCCATGCAGGGGGTTTCATAAACAGAGGTATTTTTTGGCTCCTCTCTTAATTCTCTGGCAACTTCCTTCAGCTGCTTCTGACAATCCTCCAAAAGTTCAAGCGCTTTTTTGCAGTTATCACAGCTCATAGGTTCCTCCTTCTGATTTGAAAATGCGTGAAAAAGAAAAAGGCACAGCCTGTTAGAGCTGTGCCGTATCGCGCTGATTTTAGCGCATGATGCTTTTAATCTTGCCAGCAGCCGCGATGACGACCGAATCCAGAAGCTGTATGCCCAAAATCTCGCAAGAGTTCTTGAGCCGTTCTGTTATCTGGTGGTCTTCCTGGCTGGGTTCGGCATTTCCAGACGGGTGATTGTGTACCGCTATTATGGCTACCGTTCCATTTATAACAGCTTTCCTCATTACGTCCGCAGGACGTACGAGGCAGGCGTTTATACAGCCAATGGCCGTCAGCTCTTTTTCAATCACCTGATTCCTGGCGTTAAGGTGCAGAATCCAGAAGCACTCGCGATCAACTAATGCTTCCTCTTCCATGTTTTTGCAGACGAAGTCTGCCACGTCTTGAGGGGATCGGATCGGTTCTCCCGTCGCGATCTCCTTGACCCTCAACAGTTCAAAGCTCATCGTCTTTTCCTCCACTTCTTTCAAAGCCCTGATTTAGAATATTTGAAAGCCACTGATTCAGAAAGACGTTTAAGTCCTTCTTGGCTTTCAAATTGACCTGGCCGGGTGTTGGGTGGACTTGGCGATAGCCGAAGCTGTCCTGATACGTCAGTGCCTCAGCCATCTTCATTTCCGGATATATCCTCACTTCCATATCCGGGTCCGGTACCATATCGCCGTTCTGCTTGAAGTAGTGGCTCAGGGCGATGGTTACCGATTCCTCGTCTCCGTAGAGCCTGTCCAGGCTCAAGTCCATGAAGCCGTGAGCCACAAACTTCATGTAAGCCGGAATGTCTGACAGGTCACCGATGACTCTTTCTAGCTTCCTGAAGATCCTCTCGTAGATTGTAGTTGCCATTTTTTCCTCCTCGGGTTGGTGTGCGGGCACGCAGAGGCCAGCACAGGGTTTTAGGACACGAAAATCAGGTGGGATGAAGCTGATGGTGGTGGAAGGTACTTTGAGCTTTCAGCCCGGCTCAGGGGCGCTTACCCGCAGCCTGAGCCGGACCTTCCGCAGCCATGTAAGGGGCTATACCTACAAATGTTCAAGGTGCGTGGTAAGTTTTACGGAAAAGAGCTTCGTCCTTTTGGGAATCTTGCCCTGAAAGCTCTTGCCCTTTCGGGCTATTCCAACAATGAAGTTGGTAAATCTATGAAGGGAGAAAGCCAAACGCTTCCCAGGGGGCTGTTTTGCTGAATTGCTGAGAAGGTCGTAAATAGGAACATCTGCCTTCCTCCCACTTTCCCTGTTGCCTGGATCAAATTAGCCAGGCGTCTTTCACTTTCGCAGACCGTCAGGACGCGAAAGTTGTTAAAACCGTATTCCTCTTTATACTGACCGGATTTCCAATATCTCTTGTAAGCCGTCACTTTCTCGGCAAACCTCGATAGCGTCTCCGTCCCCAAGTCCACTTCCACGAAGAAGATGTACTTCCCGCGCCCTGTTTGGATTCCGAAAAAGGCGTCAGGGGCCACCACGAAATATTTCTTCTTTGCGCCCGTCATGGAAATCCGGCGCAAATGAGATTTGTCGCCACGCTGATAGAATAGGAGCTCTTCTCTTCGTCCTGCCAGCGCCACGTCGAGGCAAACTCTAATCTCCGAGACTCCGAGCGTATGTTCCAGGAATAGAAACTCGACGCGGTTATTGGCGCGGTTCCACCTGACCTTGTGCCGGTCAATCTTCAGGGCGGCCGCCACAACGTCTGCGCCTTGTTTGTCGAGTGCATAGACGAGCTGATGGGTGCCGACCGCGACAGGCTTCACGAGCCTGTCCAGGAACTTATGCTCATAGAGTTTCTTGATTCTCATGTTGCAGGCGATCCGGGAAGCATCGGCAAAGTGGAGCCGCTGGATTTGGTCACGTTTCAGAAAGCGATTCTCGTAAACGCTGAGGATTATCTCCACATCCCGAGCCGTCAATTGCATTGGAGCTATTCGATTGTTTCTTCTTGCTGTTTTCATTCTTTTGTCTTTCAGGTTTTCACCAGGGGAAATTAAGCGACCGTAGGGAGTGCCGTCTGGCTGATAAGCCAGACTTCCCGCGCCTCGACGCAGAACGACAGTTCAAGTGAACCCGTAGGGCGAGGGGCGGGAAGTCGGGCTTCGTTTGTGCCTTCCAAACGAAGACAGACGGCGCTGGATTTAAG
>JAUSDE010000097.1 GCA_030650885.1 Thermoleophilia bacterium
TCGCCGGTATGCACGCCCATTGGGTCTATGTTCTCGATGGAACAGACGATTACGACGTTGTCCGCCCGGTCCCGCATGACCTCGAGCTCGAATTCCTGCCAGCCGATAACCGACTCCTCCAGCAGCACCTGGCCGATGGGACTGGCGGTGACGCCGTCCTCGACGATGCGGCAGAACGAATCCAGGTCGCGGGCGATGCCGCCGCCGTGACCGCCGAGGGTAAAGCTCGGCCTGATGATGATGGGAAGCTTCAGGTTCTCAAGCTTCTCACAGCCTTCCTTGACTGACTTGGCCAGCTCGCTGTGAGGGACCCTGAGGCCGATGCGCTCAATAGCCTGGCGGAAAAGGTCGCGCTCCTCGGCGCGCTGGATGGCTTCGTAGTCGGCGCCGATCAGCTGTACGCCGAACCTGTCGAGCACTCCCGCTTCGTAAAGGTCGGTGGCCAGGTTGAGTGCCGTCTGTCCGCCAAGTGTCGGCAGCAGGGCATCAGGGCGCTCAAGCTCGATTATGGCAGAGACTGTCGGCACATCGAGCGGCTCGATGTATGTGCGCGTGGCAAAGTCGGGGTCGGTCATGATGGTCGCCGGATTGGAGTTGACCAGGATGACCTCGTACCCTTCCTCCATCAGTACCCGGCACGCCTGGGTGCCGGAATAGTCGAACTCACAGGCCTGGCCTATAACGATCGGGCCGGAGCCGATGAGCATAATCTTGTGGATGTCGTCGCGTCGCGGCATTCAGCTCTTCTTCAACTTGTTGATGACTATGTCGTTCACAAAATCCTCAAACAGATAGCGGGAATCGTGAGGTCCGGGACTTGCTTCCGGATGATACTGCACCGAGAAAGCCTGGACATCCTGGCAGCGGATGCCTTCGACCGTGCCGTCGTAAAGGTTCAGATGGCTGATCCTGGCTTCGCCGAACGCAGTATCGAGCTTCAGGTCCGCAGCCGGCGGTGCCTCGAAAAAAGTCTTTGCTGGCCCCGGAGCAGCTCCATCGGCGAGGACTGCGCCTGAACCGCCTTTACCGGTACCGGAGTCGCCAGTGCTACCCGGCGCACCGAGCCGCTCCGCCAGTGCTTCGGGCAGCTCCACCGCGAAGCCATGGTTCTGGGATGTGATCTCGACTTTGTCAGTATGAAGGTTCTTCACCGGATGATTGACGCCCCGATGTCCGAATTTCAGCTTGTAGGTTTTCAACCCGAGCGCCATACTCAGGATCTGGTGACCCAGGCAGATGCCGAAAACCGGCACCTTGCCAAGCAGTCTCTCGACGCAGCGGACCGCGTAATCCAGCGGCGCCGGATCGCCGGGACCGTTGGAGAGGAATACGCCCTCAGGCTCGTGGGCCATTACATCCTCCGCAGTCGCCCAGGCCGGCAGGACGGTGACATTGCATCCAGCCGCACCCAGCTGCTTGAGGATAGAGCGCTTGATGCCGTAGTCGATTACCACGACGCGGTGAATCCCTTTGAGAAACTCAATCTCGTAAGGCTCTGAGCAGGTGACGCGGCTTGCAAGGTCCAGGCCGGCCATCGAAGGCGTTGAATCGAGACGGACCGCGATGTCTTCTTCCGTGAAATCGCCCCAGTAAACGCCGGCGCGCATGGCGCCCACGCTACGGATGCGGCGGGTCAGCGCCCGGGTGTCGATGCCGGCGACGCCGGTGACCTGCTGCTCGATGAGCCAGTCGACCCAGCCCTTCTCGGCGCGGCAGTTTCGGGCTAGATTGTGGGCTTCACGGACGATCACGGCGCGGGAATGGACTGTATCCGACTCATTGACTGCAAAATCGATACCATAATTTCCGATCAGCGGATACGTGAAGGTGACCATCTGGCCGTGATACGAAGGGTCGGTAAGCACTTCCTGGTAGCCGGTCATTCCGGTATTGAAAACCACCTCGCCGAAAACAGCGCCAGGCGTTCCGAAACCCCGGCCCCGGAAGATGGTGCCGTCCTCGAGGATGACAGCAGCGGGCATTTCTGAAGTCTTCTGGTTCATCTGGTTCATGAAGATGGATTCCTGTTCATCAAAGGTTCATAAAATATTATGTGCCATGCGGCCTGCGACAAGAGTCAGCAGCACCCGGCCCCTGACCTTGCGTCCCGAGAAGGCACTGTTGCGCGACTTGCTGTAAAAACCGGCCGGATCGATCTCGTACTCCTCGTCCACGTCGACCAGGCAAAGGTTTGCTTCCTGCCCTTCCGTGATAGTCGGCACCGGCAGGCCGAACGCGCGTGCCGGATTCGAGGACATCGCCTGCACCAGGACTTCCAGGGAAACCGCCCCGGCCTGCACCAGCTCGCTGTATAGAACTGCGAACGCAGTCTCCAGCCCGATGACGCCGAAAGGCGCCTCTTCGAAGGGCGTCTCCTTTTCCTGCGTAGCGTGCGGCGCGTGATCGGTGGCAATGCAATCTATCACGCCGGAGGCCAGTGCTTCCACCAGGGCCAGCCGGTCAGCTTCATTGCGCAATGGTGGATTCATCTTGAAATTGGCATCCAGACCGCGCACTTCCTCATCATTCAACGCCAGGTGATGAGGCGTCACCTCACAGGTAACCGCGCCGCCAGCCTTGCGCGCCAGGTCGACCGCGGCCACGGACCGGGCGCAGCTGACGTGGGCGATATGGACTCTCGCTCCCTCATAGAGGGCGATGTCGAGATTGCGGGCCACGTCAGACGACTCCGCCGTGCCTGGGATCCCCGCCAGGCCCAGTTGCGCCGAGACCGTCCCCTCGTTAACAACGCCGGCTCCTGCGAGGTCGAGGTCTTCACAGTGAAGGCTCAAGGGAAGGTTGACGTTCCTGGCAGCCTGGAAAGCGGCGCGCAGAAGACCTGCGTCGGCCACGGGGCGGCCGTCGTCGGTGAAACCGACGGCGCCTGCTCCGGCCATGTCCCACATGTCACTCAGATGATCGCCTTTCTCACCCCGGCTGATCGCTCCGAGGAATGCGACCCGAACCATGGCGTCGGCCTCGGCCAGTTCTGCGAGGGAAGCGATAACAGCGGCGTTGTCCACCACCGGATCAGTGTTGGGCATGGCGCAGATGGTCACATAACCGCCGGCGGCCGCGGCGCGGGTGCCGCTGGCCATATCCTCCTCGTCCTCACGACCGGGAGACCGCAGATGGGCATGCAGATCGACGAAACCGGGCAGCAGCAACCGGCCGGCACCATCGATGACCTGGGCTTCGCCTACACTGCCCTTTCCTGGAGCGATGCGGACGATCTGGCCTTTCTCGATGAGTACGTCAGTTCGCGTGTCAATACCGGAACCCGGATCGAAAACCCGGGCGTCCCGGATTACGAGTGTCGCTTTTGTGCCCCGTTTGGCGATGATTGTAGTCATGCAGCCGCGGTGCTGGTAGTTTCTCTGATGATTGAAGCGGTCATGCGCCGGGCCACGACTCAACCGACCGCATGGATGTTTTTGACTGGCTCTTCCACCTGGGCAGCGGACTTGCCGGTATCTGATTTTTCAGGTGAACCAGTGCTTCCGGCCTCGCCGGTCGCCGGCTCACTTTCAGCCGCCGAATCGGCAACCGCGTTGTCCACAATGATGCGATAGAGCACGGCCATGCGTACAGCCAGTCCTGCCTCTACCTGATGCAGAATCAGGTTCTCCTGAGAATCCGCCAGAGCACCCTCGATCTCGACTCCACGGTTGATCGGTCCCGGGTGCAGCACCCGTTGACCCTTGCCCACATGGCGCAGGCCAACCTGGTAGCTGGCAATATATTCACGCAGGGACGGCAGGAAATTAGCGCCCTCGTGGCGCTCCTTCTGCATCCTCAGAAGATATATCATATCCATGCCGGCGAGGGCATCAAGGCTGTGCGACACCTCGGCGCCAAACGCTTCGACCCCGCGCGGAAGCAGCGCTGGCGGCGCCACCAGGGTCACTTCCATCCCCATCTTCTGGAATCCGATTATGTTCGACCGGGCGACCCGGCTGTGCAGGATATCACCGACGATGGCCACCTTGAGGCCCTTCAGCTCCCCAAACTCCTGCTGCATGGAAAAGATATCGAGCAGGCACTGGGTGGGATGCTCGCCCATACCGTCACCTGCGTTGATCACGTGGGCTTCGGTGAAGCGTGAGACGAACGCCGCCGCACCAACATGTGGATGGCGGATGACGATGATGTCCGGCCGGTAAGCGTTCAGCGTCAGGGTAGTATCCTTGAGCGATTCGCCCTTCCCGACCGCGCTGGAGTCGGCCTTGACGTTGATCACATCCGCGGAAAGCCTCTTGCCCGCCAGCTCGAACGAGGTGCTGGTGCGTGTGCTCTTCTCGTAGAAAAGGTCGATTACGGTGCGGCCGCGAAGAGTCGGCACTTTCTTGATGTCGCGCTTGGAGAGGTCGAGGAAGTCCACGCGCGCTGTCGCCAGCAACGATTCGATATCCTCGTGGGAAAGGTCGTTCATGGATAGCAGGTAGCGGTTCATTGACGCTGTCCCTCCTCAATGCCCTCGCGGGTGGCTTCCAGGACGACTTCGTCCTCCCCGTCGACCTCGGACAGGCGCACGTTTATGCGCTCTTCCGTGGAAGTGGGAAGGTTCTTGCCGACAAAATCCGGCCGGATAGGCAACTCGCGGTGGCCACGGTCGACCAGCACTGCCAGCTGGATGCAGGACGGACGGCCGTAATCGAAGAGCGCGTCGATGGCGGCGCGAATGGTACGCCCGGTGAATAGCACGTCGTCCACCAGCACAATGGTCATGTCGTCGATGCCGAAAGGCAGGTTAGTGCCCTTGATCTCTGGCTGGGCCAGGCGCGAACGCACGGTGAGGCTGCCGCGGGCGGCGACGTCGTCGCGGTAGAGGGAGATGTCGAGTTCGCCCACAGGGATCTCCTGGCCGGTGAATTGTGCCATGAGCTCGGCCAGGCGGTGCGCCAGATGGGCGCCGCGGGTATGGATGCCGACAAGAGCCAGCTGCCCGGCGTCCTGGTCTTTCTCCAGGATCTCATGGGCGATGCGGACGATAGTGCGTCCGAGCTGGTCGGCGGAAACGACTGTCTTAACAAAAACGCCGCTCACTCGCGGGTCCAGGTTGCGGACACGCAGTGGCGGCTATGGGCAGACTTACCTGTGAAACGGCTCATATTGCTCCCTTGTCAGCCTCACTGGGCGTGAATTAAAGGGTGGTGCACAAGCAAGGGTAGTCTATCGGAAGGAACGGCCATGAGTCAAATGGAGAAAACAGCACTCTGCACTGCGGCCTTCGGCAAGTACCTTGCTCTCTTCCTGACAACGCACACGGGCAGCATCCTCTACCGAGGCTGCTGCCCGATTAATTCCCTGCTCTATACTGCTGCCCGACGTTCAGCTTTCTGGGAACCCCCACAGGTCCTAAAAACCAAAGCTCCCCTGACATTCCCAGCACTCTTCAGCAGTAAGATCCCTGAGTGCGCCGAGCTTGGTCAGTTCCGGCTGTTCGTACGGCTCCCGTGTTTCTTCTTCTGACATTCTCATCTCCCAATACCGAGATTAGACCCGCATTTTATGGATAGATGTATTCAGTGAAACATTGATCGAACGCGCATGCGGTGTTGGTGAATTTATAGCTGGTCACGCCCACCGGATAATAATACTTCACCGAGAATGTGACCGATCCGCCTGGAGCGATATCACCAAGCGCCGGCAGCGGCGACGGACTCACAAGATAGATACCGTTATTCGCCGTCATGCTCAGCATGCTGACATTATATGCGGCGGGGCCGGTATTATCCATACGGTAATCCACAGTCACCCACCTGGACGGGTCTCCAGCGACAAGGTATGGACCCTTGACCTTGAAGAGCGTGAGGTTCGGCCTGCCGCTGCTTATGCAGAACGTGCCTGTGGCCGTTCCAGCATTGCTGGCAGCATCAGCAGTGGTAATCACAACAGCGTGAGGGCCAAAGCCAACGCCGGAAGTCGGGCAGCTGATATTCCCCGCATCAATAGTACAGGCTATATCCGGACCGCCGTCGATGCTGGCCACGGCTGATGCAACTCCGACTGCATCCGTAGCCGAACCGGTTACCGTCGGACTCTCGGTTGTATAAAGCGTGTCAGATGGGCCACCGTAGGTCACGACCGGGGCCGTGGTGTCTACGACAGTCACAGTCAGGGTGGCCGTGCCAGTGTTACCGGCGACATCGGTGGCTGAACAACTCACGGTAGAAGTTCCCAGAGGGAAGGTCGAGCCGGATATCGGAGTGCAGGCCGAATCGCCGGCAATGCCGCTCAACGCATCAGTCGCGCTCGATGTGAAGTCCGCTGTTGCTCCCGAAGGACCGGTCGCCTCAACGGTCATGTCACCGGAAGTGGCCACGTCCGGAGGAGTCTTGTCGATCATCGCAGTCGCGGTTTTGGTGATCTCCACATTACCCGCGACATCAGTAGAGCGATAGGTGATCGTGTGAATGCCGTCGGCGGTCAGACTAACGGCATTACCGGTCTGAGTGGCGCCGCCGTCTACTTCATAAGTAGTGGAAGCACAGCCGCTGCCGCCAGCATCGGTGCAGGCCAGAGCTACGCTCACATCGGCCGTATGCCAGCCGGCTGGAGAGTTGTCGGCGGTTATCGGAGCGATGCAATCGCCGGCGCCGTTAACTACGGCGGCGCCGGTCGTTACGTTGCCAGCCTTGTCAGTCACCGTGACTACAACCTGGTGCGGACCGCAGCTCAGGTTACCCACGATCGGGCAGACATAAGCGTTGCTGGACTCGGCACCGTCGTGATCGTCTGAATCAGAATCATGGTAATAGCCGTCAGACTTATGGCGTAAGCCCGAAGAGTCTTTGTAGTAACCGTTGTGGTCATTGTCACTGCCGTCGTGGTCGTCATCATAACCATCGTGGTCGTCATCATAATCGTCGCGGTCATAATCATGGCCGTCGTGGTCTTCGTCATAGTCGTCATGATCGTTGTCGCAGCCGGTGCCGGCGGCCTCGCAGTTGAGCTTCACGCCGTCGACTGTGACGATGACTGAAGCGATGCCGCTGGAGGGTGAAGGATCGTTATAGCTCACAGCCACTTCAGTCGGGCTTGCGGTTATGCTATCGATGACCGGAGCCGCCGTGTCCGTTATGGTCACCTCGTGATCTTCTTCTTTTCTGTTACCGGCTTTATCTTTGACATGAACGCGAACGTTATGCTTCCCCGCTTTCAGCCCGGAAGCTGAACAGCTGACTTTTCTGTCGGTTTTCTGACAGCCGGATACAAACGCGTCAGGAACCGTTACACCTTCACTGTCAGTATCGATCTCGCTGTCAGAATCCAGGAAGTCGGCTTCAACCGTGTGTGATCTTGAATCGGAGTTTCTCTTCGCATCCACGCGAGTGATCATGGGAGCAGTTTTATCGTAACCACTCAAACTTGTGGAAGAGGTCGGTAATACCTGCGCGAATGCGGACCCCATGAACAAACTCAGGAAAAAAACAGTCCCGAATGCCATTAAAACCATGCTTAAAAACAATTTTTTTATCGATCCGCCAGTCTTCATACCTCCACCTTCCCCGTTATATTTTGCCGTAACAAAGCCTCCCGGTGCCATTTCAGGCACTAAACCTTAATGAGCAGGTTAGTCATGATACAGCTTTCGATTATATTTGTCATCTTTTTTTTACCTGCCGTTGGAAACGTGTGGCACAGATGTCAGTGACTGTTACATATAATTGCTGGATTTGCTGGTGAAAAGTAGCTCTGAGGCCGAGACGCCACCGGAGTGAGATCCTTCACTCATCGTCGCGCCCACATTCGAATGTCAGCCTATGAAAACCGGTGTTTCCGTCAAAATGATATTACCGGCTTCAGTTTCCTTCTGCATTCCATTGATATCAGTCAGCGTGACCGTACCGCTGATCTCTTCCGGCAGCGGCTGGCTTCCCCAGAGAACATAAACGCTGCGGCCATCGACTGAGAATCGGTACTGGCCTTCGGCCAGCTTCTCAGCGGAATCAAAATAATCGAGCTTCTCGACCATCGTCTTGAATGCGTAGAAGGGCTTCTGCCTCTGGCAGAGCGCCGGGTCGAAGGGATCTCCCCTGGCGGCTCCCGATTTCACCTCAC
Organism: Thermoleophilia bacterium; assembly: GCA_030650885.1. Taxonomy (GTDB): domain Bacteria; phylum Actinomycetota; class Thermoleophilia; order BMS3ABIN01; family BMS3ABIN01; genus JACRMB01. Next base: position 8,065 of record JAUSDE010000097.1, read on the forward strand.
ACTGGACCAGCAGCGAGGTTTCCTCCGTGGGAGTGGAATTATCCAGCCCCAGGTAGAAGAGCCTGTCCGCACCGCGGCCGAAAGCCTCGACAAAGGACCTGACCAGCAGCGCCGACCACTCGTCCTCGGTCAGGCCGTGCAGCCCGGTGGGATTGATCTCAGACTCCTCATCGGGAATGATGCCGCGCGCCTGGAAGTAAGCCGTGGATTTCGCGTACTGTATCTCAGTGACCCAGACAGGCTTGTCCAGGCCAAGTTCATCCATCAGAGCCTGCAGATGATCAAGCTGCAGACCTTCCCCCTGGGTGATGGAATGAATGGTCAGGATATCTATATATTCCGCGCCCGGCCCGCCCAGTATCGAGCGCCAGAAAGGCTTTTCCTTGTCTGACAGGTAAGCGATGCCTCCATTCAGGACTTTCGCAGATGGATCCACCGCCCCGATAGCGTCGTGCGTTGCAGCCAGGACTTCGAGGTAGTCAGCGTCCTGGGGGTCGCCCTTGAAGAAGAGGGACCCTTCGGCGATGTCTGGCTCGTTGACCACTTCCCAGTATTTGATCGGGTATACGAGCCCCGGCATGTCATCCTCACCGTCACCGTCATACCGCTCGACCATCGCTTCGACAAAAAGCCGGTAGGCCTGCGGATCGCAGGGCTTGCCGCGATAGTCACCGAGTATGGAAAAAAGCCGCCGTGTGTCGGGGAGTTTTTCGTGGCAGCGCTCCTGATCCCAGTTCGCGTATGGCCAGATGGTGGCCACCAGCACTATGCCATAATCCTGTGAGGTCCCGATATACCTGTCGATGCCACTCCAGTCATATGTGCCCTCAGTTTTTTCCACCTCGCCCCAGATGAAGGGGCCAGGGTGAGGCCGCTCCCAGTGGACATCCAGCTCGGTTACGAACGGGTAAGAACCGAGTGCACGGAAAAAGCCGAAGTGGCTGCGCTCGTATCGCTGGAATTCCGGTGAATGGGACAGGTCTGTCCGGGAGCCGTCGAGGCTCAGTCCGCAGCCGGACAACATCATGAGCAGTCCGGCAAGCGCAACAACAGCCAGCCTGACGCGGAGCAGAGAGGCAAGGGCAACAACAGACAGCCTGAGGCAATTCATGGATGATTTCACGGTCATAAGCAGATATTACCCCGTAGAGATGCGTGGCAATCGCAAGGCGGTTTTTTCTGGCATGAATCTGTTCTTTTGCAGGCTTTCCAATATAATCAAATCATGAGATCCACGCTGAGCCGCTATGTCTTTCTAATATTTCTGTTCCTCGCGATATTCGTCACTCTGGTCAAGGTTGGCCATCCATCAGTTTCGGATTCGCGCTTTTCCATGCACACCGCAACCAGCATCATCATTGAGCGCAACACCGATCTGGATGAGTACGCTTCAATCGCCAGGGAAAACAATAATTATTGCCTGAAGATCGTCGACGGCCGGCTCTACTCGATCTTTCCCGTCGGGCCTTCACTCGTGGA